>JAAFAL010000175.1 GCA_018222345.1 bacterium
CACAGGCGCCGACGGCTGGGTTGTTTTTTTCGACAGGAGGACGGAGTGCGACATCGCTCCGCGTCTCGGGGGCTCGGCGAGGTGTATACGAGACACGGCTTGTACATGCCGCTGTACTGCGCGCTGCGCTCGGCATTGGCCAGCGGCATCACCGCGCCGATGTCGGCCTCGGTTTCGCAGGCAGCAATGCGGAAGGTCTCGATCAGGCGCGTGACTTCGCCGCGCGAGTCCTTGATGGGCTTGCCGGCCTCAATGCATAAAGCCTGGGCCAGTTCCTCGGCGCGCTCGGTGAAGCGTTCAACACAGTGCTCCAGCACCTTGCGCCGTTCGTAGGGCTTCATTGCAGCCATCGGCTCGCGTGCTGCATCGGCAGCGGCGATGGCGGCATCCAACATCGCCTCGTCGGCCAGCGCCACGCGGGTGGCCACCTCGCCGGTGTACTTGTCGGTGACGTCGAGGTCGGTGTTGGGTTGCTGCGGCCTGTTGGCCAGATACAGCGGATATTGCTTGTTCAGCATGGGTCTGCTCCGTTCAGGGCCTGTTAACAGGCCCTAATTGTTCACCTGAATCTTACCGAGCCGCTCGGTCAGAAGTTGGTTCTCGCGGTAGTCGATCGGAATCGCTATCAGCGACGGCCCCTTGTGCGCCAAGGCTGAATCAAGCGCCCCTTTCAGGTCGCGGGCATTTTCGACAAACTGACCATGCCAGCCGTAAGCCTCGGCCAGGCCGAGCCAGTCCGGGTTGCCAAAGGCCAGGTCGGTGTGGCGCTTGAACTCGTCGCTTTGCTTCCACGCGATCAGGCCGTAGCCACCGTCCACCCAAACCAACATGTTTACGTCGGCGTTCAGGCGCGCGGCGGTTTCCATCTCCTGCACGTTCATCATGAAGTCGCCGTCGCCGGCAATGCCCAGCACCTTGCGCTCGGGGTTAACCAGATGCGCGGCGATGACACCGGGAAGCGGCATGCCCATTGAGCAAAAGCCGTTTGGAATCAAACAGGTATTCGGCTCGTGACACTGGTAATAGCGCGCGGTCCACATCTTGTGAGCGCCGACGCCTGATAACACCACATCATGCGGCCCCATGGCCTGGCGCACATCCCAGATGGCTTTTTGCGGCCGGATCAGCCCCTCGGTGTCGTCATTGGCATGTTCCTCGAACTCGGCCTGCATGCGTGCCCGTACGTTGCGTTGCAGGTCCAGGTCATACTTGGGCACACCATCGCGCTGCATGCGCTGGTTGATCATCCACATGCTGTGTGCCAGGTCGCCTACGATCTCGACGTCGGGGTCGTAGTCGCGGTCGATTTCGGCTGGCTCGAAGTCGATATGGATGACTTTCGACTGATCGCCGCCCAGATTCCACTTGGCGGGCGGGTATTCAACCATGTCGTAGCCCAAGGTGATGACCAGGTCGGCCTGCTCGAGCACGTCAACAATGTGGTCGCGTTGGCCGAGGCCAATGGTGTAGAGCGAGTAGTCGGCATCCATATCGACCGCGCCCTTGCCCATGAAGGTACACATGACGCCAACACCGGTTTGCTCGCAAAACTCGCGCAACATGTTCGACGCGCGGCGGCGGATGGCACCGTTGCCAGCGATAATCACCGGCGACTTGGCGGCCTTGAGCAGATCCCAGGCCTGATCGACAATCTTGTCGGCCGGGACGGCGCGGCGGAACCGGCGCACCGGGATCGGCGCTTCGTCAGCGGCTTCCTTGGCAATATTTTCGGGCAATTCGATCAGCACCGCGCCCGGCTTCTCGCGGCGGGCCGTGCGCACGGCCTTGCGAACAATCTCGGGCACGGAGTCGGGTTCGGTGATCTGCACCGACCATTTGGTCACCGGGGCAAACATGCCCACCACGTCCATGATCTGGTGGCTTTCCTTGTGCGCGCGGCGCGTGCTGCCTTGGCCTGTGAGGCACAGTAGCGGTGCGCGGTCCATGTTGGCGTCGGCCACGCCGGTGAGCAGGTTGGTGGCGCCAGGCCCCAGGGTGCCCAGGCAACCCGCCGGGTTGCCGGTGAGCCGGCCATAGACCTCGGCCATGAACGCTGCGCCTTGTTCATGTCGCGTCAGCACAAAACGGATGCTGCTGTTCTCCAGCGACATCATGAAATCGGCGTTTTCCTCGCCGGGCACACCAAAGATATATTCGATGCCTTCGTTTTCCAGGCATTTGACTAGCAGATCAGACGTCTTCATAGCAGGCTCCCCAAGCTCAACCAATGCCGCGGCGCGGCAGATTCACTGCCCGACCATACACCCGCCGAAGCAGCGGCTGCGTGAAGCCTTTGTCACCAAACAGGCCCGCCGATCTACTCGTCGTCGTCGTCCGGTTCCTCGCCCCGCACTGGCGCTTCTTGCAACTCGTCTTCGTCGTCGCCCACGGGCACCGGTTCCTTGCCGCCACGGGTCTTGGGCGCCGCGCGCTCGGGCACGGCCGCCTCGCCGTCCAGCTCGCCCTCAGTGTCATCACCTGCTGGGCTGGCCGGCGCTTCATCACCAGTGCCGGTGTCTTTTTGTTCTGCGGCTTCGCGGGTGGCGGCTTCCTCGGTGGTTTCGATACCCACGCGGAACGCGGCAAAACCGGGCATCACAACCTGATTCAGTGCCATGCCCAGCACGCGCCCGTTGTGTGGCGATGTAATTCTTGAGGTCACATTGGTCACCGGATCGGTCACTGTACCCAGCAAGGTCCCGACGCGTACGCGCTCGCCCAAACCCACCTGCCCCAGCAAGATGCCGCCGCGGTTAGCGCGCACCCAGCGCGACTCGTAAAACACCGGTTGCGGGTCGGGCCACAAGCGATTGCGCTCGACCATGTTCAGTCGATGCATCAAGGTTTCGATGCCCTTGACGCCCTCGTCAACCTCGCTGGGCTGCAGCCGCAGCGGCTCTCCAGCCTCGATGGTGACTGCCGGAATGCCGCTCTCGGCCGCTGCGCGGCGCAGCGTGCCTTTGGCGCCCGCTGATTGCAGCACCGCAATACCGCCGAAACCCTTGGTCATCTCCAGAATGTCGGGATCAGCCAGGTCGGCCCGCAACTGTGGCAGGTTGGTGCGATGGAACGAGCCGGTGTGCAAATCAACCAAGCGATCGCAGCGCTGGATGATTTGGGTGAAAAACGAATAGCCCACCCGCGACGCCAAGCTGCCGGTGGGCGAGCCTGGGAAGTGGCGGTTGAGGTCGCGGCGGTCCGGCAAATAGCGGGAGTTACGCTGGAAGCCAGCAATATTCACGATGGGCACACCAATCACCGTGCCCGACAAATTCTTCGGGTCGATGGAATACACCACGCGGCGCACGACCTCGATGCCAGTCAGTTCGTCACCGTGCACTGCCGCCGTCAGGCACAGGGTTGGGCCAGGCTCGGCGCCATGCGCCACCAAAACCGGCGTAGGGGTCTCAACACCGCCAAAGTAGTAGCCGGCCGACCACGCCAGTTGCCGCCGCTCGCCAGCAGGCACCTCGCCGCCCAGCATGGCGTAAGGCTGGCGCACCGCCGGCTCGGTTGACGCGGCGGCCGGCTGTGCTGGCGCTGCAGCCGGCAGTTCTGGTGTCGGCTCGTCTTGTGCAACGGCCGGAGCCATGGCTGCCCAAACGATGGCGGCCGATGCAAGAACCAGACGTGAATCAGTGATTTTCATGCCGCGGATGCTAACGCATAGTTGCGATTGCGCGAGTGTGACGACATCAGCGGCGGGCTTGGCAAGGTTGCTACAATGCGCCGCCTCGCTGGGGCCAAAGGCCCCACCCAACTACACCAACTTGTCCATGGAGGGATTATGTTGATGTTCAGGAAAGCGCGGCTGCTGTGGTTTATGGCGCCGCTGGCGCTGTTGTGTGCCGCCCAGTCAACGTCGGCGCTGGCCAGCAGCAAGACCGCTGGCAAGGTCATCGCCGGCTGGGTTGAGAAAATCACCGTGCTTGAAGATGACGCCATCGAGACCAAGGCCAAACTCGACACTGGCGCCAACACCTCGTCGATCCATGCCGAGGACATCCAGCGTTTTGAAAAAGACGGCGACGATTGGGTGCGATTCTTGTTGGTGCTCAAGGGCACGGATGACGAGACCCACCGGCTGGCGCTGGAAAAACCGGTCGAGCGCAACATCCGCGTCAAGGACCACGACGATCCGTCCAGCCGACGCCCCATCATCGAATTACCCGTATGCTTCGATGGTCGCCTACACAGCGTCGATTTTTCCCTGGCCGATCGCAGTGAGTTTATCTACTCGGTACTGATCGGCCGGCGGTTCCTGAACGACATCGCCGTGGTGGACGCTGGCAGAACCTTTCTGACCAAGGCAAGCTGCACAGCAGAGTTATGCCATTCCGCCACGATCGCTGAATACTACATTAGTGCCAACTTGACGAATTTGAATGTTTGGCTGTTCTACATTGCGCGGTCGCTGGTGGGCATTGCCGTTTCCTGTGACAATATGTTCGTGTTGGGGTTTCACTTGTCGACCTAGGCGCAGCACACCGGGTGGATTGGTAAGGATC
>JAAFAL010000176.1 GCA_018222345.1 bacterium
TCATGTGGAGTCACCACATTTCTCTCCTCAGTTCCTTGCGAGCGAGCCAGAAAGGTCTCCGGCGCGGCCGCGGGATTCATTTAGCGATACCCCTTGTTCGCCGAACTTTACGTAGCCACTGTTTTTCTTTGGTGACCGTCCGTTGAAGCATTTGTGACAGCGCTGCTGCCGGCAAAGTGCCGCGAGTTCACTCGCTGTGCGCAGTATAAATGGGCTGAAATGCGTTGACGATGTGGCAAAACAGCTCGGCCGTGCGCTCGGTGTCGTAACGCGCCGAGTGCGCTTCCTTGTCGTTGTAGTCCAGCTTTGCTGCGCTCAGCGCGCGCTTGAGTACGGTTTGGCCCAGCGCCACGCCACCCAAGGTGGCGGTGTCGAACACCGAAAACGGATGAAACGGGTTGCGCTTGATGCCTGCGCGAACAACCGCGGCATTCAAGAAGCCGAGGTCGAAATGGGCGTTGTGGCCGACCAGCACGGCCTTGGTGCAGCCGGCGTCCTTGATCGCAGTGCGTACGATCTTGAACAGTCGCCCCAGTGCGTCCGACTCGCCTAGCGCCGGGCGCAGCGGGTGAAAGGGGTCGATGCCGTTAACCTCCAGTGAGGCCTTTTCCATGTTTGCCCCTTCAAACGGGCGCACATGGTAGGCGTGCGATTCCTGCGGGCTCAGCCGACCGTCGGCGTCCATTTGCACGGTGACGATTGCGATCTCCAGCAGGGCATCGGTTGCGCAGTTGAAACCGCCGGTTTCAACATCGACAACCACCGGCAAAAAGCCACGAAAACGGCTGGCGATCGGCGACGGGGCGCTGGCTTGCGCCAGCTGGGGGGCGGGGTCGGACAAAACCATGTCCCATGGGGCAGGCGCACCAGTCTAGCCCGAATGTTTCACGTGATGCGCAATAGCTGGCGCAGGATCGGTTGTTCTGGGCGCCGCTCTGGACTGAGAAACGTAGCGATAGCTACGTTTGGAAAGAAGAGCAAGCCCAGGGCGGCCGAGACAAGCCAGATGCTGTGCAAGCGCGGCGCCCGTACAAACTAGTTTTCAACGAATCCCAGATTGATAAATACAATCATGAGCTTACAAGCCGGAACAAGCGGTCACGTGAAACATTCGGGCCAACAGCCTGCCGGCGCGGTTCAGTCTGTCGCTAGCGTCTATAATCCGCGCCCCGCGTTATAGACGCCTAGTTCAAACCGCACACTTACGTCATGTCTCCAAGCAAGATCGTGCTCGCCTATTCCGGCGGGCTGGACACCTCGGTCATCCTCAAGTGGCTGCAAGACACTTACAATTGCCCGGTGGTGACCTTTACCGCCGACCTCGGGCAGGGCGAGGAAGTCGATGCCGTGCGCCCCAAGGCCGAAGCCTTGGGGGTGGAAGAAATCTTCATCGAGGATTTGCGCGAAGAATACGTGCGTGACTACGTATGGCCCATGTTTCGCGCCAACGCGATTTATGAGGGCGAGTATCTGTTAGGCACGTCTATCGCACGGCCGCTGATTGCCAAGCGGCTGTGCCAGATTGCCGATGAAACTGGGGCTGGCGCCGTCAGCCACGGTGCCACCGGCAAGGGCAACGACCAGGTGCGCTTCGAGTTGGGCGTGTATGCGCTCAAGCCCGAGCTTGGCGTGATCGCGCCGTGGCGCACCTGGGACCTGAACAGCCGTGAAAAGCTGCTGGCCTACGCCGCCGAGCACAACATCCCGATCAAGAAGAAAAAGGATGGCGGCAGTCCGTATTCCATGGACGCCAATGCGCTGCACATCAGCTACGAAGGCGGCGAGTTGGAAGACCCCTGGACGCCGCCCAACAAGGATATGTGGTTGTGGACGACCGATCCCATTGAAGCGCCCGACACGCCGGTAGAAATCACCCTGGGCTATGAGCACGGTGATGTTGTCAGCATCGATGGCGAGCGTTTGACACCGTTCCAGGTGCTTGCCCAGCTCAACACTTTGGCCGGCGAGCATGGCATCGGCCGCATCGACATCGTCGAAAACCGCTACGTGGGCATCAAAAGCCGCGGCTGCTACGAAACACCCGGCGGCACCATCCTGCTCAAGGCCCACCGCGCCATCGAGTCCATCACCTTGGATCGCGAAGTGGCGCACATGAAAGACGAGCTGATGCCGCGCTATGCCAAGTTGATCTACAACGGCTATTGGTGGAGCCCCGAGCGCAAGCTGCTACAGGGGCTGATCGACCAGTCGCAAAAACCGGTCAACGGCGAGGTGCGGCTGCAGCTCTACAAAGGCAATGTCACGGTGCTGGGGCGGATGTCGGATTCCGACAGCCTGTTCGACGCCAATATCTCGACCTTCGAGGACGACGGCGGCGCCTACACCCAGGCCGATGCCGAGGGCTTCATCAAGCTCAACGCGCTACGCCTGCGCCTTGGTGCACACCTGACCGGGCGTGATTAGCTAATAGCGTATGGCTGACTGGCTGACATTGCCGTGGCTTGACCTGCTGATCTGGTCGGGGGCGATTTTGTGCATCCTGGCCGGCCTGGTCGGGCTGGTGCTGCCGGCCATTCCGGGGCCGCCATTATTGTTCGTCGGGCTGTGGTTAGCCGCATTTGCTGAACAGTATGTGTTCGTGGGAACAAAGACCCTCGTGTTTTTGGGCGTGCTCACAGTGCTCGCCGTGGCGCTGGATTTCATCGCTGGCGCGCTCGGCGCCAAGCGTTTCGGCGCGTCGCGCTGGGCGGTTACCGGGGCGCTGATCGGCGCCATCGTCGGCATCTTTTTTGGCCTGATCGGCTTATTGTTAGGGCCTTTCGTGGGTGCGGTGGCTGGCGAGCTTGCATCGGGCCGCGCCTTCGATGCCGCCAGCCGGGCGGGCATCGGCGCCACCGTTGGTTTGCTCATCGGTACAGCGGCCAAGCTCGCGATCGGCCTGACCATGCTGGGCGTTTTTGTGTTCGTTCGGCTTACGTCGTCGTGAAAAATGCATAAAATCTTCGTCAAAGAGCCGTACCGCTAAGGGGGGGAATGCCAGCGGCCTTGCAATCGAACTTATTGATGTTCTTTTTCAGGGAGCCGACTGATGCGCATTTCTTGTTTTGTTCTGGCCGCTGCCGTGAGCGCGCTGGCCGCGAGTTCGCAGCCCGCGGTGGCTGCAGATGGCTGGTATTTCGGGATTGAGGCGGGTGCGACAGCCGCGCTGGATGCCGACAACGAATCGCAGGGCGATGCGATGGCCATGGCCGGTGACCCGGCTGGTGGAATTTTGTTGCTTCCGGGGCTACCCCTGCTGACCTTGCTGCCAACGCCAGGCAGCGACCCGACGGTCACGCCCGGCGAAGATATCCGCTTCGAAAGCCGCTACGACGATGGTTTCAACCTGGGCCTGACCGTTGGCGTGGCCTACCCCGGCGGCTTGCGGCCGGAAGCCGCACTGCGCTATCGCGAGAACGACTACGAGTCGCTCGACCTGCAGCAAGGCTTTGGCGACGCAAACGGCAGCACAGCGCCGGCCGATGGCAGTTTTAGCAGCAGCAGCCTAATGGGCAACGTGTGGTTTGATTTCCTCAAGCACCACGTTGTGTCGCCCTATATCGGCGCTGGCATTGGCGTGGCGCGCGTCGATATCGACAACCTGGGCGTCGGCGGGCAGTCGTCGGTGGACGACAGCGACACCGTGTTTGCATACCAGGGCGGCGCGGGCCTGAGTTACGCGCTGAGCGAACTGGCGACGTTGAGCCTGGACTACCGCTTTTTCGCCACTGACGATCCGGAATTCCGCACTAGCGTCAACCCGCTGGTCACCGAATATGCCACCCACAATCTTGGGTTGGGCTTCAAATATGTTGTCAGCCCGATTGCCGAGCCCGATGCCGACGGCGACGGCGTGCCTGACCGCCTGGATGCCTGCTCAAACACGCCGGACGGCGTTGCAGTCGATGCCAAAGGTTGCCCGCTGGACAGCGATGGTGATGGCGTGCCCGACAACAAGGACAACTGCCCGAACACGCCCGCTGGCGTGCAAGTCGGCCCGGACGGCTGCCCACTGGATGCCGACGGCGATGGCGTGCCTGACAGCCAGGACCAGTGCCCATCAACCCCGAAAGGCTTGTTGGTTAACGCACAGGGCTGCGCGCTGGATGACGACAATGATGGCGTGCCGACTGGCACGAAGATTGACGGCGAGACGACTAGCGCCGCCAGCGGTGACGGTGACGGTTCGTCGGATGCTTCACGCGGTAGTGGCGCGACAGGCGCAGCCGGAACTGCAGGCAGCTTTGGCGGCGGACGCATTGGCACGCTCAACGGCGCGCCATATCGCGTGATCGACCAATGCCCGAACTCACAGCCCGGCGCGCAGGTCAAAGCCGTGGGTTTTGCGGCAGATGCCGACGGTGATGGCATCCCGGCCGGAGCCGACCTGCTCAGCGAGGCGCCGCCGGAC
>JAAFAL010000177.1 GCA_018222345.1 bacterium
AGCTATCGCCGCGCGCCATTTCGGTGACCATGTAGGCCAAACCCAGGCTTACGGAAAAGAACCAAGACGTTGAAAAAGAAGTTGCGCGGATGAGGAACGAGGCCGAGCCTTGCGCACCAAACACGGTGCCCGAAGCGCCACTGCCAAAGGCTGCGCCTGCGTTGGCACCCTTGCCCTGCTGCAGAAAAACCAAACCAATAATTGAAATGGCCAGGATCACCTGAACCACTACCAGCGCGGTGTACATATCGCGTTGCCTGAAATTCTTACGTTTAAGAGTTAGCCCGCTGCAGCCGCACAAATGGCGAGGAAGTCCTCGGCATTCAGCGAAGCGCCGCCAATCAGCCCGCCATCCACATCGGGTTGGGCGAACAATTCGGCAGCGTTGGCGGGTTTGACACTACCGCCATACAGCATCGGCAAATGACGCGCGATTGTATCACTCTTGGTGGCGATTCGGCCACGGATAAACGCGTGTGCAGCTTGGGCCTGTTCGGGTGTGGCCGTGCGGCCTGTGCCGATAGCCCAGACCGGCTCGTAGGCAATCACGGCGTCGCTGAGCACATCGGCGTCGTCGCCCATGACGGCATCCAATTGTGCGGCGAGCACGGACTCCATTTGCCCGCCGTCGCGCTCGTCCAGCGTTTCACCCAGGCACAGAATTGGCACCAACCCGGCTTCGCGTGCGGCCTGGTATTTGGCTGCGACCACGGCGTTGGTGTCACCAAACAGGCTGCGCCGCTCTGAATGGCCGACTAGCGCATACCAGCAGCCGACGTCGCGCAGCATTTGCCCGCTGACCTCGCCGGTGTAGGCACCGGTTCCGGATTGCGCGGCAACATCTTGTGCACCGACGTGGATATGCGTGCCCTCTACGGCTTCGGCTGCAGCGGCCAGATACGGAAACGGTGGGCACAGTGCGACACCAATGTGCTCATAGTCGCTGGCGCCCGCGGCGACTGCGCCAGCCAATTCGCTGGAAAAGTCCATGTCGCCGTGCATTTTCCAGTTGCCGGCAACAATGCGCTTGCGTGATTCAGTCATCTCGATATTCCCATTAAACAGTGTTGGCGACGGTTTCGACCACGTTGGCCAAGCTGCGCGCGCCGGCGTTTACAGCCTTGCGGTCGGTGCCCTCGACCATGACTCGGATTAGCGGCTCGGTGCCCGATGGGCGCAGCAGCACCCGGCCCTTGCCGTTCAAGGATTGTTCCAGCGACGTTGTGGCTTCAAGCACGCGCTTGTCGCGCATGATTGATTTGGCGTCGCTGCTGACGCGCACGTTGATCAGCTCTTGCGGGCACAGCGAAACAGGTTCGACCAGCTCAGCCAGCGATTTGCCGCTGCGGCACATGGCCGCCAGCACTTGCAAGGCAGTCACGATACCGTCGCCGGTGCTGGTGCGGTCCAGGCAAAGCACATGGCCCGATGATTCACCGCCGAGGATACCGCCCTCCGCTGCCAGCATTTCCATCACGTAGCGGTCGCCGACTTTGGCACGCAAAAATTCGATGCCGAGCGCTTTGAACGCCAGTTCGACGCCCAGGTTGCTCATTTGCGTGCCGACGACAGGCCCATGCAACTTGTTGTTGGCATGGCGGCACTGCGCGATCACGAACAACAATTGGTCGCCGTCAACGGGCTCGCCAGTGTGGTCGAGCATCAGGCAGCGATCGCCGTCGCCATCTAAGGCGACACCGACATCGGCGCCCTGCTCTTGCACTGCCTGGCGCAACATCGCCAGATCAGTGGAGCCGCAGCCTTGGTTGATGTTGAAGCCGTCAGGGCGCACGCCAATTTCGCTAACTTGCGCGCCCAATTCACGTAGCACGGCGCCGGCGACGTGGTAAGTCGCGCCATTGGCGCAATCAACGACGATGCGCATGCCCGCCAGTGTGTGGCGTTTGGCCCGGAAGGTGCCCTTGCAGAACTCGATATAGCGCCCGGCCGCATCTTCAATGCGCTTGGCGCGGCCGACATCGGCAGGCGCAACGCAGCGCATCGGCTGCTCCATCAGCGCTTCTATGCCCAGTTCATCAGCATCCGGCAATTTGCGGCCATTGCCACCAAACAACTTCACACCATTGTCGTAATGCGGGTTGTGCGAGGCACTGATGACCACGCCAGCCTGCGCGCGAAAGGTGCGCGTCAAATAGGCGATTGCCGGGGTTGGCATGGGGCCTAGCAGATACACATCAACCCCCGCTGCTGCCAAGCCGGCCTCCAGGGCCGATTCGAACAGATAACCGGAAAGGCGCGTGTCCTTGCCGATCAATACGCGTGGGCGCACCTCGTCTTCGAGGTGCTCAGCCAGATAGCGGCCAGTGGCCCAGCCCAGCTTCATCACCACGTCCGGGGTCATGTTGCCGTCACCGACGCGGCCGCGCATGCCGTCGGTGCCAAAATAGCGGCGTTCTTGGGTTGTCATGCGCCTATTATGACGGCTTTGGGCCAGTGTCGCCTGCGGCGGTCAAGGCGGCGGTGACGCGCAAGGCGTCGCGTGTTTCGGCAACGTCGTGTGTGCGCACGATGCGGGCGCCCCACAGTACAGCCGCTGTTGCCGCTGCCACACCACCATGCAAGCGCTTTTTGGGATCAGGTTGATCCAGCAACGCGCCCAACATGGATTTGCGACTGACGCCGATCAACAGCGGTAACTGTAGTTGCGCGGCCAGTTGCGGCAGCCCGCGCATCAAGGCCAGATTGTGCTGCAGCGTTTTTCCAAACCCGAAGCCTGGATCAAGCAACAAGCGACTCCGTTCGATACCGGCATCGACACACGCGGCCACGCGATGCCGCAGAAAATCCCCAACCTCGCTCACGACATCGCCATACGTTGGCGCCTGCTGCATGGTGCGCGGTTGGCCTTGCATGTGCATCAAGCAGACGTGCGCACCGCTGTTGCTTGCTGCCGCCAGGGTGCCTGGCGCTTGCAAGGCGTTGACGTCGTTGATCAGGCTGGCGCCGGCACTCACCGCCGCGCGCATGACCGCGGCTTTGCTGGTGTCGATGGAGATGACGGTATCTGGATGTTCAGCCGCAATGGCTTGGATGACGGGAATCACCCGCGCGAGTTCGTCGGCCTCCGCCACGTCATCGGCGCCAGGGCGAGTCGATTCGCCACCAACGTCGATGATGTCGGCGCCCTGCTCCAGCATTTGCTCGGCTCGCCGCGCCGCCGCCGCAGCATCGACAAACTCGCCGCCATCAGAGAACGAATCTGGCGTGGTATTGAGCACGCCCATGACCAGCGGCCGGCCAGAGTCCAACAATGATTGCAGCGGGTTGCTCATGGGCGCAATTGAAAACGGCGCCGGAAGTACGACGCCGTTTAAAGATGGGGCTTGATTAGTGTTGGCTGGCCGGTCCGCCGACCGTGCCACCGCTGGGCTTGTCAGACTTGTCGGTCTTCGCATCGTCGGCGGTTGCACCGGCTGACGGGCCTGACGGCGAATCCGAATCAGTCGGCTCTTGCCAGTTGGCAGGCGGGCCGGGCTCTTCACCTGCCATCAGCTTGGCCAACTGGTCGGCGTCGATGGTTTCGTACTTCATCAATGCGTCGGTCATGGCGTGAAGAATGTCCATCTTCTCCACCAGGATTTCCTTGGCACGCTTGTAGTTCTTGTCGATGATGGTGCGGATTTCGGCATCGATGGCGTGGGCGGTTTCGTCCGACACGTTCTTTTGCTGGGTGACACTGCGGCCCAGGAAGACCTCGCCATCGTCTTCGCTGTAGGTCAGCGGGCCCATCTTGTCGCTCAGGCCCCACTTGGTGACCATGTTGCGGGCAATGTCGGTGGCGCGTTCGATGTCGTTGGAGGCGCCAGTGGTCACGGCATCAGGGCCGAAGATCAATTCTTCCGCCAACCGCCCACCAAACAGCGAGCAGATCTGGCTATTGAGCCGCTGCTTGCTGTAGCTGTAGCGGTCATCTTCCGGCAAGAACATGGTCACGCCCAGCGCACGGCCGCGGGGGATGATGGTCACTTTATAAACCGGGTCGTGCTCAGGCACGGTTAGGCCGACAATGGCGTGGCCAGCCTCGTGATAGGCGGTCATGCGCTTGTCGTCTTCGGACATCACCATGGACTTGCGCTCGGCGCCCATCATGATCTTGTCCTTGGCCTGTTCGAAATCGTCCTGATCGACCAGCTTCTTGTTGGCACGGGCGGCAAATAGCGCCGCCTCGTTGACCAAGTTGGCGAGGTCAGCACCCGAGAAGCCCGGCGTGGCACGCGCAATGATGCTGGGCTTGACGTTGTCGGCCAGCGGCACGGTGCGCATGTGCACCTTGACGATCTGCTCACGGCCGCGCACGTCGGGCAGCGGCACCACGACCTG
>JAAFAL010000013.1 GCA_018222345.1 bacterium
ATCCAGCATGCCGTGGACGAAGGCTTTTAACCGCTCCATGTCGCAGGCCGTGACTTGCTCGAAGCTTGTCACGCGGTCGAGGTCGGAGAAGAACACGCCGAACATGCCACCGGCACAGGCTGCGGTCATGGGCACATCAGCGGCGCGTGCCGCGGCCACCAAGCCATCGATCAGGCCGCGCGTGGTGGCGCCGAGCTCGTCGTAAAAACCCGGTTGCGCCACTTGCTTGAGCGTCGCCAGGCCAGCCGCCATTGCCAGCGGATTGCCCGACAAGGTGCCGGCTTGATACACCGGCCCGACCGGCGCCAAATGCTGCATCACGTCGCGCCGGCCGCCGAGCGCGCCCACCGGCATGCCGCCGCCGATAACCTTGCCTAATGTGGTCAGGTCGGGCGTGACACCGTAGATGGCCTGCGCGCCGCCGAGGGCAACGCGAAAGCCGGTCATGACCTCGTCGAAAATCAGCAGCGCGCGGTATTGATCGCACAGCGCGCGCAAGCCCTCGAGGAAGCCCTCGACCGGCGGAATGAAGTTCATGTTGCCGGCAATTGGCTCGACGATGATGGCGGCGATGCCATCGGGCTTGGCCTTGAACAGGGCCTCGACGCTGTCCAGATCATTGAACGTGGCAGTGAGCGTGTGCTTGGCGAAGTCGGCCGGCACGCCGGGCGACGTCGGCACGCCCAGCGTCAGCATGCCGCTGCCAGCCTTCACCAACAGGGTGTCGGCGTGGCCGTGGTAATTGCCCTCGAACTTGATGAAGGCATCGCGGCCGGTGGCGCCGCGGGCCAGGCGAATCGCGGTCATGGTGGCCTCGGTGCCGCTGCTGACCATGCGGATTTGCTGCATCGACGGCACCAGCTCGCACACCAACTCGGCGAGTTCGCATTCGAGCTCGGTGGGGGCGCCGTACGACAAGCCGTTGACGGCTTGATTGCGCACCGCTTCGATCACGGTGTCGTCGGCATGGCCCAGAATCATCGGCCCCCAACTGCCCACGTAATCAATGTAACTGGCGCCGTCGGCATCCCAGATGACAGCGCCTTTTGCGCGCTGGATGAAGCGCGGCGTACCGCCTACGCCTTTGAAGGCACGGACGGGCGAATTGACGCCGCCGGGGATGACGCGCTGGGCGCGCTCGAACAGGGTTTCGGATTGATTCATGCTTGGGCTGAAATGTGGCTTAGGCTGCGGCCGCGTCGTAAGCGGCGCGCAAGGATCGCACAGCCGCCGCCGGATCGTCTTGGCCGAAGATGCCATCGACCACCGCCACGCAATCGGCGCCGGCAGCGAACACCTGGGCGGCGTTGCCGGCGTGGATGCCGCCAATGGCAACAATGGGCACCGCCAGCGTGTCGCGGGCTGTGGTGATCACAGCCAAGGGGCAGCGTCTGGCGCCGGGCTTCGTGGCCGAGGCGAACACGCTGCCGAAAGCCACATAGCTGGCGCCGTCATCTTGTGCCGCCTGGGCAAGGCTTGGGTCGCCGTAGGCCGACGCACCGACAATCGCTTCGGGTGGCAGTGCAGCGCGCGCCTGTGGCACGGCTGCGTCGTCTTGGCCCACATGCACGCCGCAACCCAGCGCGGCGGCGAGGCTGACGTCGTCATTGATGATCAGCGGCACTTGGTGGCGGGCGCACAGTTCGCGTAGCGCATGCGCCGTGGCAGAGTCAGGCGCCGGTTTGTCGCGGTATTGCAGGGCGCAGATGCCAGCGCCGAGTGCCGCGCCGCACGCCTCCAACAAGTCTCGCTGCGCCCAAGCCGCCGGCGTGATGGCATAGACCCCGCGCATGGCTTAGTTGTTGCGCAGCGGGATGGCCTGGCCTTTGCCGGGCGAGAACGCAGCAGCCAGCGTGCGTTGGGTGTAAGCGATGGCCGTTTGTACCGCCAAGTGCAGGCTGTCGCCGTGGGCCAGGCGCGCAGCCAGGGCCGCCGCCAGGGTGCAGCCCGAGCCATGAAAACGCCCCGGCAGCCGCGGCACTTTGATAGCCGTTGCCGTGCCATCGGACAGGAACAATTGGTTGTTGACGGTGGCGCCATTGCCATCGCCGTCGGTGACCAGCACGGCTTGGGCGCCAACGCCCAATAAATCATGCGCCGCGGCACGCGCTGTCGGCGCGCCGGTCAGCGCCAGCACCTCGTCGGTGTTGGGTGTCAGGATGCTCGCCCGCCCAGCCAACTTGCCGGCAAGCAGGGGGCGCAGTGCAGCGTCGGCCAGTGTGCCCCCACCCGACGCCACCAGCACCGGGTCAATCACCAGCGGAATGCCTGCATGTTTGGCCAACAGCTTTGCCACAGCGTCGCCAATGTCGCGGCTGGCCAGCAGGCCGAGTTTGATGCACGCCACCGGCTGGTCCGCCAGCACTGCCTCGGCTTGGGCGATCACATCGGCGACCGGCACCGGCATGATGCGCCGCGCATTGACGGTGTCTTGCACGGTGTTGCAGGTAATCGCCAGGGCCGGATGCGCGCGCTGGGCGGTGATGGCCTGCACGTCGGCAATCTGGCCGGCGCCGCCGCTGGGGTCGTGCCCGGACAGGCACAACACGGTGGGTGGGGGCGGGTGCTTGGTGCTGCTCATCGAGCCAGTTTACGCGTGCTGGACGCGTGCAGCATGCGCACCAAGGTGGTGCGCTGTGGTCGGTGAATCTGCCGCAAAGCCCGTGATCTCGTGCCATTGCTGCAAACTGACAAGACACTCAGTTATGCACATGCCGCAGTGCAACATTCTTGAATGTAGATAAAAAATTAAAAAAATCTGCAAATAGAACCGATGCATTCATAAGCAACTGAATTTATAGAATAATTTCAGATTGGTTACAAATTGACCGGCGCGGTATCAGGCCAGTAATTATGGGCAATCGGCCGGCTTGCCCCAATACTGTCCACAGAGTTTTCCACAGCTTTTGTGGGTATCTTAAAAAAGCTAACAGCGGCAGTTGTTTAGCTAGGCTTAGTGAGGCAGTTGTTGCTGTATAGCGGCTAAGCCCGGTGCTGTTTGCTTGCGCAGTGAATGGGTAGAATGCGTAGGTGCCGGGTGGGCGTTTTTGCCCGCCCGTGGGATCGGGGATTGGACAGCGCACGATGAGCGGAGTCGAAGTATCGGTGTGGGTAAACATTGGCTACGGGCTAATGCTGGCCGCCTTGCTGACGCGCGACATCCTCTGGTTGCGCGTGATCCTGATGGCCGGGCAGCTATGCCTGTGCGTGTTTGCGGTGCAAAGCGGCGTGCTCAATGCCGCAGTGTGGAATGCTTTGTTCGTCATCATCAATGCGGCGCAAAGCGCCCTGGTTTGGCGCGAGCGGCGCGAGGTGCGCTTGCCCGATGGCCTCGAGACTTTGTATCAGGCACGCTTCAGGCTGATGCGCCGCTCGGAGTTCTTGCGCTTGTGGAATCTGTCCACCGAGCAGCGCCTCGACAACGGCCAACTGATTGCCGCCGACCAAGCCAATGACCGGCTTTACCTGATCGCCGATGGTGAGGTGGTCATCCGTGTGCGCGGCAACGAGATGGCGCGGCTGGGCCGCGGCGCCTTTGTTGCCGAGATGAGCTTTCTGACCCTGGAGCCGACCTCGGCCGATGTCGAGGTCGATGCGCCAATGACTTGCCGCTACTGGACGCGGGCGCAGCTCGATCGTCTGTCGCAGCGTCACCCCAAGCTGTGGCACAAGCTACAAGCCGCAATCGGCCACGACTTGGTTGGGAAATTACGCGCTGTGGACATGAACGCGACGATGATGACGCATGCCGACGCTGGTTGACCAAGTGCCTCGTCGGTACGGGTGAGCCAACGGCGTTAAGCCATTGGTCGCTTCCCTCACCCCCAGCCCCTCTCCCATGCGGGAGAGGGGAGCACACCTATTTCCCTTCTCCCTGTGGGAGAAGGTGCGCGAAGCGCGGATGAGGGAGGGCGGATGAGGGCCGGTGCGCTGCGCCAGTGTCAGTAGGTTCGGGAACCGTTCAACCGCGTTCCACCCGGTGTCGCGCAAACGCCACCACGTGATCGGTCGCCAGGCGAATGCCAATCGGCTCATGCATGCGGTGGTTGTGGTGGCTGGGCACCAGCGACAACACGCGGGCGCCGGATGCCAGTTCCAGCGTGTACAGAATTTGCGCACCGCGGAAAGCCTTGCGCACCACGGTGGCGCACAGCGGGCTGGCATCGTCGTGGATGATGTCGTCGGGACGCAGCAGCACATCGACCTCTTTGTCCTCGGTGCCAACCTGCTCGCCGCGCAGCAAGCCGAGCTCGGTTGTCACTCGGCCGTCGGCGTCACGCTGGCCGGCCAGCAACACGCCTTCGCCGACAAAACCGGCAACAAAGCGGTTGGCCGGGCGGTGATACAGGTCGTACGGCGTTGCCCATTGCTGAATGGCGCCGGCGTTGATCACGCCCACTTTGTCGGCCAGTGCAAATGCCTCGTGCTGGTCGTGCGTAACCAGCAGTGCCGTCATGCCGGCTTGCCGGAGGATGTCGCGCACCTCGTACAGCAGGTGCTCCTTGAGGGTGACGTCGAGATTCGAGAATGGCTCATCCAGCAGCAAGGCTTTCGGCCGCGGCGCCAGCGACCGCGCCAATGCAACGCGTTGTGATTGACCGCCGGACAATTGCGCCGGGTAGCGGTCACGCCAGGCGGTCAGGCCGACCAGCGACAAGGTCTCGTCAACGCGTTCGGCGCGTGCCTTGGCATCCATGCTGCGCAGCCCTAGCGCGACGTTCGCTGCGACGCTGAGATGCGGCAGCAGCGCGTGTTCCTGAAACACCATGCCGATGTTGCGCCGCTGTGCCGGCACATGAGTTTGCGTGTCGGCCAATATCTGGCCGCCGCCGCGAATGCTGCCGGCATCGATTTGCTCGAAACCGGCCAGCAGCCGCAGTGCGGTGGTTTTGCCACAGCCACTGGGCCCAAGCAGGCACGCCAGCTCGCCATCGGCAACGGTCAGCGTCACGCCACTCAGCACGGTTTTACCGTCGAAGCTTTTTTCAACGCCGTCGAGTTCAAGCCGCATCTGTCGCTCCGCTGGGATCGCTGCTGCGCATCAGCCAGGCAACGGGCAACAGGCCCAGCAGCACAATGCCAATGCCGGGCACGGCGGCGCGTTCCCATTCGCCCTCGGCCGTCATTTCAAACACCCGCACGGCCAGGGTGTCCCAGCCATAGGGGCGGGTCATCAAGGTCATTGGTAATTCCTTCATGACGTCGATGAACACCAACAGTGCGGCGCCCAAAATGGCTGGCCGCAGCAAGGGCAGGTGCACGGTTGCCCACAAGCGGCTGCCTTGCAGGCCCAGGCTTCGGGCGGCGTCGCGCAGTGCTGGCGTAATGCGTAGTTGGCCGGCCTCGATGGGCTGGCTGGCCACAGTCATGAACCGCGTGGCGTACGCCAGCAATACCGTCGCCAAACTGGTGTGTAAAAGGATCGGCGCCCAATCCGCGGGCGTGGCTGCGTTGAACGCATTCGACAACCCAGCCAAGGGCGTGAACAAGGCCACGGCCAGCACAGCGCCGGGCACTGCGTAACCCGATTGCGCGATGCGGGCGAGTAGGTGGCCGGCGCGGCCAGCACGGTTTTGCAGGCCTGCTAATGCCAGGGCGCCGGCCAGTAGCAAGCCGACGGCCATGGCCGACAGGCTCAGCGAATGCGAGGCAAAAGCCCAATAGCGCGTGTCGAAATCACTCGCGTGTTGCGCCGCCCACACCAGCAATTGGGTGATGGGTGCCAGTGCCGCCACAGTGGCTAGCGTGCCAAGCGCGACAGTCGCGCCCCAAGCGCCGGCGCCGTGCAAGTGCACCCGGCGCGCTTGTTGCCCGGCGGCCGTGTAGCCGCGCTGCCGCCGCGTGCGGCGCTCGGCGGCCGCCACCACCGCAGCGACAAGCACAAGCACCGACGCAAGCGACAGCGCCGTAGGTAACGAGAACAAGGCAAACCAGGCCTGGTAAATGGACACCGTCAGCGTATCGACATTAAACGCTGCGACAGCGCCGAAGTCGGCCAGGGTTTCCATCATCACCAGCAGCAGGCCGCCGGCAATCCATGGCCGCGCCAGCGGCAGGCCGACACGCCAAAACCCTTGCCAACGGCTCATGCCTAGCGACTGGCCAACTTCCAATGCACGCTGGCCCTGGGTGGCGAAAGCGCCGCGCGCCAGTAGATAGACGTACGGATACAGCGCCAACGCCAAGGTGATTGCTGCGCCACCCGTGCTGCGGATTGGCGGCAGTGCGGCGCCTTGCCCAAACCATGCACGCAGCAGGGTTTGTATCGGGCCGGCGTAATCCAGCCAGCCGATATAGACCGTTGCCAGCAAATACGCCGGAATGGCCAGCGGCACAATCAGTAGCGCCTCCAGCAGCCGGCGGCCGGGGAATTCATGCACCGCCACCAGCCAGGCCGCGGCCACGCCCAGCACGCCTGCCAACGCGGGCACTACCACGGCCAGGATCAAGGTGGTTGGCAGCACGCGAGGCAGGGCCGTGCCCCACACGTAGCCAGCGGATTCGGCATCCAGATTGAGCCAACCCAGCAGCACGCTGGCCAGCGCCATGCACATGGGCAAGGCGATCAGCGCGATGGCGGCCAATGCGCCGCACGCTGACCACGACAATTTAGCGATAACCGGCGCGCTCCATCAGCTTCACGGCATCGGCCTGCAGCCGGCCAGCGGTGGAGACATTAATCAGGCTGGGTACGAAATCGCCCCAGGCCTGCACCTGCGGCACGGGCTCAACCGCCGGGTTGGCCGGATACTCGAGATTGTCACCAGCGAAACCGGCCTGCGCCTCGGCGCTAGCCAACCAGCGCAGCAGCGCCAATGCGGCATCGAACTGATCAGCGGCTTTGGTGATTCCGGCACCCGACACGTTGACATGCACGCCACGCGCCTCGCCCAAGCCCTCGGCCTGGTTCGGCCAGAACAGGGCAACCGGAAGCTCGTCTGCTTCGCGCTGCAGGCGGCCGAAGTAATAGCTGTTAACAATGCCGACATCGCATTGGCCGGCGGCTATCGCCTTGAGTACGGCGGTGTCGTTGGCGAAGGGCTCGGTGGCCAGATTGGCTACCCAGGATTCGACCGTGGCTTGGGCAATGTCCTCGCCCTTGGCCGCAATCATCATCGCCACCAGCGACTGGTTATAGACCTTCTTGGACGTGCGCAGGCACAAGCGGCCGTCCCACTGGGGCTCGCCCAAGGCGGCGTAGGTAGAGAGCGCATCCGTCTGCACGCGCTCGGTAGAATACGCAATCGTGCGCGCGCGCACCGACAGGCCGAACCAGCGGCCCTGCGGATCGCGCAGATGCGGTGGGATGCGCTGCTCCAGCGTTGCGTCGTCCAGCGGGCGCAGCAAGCCGTCATCGGCGGCTTTCCACAAGTTGCCGGCATCGACGGTCAGCAGCAGGTCGGCCGGGCTTTGGTCGCCCTCGGCGCGCATGCGCTGCAGCAGCGGGCCTTCCTTACCTGTCACCAGTTCGATCGCCTGGTCGGTCTCACTGGCGTACTGGTCCAGCAACGGTTTGATGAGCTGCTCGTTGCGCGACGAGTAAATAACCAGCGGTTCGCCAGCCGATTGTTGCTGCCCGCAGGCTGGTAGCACGGCCGCCACACAGGCAGCCATCAGCGCCAGCAGCGGGCGGTGGGCGGGGGTCACCCAGAGTTTGGCCCGAAGCATAATGATTCGCAATTGAGAATGATTCGCAAATTGTGCCGGCTGCTGCAGCAACATGCAACGTACAGCCAGTTGATAGACTGTCAGGCCGGCTCAAACCTGTAACACGCCATGCCCGATACAGCGCCCATCAACGCGCCGCTACGTAGCGGTGACGACTACATTGCCAGCCTGCGCGGCCGCGGACTGACGGTCTGGCTGGGCGGCGAGCAAGTTGACGAGCCGGTCGATCACCCGGTCATTCGTCCGTCGATCAATGCGCTGGCCAAAACCTACGACTTGGCCGTTGCGCACCCCGAACTGGCCAGCGTGGTGTCGCCATTTACCGGCGAGCGCGTCAGCCGTTTTTTGCACGTGTGCCTGTCGGCCGAAGACCTGGTGAAGCAAAACAAGATGCAGCGCCGGCTGGGCCAGCTTACCGGCACCTGCTTTCAGCGCTGCGTGGGCATGGACGCGTTCAATGCCCTGTATTCGGTCACCTTTGACATGGATGCCGATGCGGGCACGGATTATCACGCCCGGCTCAAGGCCTTCCTCACCACCATGCATCGCGGCAATTTTGTTGTTGGTGGCGCGATGACTGATATGAAGGGCGACCGCGGCAAACCGCCGCATCAGCAGGCCGACCCTGACTTGTACGTGCATGTCACGCGGCGCACCGATGACGGCGTATATATCTCCGGTGCCAAGGCCCACCAGACCGGCTGCATCAATTCGCACTGGATGGTGGTCATGCCCGGGCAGCGGCTTGGCGACGCTGACAAAGACTTCGCGATCTGCGGTGCGGTTCCAGTGACGGCTGAGGGCATCACTTACATCTATGGCCGCCAGTCTTGCGACAGCCGTGCCATGGAAGGCGGCAGCATTGACGTGGGTAACGCCAATTATGGCGGCCAGGAAGCCATGGTGATCTTCGATGAGGTGTTCATCCCCAACGAGCACATCTTCATGGACGGCGAGGTCGGCCACGCCGCCACGCTGGTGCAGCGCTTCACCACCTATCACCGCCGCAGCTATGTGTGCAAAACAGGCCTGGGCGACGCGCTATGCGGCGCCGCCGCGCAAATCGCCGAAATGAACGGTGCCGACAAGGCCAAGCACGTGCAAGACAAATTGGTGGAAATCACCCACCTCAACGAGACCATTTACGGCACCGGCATCGCCTCCAGTTACCAGGGCCACGCGACCGACAGCGGCGCTTACATTTGTGACGACATGCTTGCCAATGTGTGCAAGCACCACGTCACCAAGCTGCCTTACGAGATCGCGCGCCTGAGCCAAGACCTGGCCGGTGGCCTTGTCGCCACCATGCCATCCGAGGCCGACCTCAACCACCCGGAAATCGGCAAGTTGCTGCGCAAATACCTCAAGGGCCGCGACGACTTCGACACCGTCGAGCGCATGCGCATCCTGCGCCTGATCGAGAACCTGACCATGGGCCGCAATGCGGTGGGCTACCTCACCGAATCCATGCACGGCGCCGGCAGCCCGCAAGCCCAACGCATCGAGATCGGCCGGGCGATGCAGTTGGAATACAAGAAGCGTTTGGCGCGGGCGCTGTCAGGCGTCGAGGCCGAATGCGACCCCAGCGAAGTGGCCGAGGAGATGAGTGGCTACATGGCGCGGGTGTTCAAGTTGCCCACTGCATAGCGGGGCGTATTCGCAGGCTTGCCTGCAACAAGATTGCGGCGGGCTCAGGTTGCTTGCGTTGCCGCGCCACTCGTACCGTCAGGTTTCGCCGCTGGCTGCGGCGACCCACTTTTGTCTTGCCAAAAGTAGGCAAAAGCGTGTGCGCCTGAGGCTTGGTCGAAATACATCCTGAGTATTTCGACTGCCCGTCGTGCTCAAACAATTCCGGCGCTGCGCAACTCGCGCCCTGCGGGCGCTCAAACAAAGATGCTCGCTCTTCTCCGAAATTGTTCTGCGCGCGACGGCTGCGCCAAAGGCGCACGTTGGGCGGGCGTCCTGCCCTTTTTGTCGCAAGCAGTATTGCCTTGGTGCAATGAGCCGCAGCCTGCCAACGTTATGACGAGGTGGTTGCAAGCAATCACGCTTAGATGCTTAGAACCATAAAAATGCCCCGACGCCATCTTCACTACGCCGGGGCCTGAATGCCCGTGATGGTCGCTTACAGGGCGATTTCTCCGCCATCCGTGCGCCGCACGACCACAGTGGCCGAGCGCGGTCGCGCGCTGCCGCCATCAGGGAAGTTGCTGGCCGTGGCATCGCCGTTGCCGGGGTGCTGGATGTTGACGAACATGGTTCGGTAGTCGGGCGTCATTTCCACGCCGGTGACTTCGCAGTCCACGGGCCCGACGAAAAAGCGCTTGAGCTGCGCTTGCGTGTCGGGGCGGATCTGACGCTCGCCGCTGAGCGCCGACGGTATGACCGCCAACATTTGGTCGTTGCTGTTCGAGTCCAGCGGGGCGCCATTGTCGGTTTGAATCCACAACACACCGCGCTTGTCGAACCACAGGCCGTCCGGGCTGCCGAACTCGTTGTCCAGCGTCAGACCGGAGATGTTGAACTCGGGGTCGGCGCTGGCGTTGGAGCCGAACGCGAACAAATCCCACGAAAATTCTGTAGCCGCCGCGCTGTCGTCGTCTTCGGCCAGGCGGATGATGTGGCCGTGGCTGTTGTTGGCTCGCGGGTTGGCCAGGTTCTCGTCGCCGGGCTCACGGCGTGTGTTGTTGGTCAAGGTCAGGTAGATCTCGCCAGTGTTGGGGTCGGTGGTTGACCACTCCGGGCGATCCATCGGCGTGGCGCCAACTATGTCGGCGGCGATGCGGGCGTAGGTCAGCACTTCGGCTTGGCTGGAAAAGCGCTCGGCCAAGTCGGGGTTGCTGATGTCCAGTTCCAGCCACTCGCCGCGGCCGTTGAACTCGAAGCGCGCGACGAACAGCGTGCCGTTGTTCAAGTACTTGTCGCCCGCGGTCAGGCCGCCGGTGGCATCGGCCGGATCCCAACTCTCGTCAGAGACGAATTTATAGAAGTAGTCGAAACGCGCGTCGTCGCCCATGTACCAGGCGATGGGCTGGCCGGCGATGATGCGGCCGGGCTCGGCGCCTTCGTGACGGAAGCGCCCGACGGCCGTGCGTTTGGTGGGCGTTGAGGTCGCGTTGTACGGGTCGATTTCGACCAGCCAGCCGAAGGTGTTGGCTTCGTTGCGGTAGTCGGTCGTGGCGGCGCCCAGCAAAGCGGGCGTCGTGTCCCAACGGGCAAATTCGCCATCGACTTCGCTGGCGTCGCCGGCCACGGCGCTCCAGCGGTAGCCAAAGCCATTGGCGTTCAGGCCATAGCGATCCTTTTCCTCCGGTATCGGGTCTTCGGTGGTGGTCAGATAACCCTGGATGTTTTCCTCGGTGGCCAGGTAGGTGCCCCAAGGCGTGAAGCCGCGGCCGCAATTATTGACCGTGCCGCGGGCCGTGGTGCCGGTGTTGTCGAACGCTGTGACCATCAGCGAGCTGCCGGCGGCCGGGCCTGCCAGGTTCATGGGCGTGGCAGCGGTGATGCGGCGGTTGAAGCCGGTATCGGCCAGTGCCCAGTTGCCATCGGCGTCACGGGCGATTTCGACCACCGACACGCCGTGGGCGTTGATGTCTTTGCGTACTTCATCGGCGTCCGTGGGGTTGCCGTCGGCGTCTTCTTGGCGGCCAGCGCCGGCAAACAAGGTGTCGTTGCTGTATTCGTGGTTAACCACCAACAGGCCGCGGTCGGATGTCTCGGAGCCGGCTGGCAGCGGGAAGAAGGTCATGCCGTCGTGGTTGCTGCCGATCTGCTGAGCTTGCTCGGCAGCGGTGTTGGTGCCGTCGCCGGCAAATGCCGGGCCGCCGCTGCGGATGGGTGTGCCCCAAGGGATCAGGGTTTGTGTGACGTAACCGTCGGGTACGACAACCGAGTCGGCGGTGGAGCCGGCAATCGAGTTGAACGACAGGTTGCTGGGCGTTACCGCACCGCCGTTTTCGGAATTCGAGCAGGCGCTTAGCCCGGCACCCGCGAAGATGGTCGTGGCCGCCAATCCCAGACCACCACGCAAGGTGTCGCGGCGCGACAGGCGCGCCGCCAGGATGTCGGCAAAGGGTACGGCAGAGTTGTGTGGTGTGGCGTGTTCCGCATCCTTGATGGCGTGCGGGTCCCGGCGCTTGATCGTCATGGCTTGCGGCCTCCTTGAGGGGCTGGCTGAAGAAATTCAGCCACGGAGACTAGGCCCGCTGCATGACAGCGCGATGTCGATCAGGTGTCTGTCAGATTGCGCCTGGTTGACCGTTCTGTGAACGCTCTAAAGCGGCTCACGCGGCGTTGTCCAACTCCGCTGCATTGGGCAAATCCAACGCTTGCCACAATGCCAAAACCGGCTCTGCACGGTTGAGCGTGTAGAAGTGCAGCCCGGGTGCGTCCGCGGCGAGCAGGTCTTGGCTCAGCTTTGCCACAACATCGTGGCCAAAGGCGCGAATGCTGTCGGTGTCGTCGCCATAACTTTCCAGGCGGCGGCGAATCCAGCGCGGAATTTCGGCGCCGCAGCGATCGGAGAAGCGCAACAATTGGTCGCGGTTGGTAATGGGCATGACGCCCGGCACAACCGGCTGTTTGATACCGCGGGCGCGTAGCCGCTCGACCAGATCGACGTATGACTGCACGTTATAGAAATACTGCGTCATGACGGCGTCGGCCCCGGCCTCGACCTTGCGCACGAGGTTGTTCAGGTCATCCTCCGGCGTTGGCGCTTCGGGGTGATATTCCGGGTAAGCCGCCACTTCGATATGAAAGGCGTCGCCGGTGGTCTCGCGGATGAATGTGACAAGTTCGTTGGCATAGCGAAACTCGCCGGGGTCGGTCATCCCGGGCAGCAGGTCGCCGCGCAGGGCCACCAGGCGGTCGATGCCTTGTTGCTGATATTGCTCCAGCAGCGCCGCGATGCCTTCGCGTGTGGAGCCGATGCAGGAGATATGCGCGGCAACCGGCAGACTGGTTGCGTCGCGAGTTTCCACGCAAGTCTCCAGTGTGCCTTCTTGCGTGCTGCCGCCGGCTCCGAATGTCACCGAGAAAAACGCCGGATTCACCGCCGCCAATTGCTTGCGCGCCTTGCTTAGCAGCGCAGCGCCCTTGTCACCCTTGGGCGGGAAGAATTCGAAGCTGTAGGTGCGTTCGGTCATGGGCGTTGCGGCATTACAAATCAGAGTGTTTGGCACAGGGATGTGCCAACGGCCCGCGGGGCCGGAGCCCGCTGAAGACCGTGTCTTCAGCGGGCGTGGAGGGCTGCGCCATGGATGGCGCATGTCCGAATCGGTTTAGTACCGATAAGCCTCAGGCTTGTACGGCCCTTGAACCTGCACACCGATGTAATCGGCCTGCTTGTCGGTCAAGGTCGTCAGCTTGGCGTTGAGCTTGGTCAGGTGCAGCGCGGCAACTTTCTCGTCCAGGTGCTTGGGCAGCACGTAAACGTCCTTGCCGTACTCATCACCTTTGGTGAACAGCTCGATTTGCGCCAACACTTGGTTGGTGAACGACGAACTCATGACGAAGCTGGGGTGGCCAGTGGCGCAGCCCAGGTTCACCAGCCGGCCGCGGGCAAGCAGGATGATCTTCTTGCCGTCGGCGAATTCGACGTGGTCAACCTGTGGCTTGATCTCATCGAACTTGCACTTTTTCTCCAAGCCGGCAACGTCAATTTCGTTGTCGAAATGGCCGATGTTGCAAACGATGGTTTCGGCGTGCATGCGCTCCATGTGCTCGTAGCGGATGACGTTGTAGTTGCCGGTGGCAGTCACGAAGATGTCGGCCGCTTCGATGACGCCTGGGTCTTCCAAGTCAACGATCTTGTGGCCTTCCATACAAGCCTGCAGGGCGCAGATCGGATCAATTTCCGTGACCCACACGGTGCAGCCCAATGCCTTGAGTGATTGCACGGAGCCTTTGCCCACGTCGCCGTAACCGCAGACGATGGCGGTCTTGCCGGCAATCATCACATCGGTGGCGCGCTTGATGGAATCGACCAGCGATTCGCGGCAGCCGTACAGGTTGTCGAACTTGGACTTGGTGACCGAGTCGTTGACGTTGATGGCGGGGAAGGGCAGCGTGCCTTCCTTGGCCAGCTTGTACAGCCGGGCAACGCCGGTTGTGGTTTCCTCGGTCACGCCTTGGATGTTGGCGCGCACTTCTTTGTACCAGCCGGGCTGGTCGGCATTGCGCTTGCGGATGGCGGCGAACAGGTACTGCTCTTCTTCACTTTCCGGGTTGGCCACCAGGCTGGGGTCGTCTTCAGCGCGCGCGCCCAAGTCGATCAGCAGCGTGGCATCACCACCGTCGTCCAGAATCATGTTCGGTGTGCCGCCGTCGGCCCATTCGAAAATCTTGTGCGTGTAGTTCCAGTATTCCTCCAGCGTCTCGCCCTTGTAGGCAAACACCGGCGTGCCGCCTTCAGCAATGGCTGCGGCTGCGTGATCCTGTGTGGAATAAATGTTGCAAGACGCCCAGCGCACATCGGCGCCGAGGTCGTTCAGCGTTTCGATCAGCACGGCGGTCTGGATGGTCATGTGCAGGCTGCCGGCGATGCGCGCGCCTTTCAGCGGCTTGGCATTGCCGTATTCCTCGCGGATGGCCATCAGGCCAGGCATTTCGGTTTCGGCAATGCCGATTTCCTTGCGGCCGTAGGCGGCGAGGTTGATGTCTGCAATTTGATAATCAGGCGTTGTATTCAAAGTTTCTGCTGCTGCGCTCATAGTGCGCTCCTTGGTTGATTCGGGTGAGTTCGGGTTGTTCGTGTTCAGGCTGCGGCGCGCAAGGCATCAGCCTTGTCGGTGCGTTCCCACGGCAGGTCGATGTCGGCACGGCCGAAGTGGCCGTAGGTGGCAGTTTGGCGATAAATCGGCTTGACCAGATCCATCATGCTGACGATGCCGAAGGGGCGCAGGTCGAAGTGCTCGCGCACCAGGGCCTCGAGTTTTTCCTCGGCGATCTTGGCAGTGCCGAAGGTTTCGACCATCACAGACGTGGGCTCGGCCACGCCGATGGCGTACGAAACCTGAATCTCGCAGCGGTCGGCAAGGCCGGCAGCAACGATATTCTTGGCCACATAGCGCGCGGCGTAGGCGGCGCTGCGGTCAACTTTGGACGGGTCCTTGCCCGAAAACGCGCCGCCACCGTGGCGGGCGTAGCCGCCGTAGGTGTCAACAATGATCTTGCGGCCAGTCAGGCCGGCGTCGCCCATGGGCCCGCCGATGACGAACTTGCCGGTGGGGTTGATGTGGAACTTGGTCGTATCGCTGATCCACTCAGCCGGCAGCACGGGCTTGATGATTTCTTCCATCACCAGTTCGTGCAGGGCCGGCTGGTCAATGTCCGGGCTGTGCTGTGTCGAGAGCACCACCGCATCCACCGCAACCGGCTTGTCGTTTTCGTAGCGGAAGGTCACCTGCGACTTGGCGTCGGGGCGCAAGGTGTTCGGGTGCTTGCTGCGGCGCACTTCCGATTGCTTGCGGATCAGGCGGTGTGCATATTCGATGGGTGCCGGCATCAGCACGTCGGTTTCGTTGCAGGCGTAGCCAAACATCAGGCCTTGGTCGCCAGCGCCTTGTTCTTCCTTGGTCGCGCGATCGACGCCTTGGGCAATCTCGACAGACTGCTTGCCGATGAGCGACATCACGGCGCAGGAATCGCCATCGAAGCCGGTGTCGGAATGGGTGTAGCCGATGTCATTGACGACGCCGCGAACCAGGTCATCCAGATCGACCCATGCGTTGGTCGAAATTTCGCCGCCGACAATGACACAGCCAGTCTTGACCATGGTTTCGCAGGCCACGCGTGCATTGGGCGCATTGTCGCCTTCTTGGCGCAGGATTTCGTCCAGCACGGCGTCCGAAATCTGGTCGCACATTTTGTCGGGGTGGCCTTCCGAAACCGACTCGGAGGTAAACAGGAAACGTCTGCTCATGGTGTCTCTTTCAAAATGGGTTGATCCGCTTATCCGGATAAGCGGATGAGGCGCTAGTGTAGCGGTTGAATCTAGTGCTGCCAAGCGTGCCGGGTGGCGTTGTTACACTGCTTGTCGATTCGCACCAAGGTCGCACCGATGGCATTGACGCCTTCCACCATGCTCTCGCTGGGCACCAAAGCCCCGGATTTTTTGCTGCCCGACACGGTATCCGGGCGCAACTACAGCTACGCCGAAGTGGCGGGCGCAAAGGGCACGCTGATCATGTTCATTTGCAATCACTGCCCCTACGTTGTGCACGTCAACAAGCAGTTGGTGGCTTTGGGCAATGACTATGCCGACGCCGGCATCGGCATTGCCGCCATCAGTTCCAATGACGTGCAATCGCACCCGGCCGATGCGCCCGACAAGATGAAAGAGCAAGCGCAGTCGCTCGGTTATGTATTCCCGTATCTATACGACGAAAGCCAGGACGTTGCGCGCGCGTACCGCGCCGCCTGCACGCCGGACTTTTTCTTGTTTGATGGCGACGCGAAGCTGGTCTATCGCGGGCGGCTGGATGATTCAACGCCGGGCAGTGGCAAGCCAGTGACGGGTGCCGCCTTGCGCGCAGCGATGGATGCAGTGCTCGCCGGGAAACCGCTCAGCGACGACCAGAAGCCCAGCATGGGCTGCAACATTAAGTTTCGCTAGCGCCGAATTTGGCCGTCAACCTTAGCCAGGCATTGCGCCCTGGCGCCGGCTCGAAGTAGCGCCCGCCGAAGGCATTGATGCGCACGTTGTCGTTGTAATCGGCATCCAGCACATTGTTGATTCCAGCGGTGACGGCGTAGCGGCCCGCCGACCAGCCGCCATGCAACCGCAAGGTGGCGTAGCCGGGCACGCGGGTGGTGTTGGCGTCGTCGGCTTGCAGGTCACCCACAGCGTAAAGGCTGCCACCGGCGCGCCAAAGCTCGCCCGCCCAGTCCACCGACAGGCTGCCGGTTTGTTCCGGTAGGCCAGGGGTGCGGTTGCCGGAGACGTCGTCGCCATCAATGACCGCGTCATCGAAGCGGTAGCGGGCGCGTGTGGCGCTGGCGTGCAACGTCCAGTGTGGGGTCATGGCCCAGCGCACTGCCAGTTCCAGGCCATCGCGGCTGGAACTGCCCGCATTGCGGAAAAAGCTACGCCCGGGCTGGCCGGCCAATTCAAATGGCACCAGCTCGTCATCCACCGCGATGCTGAATACGACGGCCTCGAGCCGCAGCCGGTCGGTCTCGCGGAGTAGGCCCAGTTCGGTATTGATGGCTTCGGCAGATTCCAGCGCGGGGTTGAAGCCGCCGCCATTGGGGTTGGCCAGTTCGGTGGTCGTTGGCGACTCGAAGCTGCTGGCGACGCGCAGCCACGCTGACCATGGCGCGTGCCATTGTTTGGCTAAGCCGATGGCGCCGCTCCAGTCGTCGAAATTGCGCCGGCCGCTGTCGTCGCCATCGGTCAAAAAGCGGTCGCGCACGTCCAGGCGTAGGCGGTCAAAGCGCAGGCCGACGGGTACGGTCCAGCCGCCGCCCAGCGCAATTTTTGCGTTTGCGTGCAGGCCTGTGGCATCGGCAGCTTCGTCTTGTAGCAATGTCAGGTCGCCGCGCTGGCCGTTGAGGTTGTCGTAACGGCTGCGGTCGTCGCGTTGCAGTTGCGCGTCCAGGCCTGCGGCCAGCGACACCGCGCCGAACGCGGCCTGCCATTGCGCGCCCAAGCCGCCAAAGCGGCGTTCGAAGGCGATCTGGCCGCCATTTTCGAATGGCAGACGGCTGTCGAAAGCGCGCTGGCCTGCGTGGCTATCAAGTGTCCAGGCATCGTCGGCGCTGCTCCAGCGGGCGGCCAAGCGTTGTTGGCGAATTCGCTCGCCGCCATTGAATTGCAGGTTGCGTGGCGCGGCCTGATCGCGGTCGGCCCGGCGCTGGCTGGCATTGAGCGCGCCGGGGTCTTGCGAGGTGGTGTCAACCGCGCTGGCGCGAATGCTCAGCGCATCATTTTGCAGCTTGGCCGTGGCTTGCGTGGTGCGGGTGTTGGCGTTGTCGCGCTGGGTGTCGAGCTCGCTGTGGCGCGCGGAGGCAATGCCGCGCCAGTTGCCGGCCAATGTGCCTTGGGCTTCGGTGCGCCATTGCTGCGCGCCGAGTTCGCCAACGCCCGCAGTGATTTCGCCGCGCCGCGTTTCGCCAGCATCGCGGGTTTGGATGGCAATGACGCCGCCGGCTGCGTTGCCTAGCGCCGTAGCTGCCGGGCCGCGCAGCACATCAACTTGCGTGACCGATTGCAGGTCGATGGCGTCCAGCTCGGTTTGCCCGGTTGGCAATGTCAGCGGCACGCCGTCCAACAACACGCGGATGCCGCGCACGCCAAACGCCGCCCGCGCGCCAAAACCCCGAATGGACGGCCGCAAGCCTTGCGCCGCGTTGTACTGGTTTTGCGCGAACACGCCCGGCAGGCCTTGCAGGGCGTCGTCCAGGCTCAAGCCCTGCTGGGTATCAAGCGTTTCAGCCGTGACGGTACTGCGCGCGGCCAGCGGTTGAACCCGTTCGCCGCTGACGACCATAGGTGTCAGTTCGAGTGGTGGCTCGTTTGCCATGGTGGCAGCGGCCCATAGCGCAACGCTTAGCGCGCCCGCCCAACGGGCGGGCACCAAGTAAGGAGTCACTCTGCGTCTTCGTCCTGCGCTTCGAGTTGCGCAACGAGGTCGTGGCTGCGCTTGATCACATATTGATGAATCAACGCGGTTTGCTCGGGTGGCAACACATGGCCGAAGGAGGGCATGCCGCGCTTGGCATAGGCGCCCGCGACGATGCCGCCGAAAATCTTGTGGGTGTCTTCCTTCATGTAGCGCAGGTCGGGCACCAAGCCGCCGGAGATGGCCGATGCGCCATGGCAACCCACACACAGCCCGTGGTAGAGCTGGCGGCCGATATCAATTTGTTCTGGCGTTGCTTGCACAGGTGGTGGCGTGGGCACGGCCACGGGGATGTTCGCCGGCTCGGGCAGCGATTGCTTGCCACCGAGTTTGAACGTCAGCACGCGCGACTCGGAGCGGCGGCGGACGATCTCTTCGAATGCGCCCGCGCCCACGAGTGCAAAGGTGCCACCCCAACCGGCCATGAAGGTGACGTATTGCTCGCCGTCGATTTCGTAGGTCATGGGCGCTGCAATGACGCCGGTGTTGGCCGGGGTGTCCCACAATAGTTCGCCGGTCTTGGCGTTGTATGCAGCCGCGCGGCCATCAGCCGTGCCCTGGAACACCAAATTGCCCGCCGTGCTGAGCGTGCCGCCATTCCATGGCGACGCGTAGTCAACGGTCCAGGCGGCTTTTTGTGCCACCGGGTCCCAAGCCAGCAGCATGCCCTTGAATTGCTCGCCCACGCCAGCCAACTCGGCCGGAGCCTCGGGCATTTTTAGTGGTGCCAGGCCAATGTTCCAGACGTTCAAAGCCTGGGCCGGGGTTTGGCCGAAGTCTTCAAACAGCAACGCCGTGATCTGCGCCGGGATATACACCAGCCCGGTGTCAGGGTTGTAGCTCATCGGCTGCCAGTTGTGCGCGCCGAACGGGCTGGGCGTGACGATCTTTGGCTCTTCGGAGTAATCACCCGCCGGCAGTTTGATCGGCCGGCCATTGTCATCAATGCCGCTGGCCCAATTCATCGGCACAAAGGCCTCGGCCGAGATCAGTTCGCCATTGGTGCGGTCAACAACGTAGAAAAAGCCGTTCTTTGGCGCCTGCATGGCCACCTTGCGCTGCTCGCCGTCAATCTCCAGATCAGCCAGGATGATGTGCTGTGTGGCGGTGTAGTCCCAGGTGTCGCCCGGCGTGGTTTGGTAGTGCCACTGGTATTCGCCGGTATCGACATCCAGCGCCACGATTGATGACAGATACAGGTTGTCGCCTTTGCCCTCAGACCGATACTTGATGTTCCATGGGCTGCCGTTGCCGGTGCCGATGATCAAGAAGCCGGTGTCGGGGTCGTAGGCCATCGAGTCCCACACCGTGCCGCCGCCGCCTTGTTTCCAGTAGGTGTCGCCGTGCCATGTCTTTTGAGCCACTTTCATGGCCTCGTTTTCGGGCGGCTCGGCCGGGTTGCCGGGCACGGTAAACCAGCGCCACAGCATCTCACCAGTGTTGGCGTCATACGCGCTGATATAGCCGCGCACGCCAAACTCGGCGCCGCCGTTGCCGATCAGCACCTTGCCATCGACCACGCGCGGCGCGCCGGTGATGGTGTAGTTCTTCGACTGATCAACAGTGACTTTCGACCACAGCACTTCGCCTGTCTTGGCGTCCAGCGCTTCCAGCCGGCCGTCATACACACCGATGAAGACCTTGCCGTCCCATACCGCCACGCCGCGGTTGACCACGCCGCAGCAGCCTTTGCCGCCAGTGGCGCGGTTGACCTCGGGGTCGTACTTCCACAATTGCTCGCCGGTTACCGGGTTGAGCGCATAGACCATGCTGTAGGCGCCGGTGGTGTACATCACCCCATCAACCACGATGGGTGTGGCTTCAGTACCGCGATCCACGTCGAGGCGGTGTGTCCAGGCCAAGCCCAGTTTGCCGACGTTGCTGGCGTTGATGCCCTTGAGCGGCGAATGGCGCTGCTCGTCATAGGTGCGGCCGTGGCTCATCCAACTGCCGGGTTCGCTGTCGGCAGCAATGATGCGGGCGGTATCGACAGCCGCGACTTTCTCGGCGCTGTGGCCTGCGTGCTCGGCGCCGCTGCCGGCATGCTCTCCACCGTGCTCGGCGCCCTGGTCCTGATCAGCCGTCTTGGAACAGGCTGTGGCCAACAGGCACACAGGCAGGATCAGGGCGGCTAAACGTGCAGTTGCGGTCATCAAATGTCTCCAATCGCAGATGGTTTAGATCGCGGCCAGTTCGGCCGCGTCTGAACGCTCGTTTTGGTGTTGGAATCATAGCCTACCGCACGCGCATCCTTGCGGCCTACCTGCGGGTAGGCGACAATATTCAGTGAATCCTGAGGTCGGCCTTTGCCGGCCTCTTTGCGCTTTCACGCTACCCCGGCGAGACCCCGATGTCTGAAACGACGACCGCGCGCCAGCGCGCCAATGCTATTCGCGCCCTGGCCATGGACGCTGTCCAGGCTGCCAACTCCGGCCACCCCGGCATGCCCATGGGCATGGCCGACATGGCCGAAGTGTTGTGGCGCGAATTCTTTTCGCACAACCCCAACAATCCGGCTTGGGCCGACCGCGACCGCTTTGTGCTGTCGAATGGCCATGGCTCGATGTTGATCTATGCGCTGCTGCACCTCACGGGTTACGACCTGCCGATGGACGAGCTGCGCAACTTCCGCCAATTGCACAGCAAAACCCCGGGCCACCCGGAGTACGGCGAAACACCCGGCGTTGAGACCACGACTGGCCCGCTGGGGCAAGGCATGGCTGCGGCTGTGGGCATGGCCTTGGCCGAACGTTTGCTGGCCAGCGAATTCAACACCGAAGAGCACAGCGTCGTCGATCATTACACCTACACCTTTACCGGCGACGGCTGCATGATGGAGGGCATCAGCCACGAGGCCTGCTCGCTGGCCGGCACGCTGGGCCTGGGCAAGCTGATCGCGCTGTACGACGACAACGACATCTCGATTGACGGCGAAGTATCGGGCTGGTTCCTGGACGATACGCCGGCGCGCTTCGAGGCCTATGGCTGGCAGGTGATCCGCAATGTTGATGGCCACGACCCCGTGGAAGTGCGTATGGCGCTGGAAACCGCACGCGAAACTGCCGACAAGCCGACGCTGATCTGCTGCAAAACCACCATCGGCTTTGGTGCCGACAACGCTGGCACGGCCGCCACGCATGGCGCGCCACTGGGCGCCGAGGGCATCACTGCCGCACGCAAAACCCTGGGTTGGGATTACCCGCCGTTTGAAATCCCCGATGCTATCCAAACCGATTGGGATGCCCGCGCAGCCGGCGCCGAAGCCGAGGGCGCGTGGAATACGCAGTTCGAAGCCTATGCCGCGGCGCACCCCGACAAAGCCGCCGAGTTCACCCGCCGCATCGCAGGCGAGCGCCCGGCCGATCTGGTCGAGCAGTTGAATAACTTGGTTGAGAAGACGCAGGCCGAGGGCAAGCCCAACGCCACGCGCAAGGCCTCGCAGGCGGTGCTCAACGCCATCGCGCCGGGCATGCCGGAACTGCTCGGCGGCTCCGCCGACCTGACCGGTTCAAACGGCACGCTATGGAAGGGCGCCGAGGCCGTGGCGCCCGGCCGGCTGGAAGGCCGCTACATCAACTACGGCGTGCGCGAATTTGCCATGACCGCCATCGGCAACGGCCTGGCGCTGCATGGTGGTTTGGTGCCGTATTCGGGCACCTTTCTGACCTTCTCCGACTACGCGCGCAACGCCGTGCGCCTGGCCGCGTTGATGGGTGTGCAAAACATTCTGGTTTACACCCACGACTCGATTGGCCTGGGCGAAGACGGCCCCACGCACCAACCCATTGAGCATTGCGCCAGTTTGCGCCTGATGCCGGGCCTGAACCTGTGGCGCCCGGCTGACGACGTGGAAACCGCGGTAGCCTGGGAGTCCGCCCTGCTGCGTACTGACGGGCCGACTGCCTTGGCGTTGACGCGCCAGACCGTCAAACATCACGCGCGCAGCGCCGAGCAACTGGCCAATACCCGCAAGGGCGGCTATGTGCTGGCCGGTTGCGACGGCGAGCCGCAGGCCATCATTATTGGCACCGGGTCGGAGTTGGACCAAGCCACTGATGCTGCCGAGGCGCTCAACGCAGCCGGCATTGCTACCCGCGTGGTGTCGATGCCGTGCGAAGAGATCTTCGCCGCGCAGCCGCGGGAGTATCAGGATTCGGTACTGCCACCCGCAGTAGCCGCACGCGTTGCCATCGAGGCCGGTGCCACCGCCGGTTGGTACCGTTGGGTGGGCCAGGGTGGCCGCGTGATCGGTATTGATCGCTACGGTTACTCGGCGCCGGCGCCGGCAGTGTATGAAGCGCTGGGCATCACGGCAGAAGCTGCCGAGGCGGCGGTGCGTGAACTGCTTGGCTAAACAAATAACTGTCGTTCCCGCACGAGCAGGAACCTAGCCGTCGCAGACTGGCACAAGGCTAGATTCCTGCTTGCGCAGGAATGACGAAACAAAGACCAGTCGAATTTGAATTCAAAGCGAAGGACCAACAACATGGCGACTAAAATTGCAATCAACGGCTACGGCCGTATCGGCCGCAACGTGCTGCGCGCGCTCTACGAGGGCAACCGCACTGGCGAACTGCAAATCGTTGCAATCAACGACCTGGGCGATGCCAACACCAATGCCCACCTGACCCAATACGACACCGCGCACGGCAAGTTCCCCGGCACCGTGTCGGTCGATGGCGACTACATGGTCGTCAATGGCGACAAGATCAAGGTGCTGGCCGAGCGCAACCCGGCCGACCTGCCGTGGGGCGAGTTGGGTGTGGAAGTGGTGCTGGAATGCACCGGCTTTTTTGCCAGCAAAGACAAGGCCAGCGCCCACCTGCAAGGCGGTGCCAAGAAGGTCGTCGTCTCGCAGCCGGCTGGTTCCGATGTGAAGACCATCGTTTATGGCGTCAACGAAGGCACGCTGGAAGCCAGCGACGAAATCATCAGCAACGCCAGTTGCACCACCAACTGCCTGGCGCCGATTGCCAAGGCGCTGAACGACAGCGTGGGCATCGAATCCGGCCTGATGACCACCATCCACGCCTACACCAACGACCAAGTGCTCACCGACGTGTATCACAGCGACCTGCGCCGCGCGCGCAGCGCCACGCAGTCGATGATCCCGACCAAAACCGGCGCCGCTGCAGCGGTTGGCTTGGTGATGCCTGAGCTGAAAGGCAAACTGGACGGCTTTGCCATTCGCGTGCCGACCATCAACGTGTCGTTGGTTGACCTGACCTTCAAGCCTGGCCGCAAAACCAGTGCTGACGAGATCAACCAGATCATGAAAACCGCGGCCGACACCGGCACCTTGGCCGAAGTGCTGAACTACAGCGACGGCCCCTTGGTGAGCATCGACTTCAACCATGACCCGGCCAGCAGCAGCTTTGATGCCACGCTGACGCGTGAGATTGAAGGTGGGCTGATCAAGGTTTGCAGCTGGTACGACAATGAGTGGGGCTATTCCAACCGCATGCTCGACACGACGCTGGCGCTAGTAAAAGCGTAGCGCGCCGCTTGTGACCCAATCTGCTGCGTTGCGGGCGCAGTCCGAGTGCTCACGTACTTCAAGTACGCTCCGCGCTCAGACTGCACCCGCGCCTTGACCTTGGGCCACAATCGCCACGCCATACAACAGCGCTTGTCATTGCGAGCGCCGCAGGCGCGCGGCAATCTTTGCAACAATGCCGCCACCCAATGAGATTGCCGCGGCCCTTCGGGCCTCGCAATGACAGTTCCCTGGGTGAGAGGGATGTCTAGCCCGCGAGGATTGCTTCGCTACGCTCGCAATGCCAGTCTCATCCTGATCGTCATTCCTGCGAAAGCAGGAATCTAGCCGCCACGAATTGCACCAAGCATGCAGATTGTGAAAAAACCGGGGCAAACTCCATGAAACGAATGCTTGATCTCGACCTCGCCGGCCAGCGCGTGCTGATCCGCGAGGATTTGAATGTGCCGCTCAAGGATGGCGTGGTGGCGTCCGACGCGCGCTTGCGGGCGGCGCTGCCGACGATTACCGCGGCGCGTGATGCGGGTGCGTCGGTGATGCTGATGTCGCATCTGGGACGGCCGACCGAGGGTGAGCCGGATGCCAAGCACAGCTTGCAGCCTGTCGCCGACTGGCTGAGCAAAGCGCTCGGCCAAGCTGTGCCCCTGGTGAAGGATTGGCTGGATGAATCCGCCCCCGAGCCCGGCGATGTGGTGCTGTTCGAGAACGTCCGCTTCAATGTCGGCGAAAAAGCCAACGACGAGGCACTGTCAAAATCCATGGCGGCGCTGTGCGATGTGTTCGTGATGGATGCCTTTGGCACCGCCCACCGCGCGCAGGCCAGCACCCACGGCGTCGCTCAGTTTGCGCCGGTGGCCTGCGCCGGCCCATTACTGGCAGCAGAGCTTGATGCCCTGGGCAAGGCGCTAGAGCACCCGGAAAAACCCCTGGTGGCTATCATCGGCGGCTCCAAGGTGTCGTCCAAGTTGGGCGTCATCGAAGCGCTCACCGACAAGGTCGATCAATTGGTGCTCGGCGGTGGCATTGCCAATACGTTCTTGGCTGCGGCCGGGCACGATGTTGGCGCCTCGTTATACGAGCCTGACCTGGTGCAAACCGCAGCACGCATCACCAAGGCGGTCGAAGCCCGCGGTGGCAGTATCCCGCTGCCAAGCGATGTTGTCGTGGCGACCGAATTTTCGGCCGAGGCCCATGCCGAAGTGCGGCCCGTGGCCGAGGTTGCCGAAGACGAAATGATTCTCGATGTCGGCCCGCAAACCGCGCAAATGCTTGCCGGCTTGCTCGACGGTGCCGGCACCATTGTCTGGAACGGCCCCGTAGGCGTGTTCGAGATTGACCAGTTCGCCGATGGCACGGCAACCATGTCCAAGGCCATCGCAGCATCCACCGCGTTCTCCATCGCGGGCGGCGGCGACACCTTGGCCGCTATCGACAAATACGGCATTGCCGATCAGGTGTCGTATATCTCGACCGGCGGCGGCGCGTTCCTGGAATTCCTCGAAGGCAAGACACTGCCTGCGGTGGCAATACTGGAGCAGCGTGCCAACGGATAGTCGGCCATGACACGGGTGTGGCGCTGGTCGCTGCGCGGGCTGGTGCTGATCGCGCTGCTCGTTGCTGGCTTGTTTTTGGCTGCATGGTTTGCGTTGCAAGCCAGCTTGCCAACCTTAGATGGCAAAGCTCAATTGCGCGGCCTGCAAGGCCCGGTTGCGGTGCAACGTGATGCATTGGGTGTGCCCACGGTTTGGGGCACTGACCGCCTCGATGTTGCGCGGGCAACCGGTTTTCTCCACGCGCAGGATCGCTATTTCCAGATGGACTTGCTGCGCCGCTCGGCCGCAGGCGAGTTGGCGGGCTTGTTCGGAACCGCCGCGCTGGACTACGACCGCGATATGCGCCGCGAGCAGTTGCGGGCCGTGGCGCAGCAATCTTTCGATGCCCAGCCGGCTGCTATCCGCGCACTGATCACGGCTTATGCCGACGGCGTCAACACCGGTTTGGCGGCCTTGGGCAGCCGGCCATTCGAATACTGGGTGCTGCGCCAGCAGCCCGCGCCGTGGGCTGAGGCTGACAGCTTGTTGGTCATCCTGGCCATGTTCAACGACCTGACCGACCGCAAGGCCCAGCGAGAATTGTCGGACGCCTACTTGCGCCACGTGCTCGGCGATGCCGGCGCCGGCTTTGTTGCGCCCGCCGGTGGGCCATGGGATGCGCCAATCGATGGCTCCGTTATGCCTGCGCCGGACGTTCCAGCGCAGTGGCCAGCCGCGCCTCAGGGTTCAGTTGATGCGGCGGCCGCCGTGCCCGCTGCAGCGCCTGTGCTGGGCAGCAACAACTGGGCTGTTGCTGGTGCCGCGACCACCCACGGCGGTGCAATCGTTGCCGACGACATGCACCTGGGTCTGCGCCTGCCAAACATCTGGTACCGCATGCGGCTCGTAGTCGAAAACGCCCTGGATGTCACCGGCGTGACGCTGCCCGGCGTGCCCGCCGTGGTTGCCGGCAGCAATGGCAAGGTCGCGTGGGGGTTCACCAACAGCTACGGCGACTGGTCTGACATTGTGCTGCTCAGCGACAGCGAGATTCGCACCGAACGTACGACTATCGCTGTTGCCGGCGCCGACACCGAAACCCTCGAATTTGAAACATCCGATTACGGCCCCGTCCGCCGCGACCCGCTGCTGGGCGCTTACGCCGTGCAGTGGCTGGCGCGTGAACCGGGCGGCCTGAACCTGAACATGGTGCTACTCGAACAAGCCGCCACGCTCGACGAGGCGGCCGCTGTGGCAAACACGGCCGGCATCCCGCCGCAAAACATCATGATTGCCGATGCCAACGGGTACATCGGCTGGACCATTGCCGGCCGCATCCCGGTCAAGCAGGGTTTCGATCCGCAGCAGCCGGCGCGCCGTGTCGCGCAGACCGGCTGGACGGGCTGGTTGCCGGCGGTGGCGTATCCACGCGCACTCAAACCGGACAACCACCGACTGTGGACTGCCAACACCCGCGTTGTTGGCGGAGACGCGTTGGACAAGATTGGCGACGGTGGCTATGCGCTGGGCGCGCGTGGGCAGCAAATTCGCGACGGCCTGCGCGCCCGTGAAGCCATGGACGAGTCCGACATGCTGGACATCGTGCTGGACGACCGCGCCTTGTTTCTGGCCCGTTGGCACGCTTTGATGCAGCAGCACAGTGACGACAAGCGGCTGCAAACGGATGCTTTGGCGGCGAGCGCCGGCAGCACCGCCTACGGGCTGGTGAAAAGCTTTCGCGCAGCGGTTGCCGATGCGGTGCATGCCCGCCTGGTGGCGCCGGTGCTGGTCGCGCACCCAGACGCGCCGCTGGTGCGGTCGTGGCAGTTCGAGCACAGCCTGTGGGCCATCGTCGAACAGCAAGCCGCGCATTTGCTACCGGCCGGCTTTACGCGTTGGGACACGTTCTTCGCTGAAACCGCCGCGAACGTTTTGGCAGACACGCCCGAAGACCAAACCTGGGGCGAGGTCAATGCTGTGGATATTGCCCACCCCATTGCTGACTTTCTGCCACCACTGCTAGCCCGCCACCTGCGCGCGCCGGCCAGCCCACAAGCGGGCGACCGTGACATGCCGCGTGTGGCTGGGCCATCATTCGGGGCCTCCGAGCGCTTTGCGGTTTCGCCTGGCAGGGAAGAACTTGGATTCTTCACCATGCCGGGTGGGCAAAGCGGGCACCCGCTGTCGCCGTATTTTCTGGCTGGGCATGACGATTGGCTGGCTGGCAAGCCAGCACCGTTCATGCCCGGCGCCGCCAAACACACTTTGACACTGACACCATGACCGCAGCCAAACCCAATACGTTTCAAGGCACCGATCGCTACATCGCCCCCGACGAACTCAAGCTGGCGGTGAATGCCGCGGCCACCTTGCAGCGCCCACTGCTGATCAAGGGTGAGCCTGGTACGGGCAAGACCATGCTGGCCATCGAGGTGGCGCGTGCGCTGGGCTTGCCGCTGTTCCAATGGCACATTAAAAGTACGACCAAGGCGCAGCAGGGCTTGTACGAGTACGACGCTGTGTCGCGTCTGCGCGACTCGCAACTGGGCGACGAGAAGGTGCATGACATCGCCAACTACATCGTCCGCGGGCCGCTGTGGGAGTGCTTTGCATGCGAGCAGCAACCGGTGCTGCTGATCGATGAGATCGACAAGGCCGACATCGAGTTTCCCAACGACTTGTTGCGCGAGCTCGACCGTATGGAGTTCGACGTTTACGAAACGCGCGAGACCATCAGCGCTACTCACCGGCCCATCATTATCATCACCAGCAACAACGAAAAAGACCTGCCGGACGCGTTCCTGCGCCGCTGCTTTTTCCACTACATCCGCTTCCCGGACAAAGACACCATGGCGGAAATTGTTGGCGTGCATTTCCCCGATCTGAAAAAGATGCTGCTCAAGGAGGCGATGGAAGTGTTCTTCAACCTGCGCGAGGTGCCGGGCCTGAAGAAGAAGCCTTCAACCAGCGAGTTGTTGGACTGGCTCAAGCTGCTGTTGGCCGAAGACATCCCCGAAGACACGCTGCGCGAGGCCAGTGTGAAAAAGAGCTTGCCGCCGCTATATGGTGCGCTGATCAAGAACGAGCAGGATGTCCACCTGTTCGAAAAACTCATTTTCATGGCGCAACGGGGTTAATCCGATGATGCTGACGACACGACTCGCACCCCTTGCCGCCTTGCTGCTGGTGTTCGCGCCGCCGCTGTTGGCGCAAGACGAAGAGCTGCCAGACCTGGCTTTGGAAGCCAGCGTTTTGAAATGGAATTACGACCTCGGCGGCACCGTGATTGACGAGGACGGCGATGTGATTCCGCTGGACGAAGGCCGCGGCACTGGCGACCGTAGCCAAACCATTATTCGCGCTGCGCTGTTGTCCAACCTGTGGTGGCTGCCGGATGTGGAACTGCGCTTCAACGAGTTGGAAGGTGGCACGCAGACAACCATCGAAGGCGCCAGTTTTGGCGGCGTGCAGCTTGCCGCCGACGAGCAGGTGACGGCCTTGTCGGCCTTGGATGAAACCTCGCTGGCGCTCCGTTATCCGCTACAGCGTGATGGCATACGTTTGTCGGTCGGCGTGTTGCTGAAAAAACTGGATGGCATGATCACGGTCAGCAACGAAGACGGCAGCGAGCAGCAGACCGAGGAGTACGACGAAGTCGTGCCGCTGGCCAGCGTGCAAGCCACCTTGGCGCCGTTCGGCTCGTTTCGGCTGCGGCTGGAAGGTGCATACATCGAGGCCGACGGCGATCGCGCCACCGAGTTTGCAGCGCGCATGCTGTGGCCCATCATCGACCCGTTTGGCATCGAGTTGGGCTTTCTGAGCAAGGATTTCGAGTTCAAGACCGACGACTTCGCGGTCGATGCGGATTTCCGCGGCGGTTACTTCGGGTTTTTGGGCGTTTTTTAAGGTTCATCGCAGATCGGCGGGAACCGCACCAGTCACAGCGTAAATACGCACGTCATTCCTGCGAAAGCAGGAATCTAGCCTCCTCATTAATCGTCATTCCCGCGCAGGCGGGAATCCAGTTAGCAGTTGTGGCGCTGCGGGTTGTCGTTGTTTGTAGTGGCAGGCTTGCCCACGACAAGATGGCGGCGGGCTCAGGTTGCTTGCATTGCTGCGCAAACCGCACCGTCAGGTTTCGCCGCTGGCTGCGGCGACCCACTTTTGTCTTGCCAAAAGTAGGCAAAAGCGTGTGCGCCTGAGGCTTGGTCGAAATACATCCCTGTATTTCGACTACCCGTCGTGCTCACGCATTTCGGGCGCTGCGGAACTCGCTCCTTGCAGTCGCTCAAACACGTCCTCGCTTGCCTCCCGAAATACGCTGCGCGCGACGGCTGCGCCAAAGGCGCACGTTGGACGGGCTTCCTGCCCTTTTGTCGCAAGCAGTATTCCCTTGGTGCAATGAGCAGCAGCCTACCCAGGCAATGCCTTGGTAGTTGCGCGCGTTCACGCTTAAGTGGGTAGAACCTTTTCGAGGCCCAGCCGGCCTACTGGCTGGCAAACAACGGCTTGCCGCCGAAGCGGTAGCTGGCGCGCAGCAAGGGCGTGAAGTCGCGGAACTCGTTGCCCGCGTCGTCCTCGAGAATGCTGTAGCGCAGGCTGCCGCCCAGGGTGACTTCTGGCACGACGTTGATTTCGACGCCGGCGTTGAGGTCAAAACCACTAAGTTCGTCCAAGCCTAAAAAGCCACCGCTGGCATTGAAGTCCAGCCAAGGCGTTGCAGCCACGATCACACCGGCGTTCAAGGCAAAGCCATCCTCGGTGTCGCCTTGGCCGGATTCGGTGACGGAGAAGTCTATGCCGGCGAAATCCATCCGCCAAAACCCAATCCAGCGCGCATCTTCATCCGAGTGCGCGCCGACGCCAACGGCGTAGCGGGTGATCTCCTGGTCGAGGATGAAGTTGCCGACGCGGTACGGGTCGATGTCCGCGTATTGGTAGCTGCCTTCGACGAACACCGGGCCAAACAGCGACTTGCGCAGGCTAGCCCCGAATGCGGGACCGTCGGTGTCGGTTTGCGGGTCGTTGGCCGCCGACGGTTCGATCTCGATGTTGCTGACGCCACCAAAAATGGTCACGGCGTCAAAGCGGCCGTCGGCCGCCACAGCGCTTTGCGTGGCGGCCAGCAGCACAGCGGCAGCCAAACTCAGGCCAGGGTTTGATCTGCGCATGTTTGGCTCCCGCGTGGCGGTTGCTTACCGCTTAGTTGTCGTCGCCGCCGCCGAAGATGGCGCGGAAACCGAGGTGGATGTCGGTCACATCAAACTCGCCGCCATCGTTGGTGTCGGCGGTCAAGTTCTCGAAGCGAAGCACGAAGCCGAAAACGGGTGTAATTGCGTAGCTGCCGGTCAGGCGGAAACCCGAAATGTCGTCTTCCGAGTCGTCTTCGTTTGACTTGAACACCTTGTATCGGCCGCCGAGGCCAATGCGGTCGTTCAGTGCGTACTCAGCGCCGATGACCAGAGAGTAGCCGTCTTCAGAAGAGCTCTCGATCTCGAACTCGTAGAGGTTGACGCTGGCGTAAGGCACCAAGGCGCCGGACTCGCCAAGCGGGTAGCTGTAGCCGAGGCCGAATTCTGTGTTCTTAATGTCGAGGTCGCCCTGAACGCTCTCGCCGTTGAACTCGTCAATGTTTCGTGCGGTGTGCTCAACGTTGAAAAAGCTGTTGCCCAAAAAGCCGGTGACAAACTCGATTCCAATCCCGTCACCGTCACCATCAACATTGACAGGCATGCCGCCAACGTTTCCGCTGAGTTCCAGATCGGGCTGAACAAATGTGATATCCAGGTGGCCGAATTCGCCAGCAGCGTGGGCGCCGGCTGCAAACAAGGACAAGGTGGCTAAGGTGATCAGGCGTTTCATGCAAGTCTCCGGTTGCAATGCCAGTTGGCGCCCAGTGGCTCGGTGCGCCGGGCTGGTCGATTAATAGTAGCTGTAACGCACGCCGAGGTGCAGATAGTCGATGTCGAGGTCGGTCTGCGACTCGTAATCGAGGTTCGCGAAGATCGGGCCCCAGACGCGGTAGGTGGCACCAAAGCGGAACGACAGGTCGCTGCCAAGGTCGCTGTAATCGGTGTACTTGCTGCGGGCGTGCAGTTCCAGGTTGGGCGTTAGCATGCCGCGTGCACCCACTTGGATGGCCGGGCCATCGTCGTCGGCGCCAGTGGTGCCATCGACCGAAATGTCTTCCAGACTCAGCGCGGCATAAACGCTAGCGGGGTTGGCTTTGGTGCCAATGCCCAGATAGCCGCCAACGGCAAAGCTGAGTTGCTCGAAATCGACATCGTTGTCGAGGCTGATGTCGGCGTAGTCCAGCGTGGCAAATATTGGTAAGCCGACGAAGTCGAGGCTGCCGGCCAGTTCCAGATCGATGCCGTCGCCATCGATGTCGCCAGCGTCAACACTGTCGTAGCCGAGTTCGGCGTAATACCAACTCGGCGCGTCACTGGCTTGTGCGAGCGTGCAAGTAGCGGCAACAACAGCAACGCCCAAGCCGCGAAGCAAACGTGTAGTCATGCGAAATCCCCAAATATTTGTTGGGCTGGCGTGTTACCGGCCAGCGTGAAGGCAATATTATCAGATGGCCGAGCCGCAGCGGCAGGTGCGCACCGTGGCAGTTACTTTGGAAGGCCCGGCACGTACAGCGGTGATTCTTGCTGGGTGAACCATGCGGCCAAGTCTTTCATGTCCTGCTTGCTCAGATTTGAGGCAAAGCCTTTCATGATGGCGTTGTTGCGGCGGCCGTTCTTGTAGCCTTCCAGAGTGCGTGCCAAATAGTCGCCGTACTGGCCGGCGATGATCGGGTATTGGTCGTTGTCGGCAGCGCCTGTCGGGCCGTGGCAGGCCGTGCATGTGGCTGCCAATTCTTTGCCCTTGGCGGCGTCTCCGCCGACCACGACGGCGGTGTCGTCTTCATGCTGCGGGGCGCTGGCAAACCAGGCGGAGATGTCGGCGATGTCCTGGTCGCTGAGCGAGCCACCTTGCGCCTGCATGGTGGGATGGCTGCGTGCGCCGCTGCGGTAGGCCTTTAGCGCCGATTCCAGGTACGCCGCGTGTTGGCCACCGAGGCGCGGCACTTTGTAGGTGGGATAAACGTTGTGGTAACCGGGGATGCCGTGGCAACCCAGGCAGTTGTAAGCCTTGACCTTGCCCGCGGCCGGATCACCGTCGGCTGCAGTTGCAGGCAGGCCGATAGACAGGGCGAACAGGGCGGCAAGCGTGGCAGCCGTTTTAGTCAAGCTCATTGATCAATTCTTCCAACGATGGGCGGGCGGTGGCTGCGAACACTCTGCGCTTAGCCGCCGCTTTTTGGGGCGCTAATGCTCGTGCAAATGTGCTTTCGAGTCAATCTTGCGCGGGTTAAGCTGCATTGCTTGGCGGGTCACAAGCCCGGCAATTTTTTGTATTCAATCTTGGGGAATGGCAATGGGTGATGTGGCAATTCCGGCAACAGCGCTGGCTGCGGCGGCTTTGGGGATACTGGTCGTGGTGCTGGCCTCGCGCGTGTCGGTGCTGCGCGTGCGACACAAGATCAGCCTGGGCGATGGCGACAACCGCGAGTTGGCGCGCGCGATCCGCTCGCACGCCAACACCATCGAATTCGCGCCACTGTTTCTGGTCATGCTGCTGGCCTACGAGTTGATCATCGGGCCGTGCCTTTACGCCGCAGTGATCGCCGCGGTGTTCGTGTTCGGGCGCCTGCTGTATGCGTGGGGCATGTGGCGGCGCGCACTCACCCGCAGCCGGCAATTGGGTGCGGGCTTGAGTTATCTGGGAGTGATTGCCATGGCAGTTTTGCTGCTGCTGGCTGTGTTCGTCTGGACGTAGCGAAATGCCCGTAGATGACGCGCCGCCCAGCCAGCAGGTAGCCGCTGTTGATCTGGGCTCGAACAGCTTCCACATGATCGTGGCGCGGCCGCAGGGCCGCGAGATTGTGGTGATCGACCGCATTCGCGAGTCGGTACGGCTGGGCGCCGGGCTAGATGATGACAAGCGCTTGTCGAAAAAGGCGGCCGAGCGCGCGCTGGCGTGCCTGGAGCGTTTTGGCCAGCGTTTGCAGCAAATTCCCTATGGCCGTGCCCGCGTTGTCGGCACCAATACCTTGCGCCGCATGCGCGGTGGCGGTGATTTCCTGGCAGCAGCCGGCCGCGCTTTGGGGCATCCGGTCGAGGTGATCTCCGGCGTCGAGGAGGCGCGGCTGATTTACGGCGGCGTCATCCACGGCATGGGCGACGAGCGCCCGCGCCGGCTGGTGATCGATATTGGTGGCGGCAGCACCGAGGCCATCATCGGCGACCTGGCACAGCCGCTGCGCCTGGAGTCGTTGCGTATGGGCTGCGTGTCGCACACGCAGGCGCATTTTGCCGACGGCCGAATTACCGCGAAGCGCTTCGAGCAGGCGCGCCTGGCCGCACGCATCGAAGTGGAATGGATGGAGCAGCCCTATCGCGAGGCCGGGTGGGACGTTTGCCTGGGTGCATCCGGCACCGTGCGCGCGATTGCAAAAGTGATCGCCGCGCAGGGCTGGGGCCAGGGTGAAATCACGCCGGAGGGCCTGGAAAAATGCATCGACCTGGTGGTTGATGCTGGCCGCATCAATAAACTCAAGTTCGACGGCCTACGCGACGACCGCCAGCCCATTTTTGCCGGTGGTTTGGCGGTGCTGGCTGGTGTGTTTGACGGCCTTGGCATTCAGCGCATGGAGATTTCCGACCGTGCGCTGCGCGAGGGTGTGATCTACGACCTGCTGGGCCGATTGGCCGACCGGGATTCGCGCGAGGCGGCAGTCCGTGGCCTGGAAAAGCGCTTTCAGATCGACCGCACCCATGCCCAGCGCGTGCGCGACACTGCGCTCAAGCTGCTGCGCGGCATTGCCAAGCCCTGGGGTCTGGACGACCCGGATTGTTTCCGCCTGTTGATCTGGGCCGCCGAGCTACACGAAGTCGGCATCGCGATTGCGCACGCCTCGTATCACAAGCATGGCGAGTATCTGCTGCGGCACGCCGACCTGGAAGGCTTCTCGCAGACCAATCAGCGTTTGTTGGCCGCGCTAGTGCGCCTGCACCGCGGCAAGTTCCGCACGGCCACGCTGGATGACCTGCCAGCGCAATGGCAGACACCGATCCGGCGCTTGGCCATTTTGCTGCGCCTGGCGGTGATCCTCCACCGTGGCCGCGGTACGTTCGAGTTGCCGGCCATCGAACTGCAGGTCGATGACGATGCCTTGAGCCTGCAGTTTGAAGCGGGTTGGCTGGAGCAAAACCCACTGACACACGCTGACCTGCGCAAGGAGCAGGGCGTGCTCAAAGCCGCGGCAATCGAGTTGGAACTGTAGCGCCAAGCGGTTCGCGGGCTCGGGCCACAGCCCCCTGGCTTAGGGGGTTGTTACAAGCGCTCAAAAGCCATTGCTGTTGCCTCACCGCCGCCGATACACAGCGATGCCACGCCGCGTGTCACACCTTGTTTGGCCATGGCGTTGAGCAAGGTGACGACGATGCGCGAGCCCGATGCGCCGATGGGGTGGCCCAGCGCGCAGGCGCCGCCGTGGATGTTGACCTTGTCGTGCGGGATGCCGATGTCTTGCATCGCGGCCATGGTCACAACCGCAAAGGCTTCGTTGATTTCCCACAACTCGACGTCGTCGGCGCTCCACTTCACCTGCTCCAGCAAGGCCTTGATGGCGTGTACGGGGGCGATGGTGAATTCGGCCGGCATACGGGCGTGCGAGGCGTGGCCCAAAATGCGGGCGACGGGCTTGAGGCCGCGCTTTTTGGCCTCGGACTCGCGCATCATCACCACAGTCGCCGCGCCGTCCGAAATGGAACTGGCGCTGGCGGCTGTAATGGTGCCGTCTTTGCGAAATGCGGGGCGCAGCTTGGGCAATTTGTCGGGGTCGGATTTGAACGGCTGCTCGTCGCGGTCGATGGTCACGTCGCCCTTGCGCGTTTTTACGGTGACCGGAGTGATTTCCTTGGCGAAGGTGCCGTCTTCGGTCGCGGCCACGGCACGGCGCAATGAGTTGGCCGCGAATTCGTCCTGCGCCTCGCGGCTGATGCCGTATTTTTCTACCGTGCGCTCAGCAAACTCGCCCATCGGCGTGCGCGCTTCGTAGGCATCCTGCAAGCCGTCCAGCGCCATGTGGTCGAGTACCTCGCCGTGGCCAAAACGCAAGCCCTGGCGGCCTTTGGGCAGCAGGTAGGGCGCGTTGGTCATCGACTCGGTGCCACCGGCGACCATGACGTCGTTGGTGCCCGCCACCAGCAGGTCGTGGGCCAGCATCATCGCTTTCATGCCCGAGCCGCACATCTTGTTGATGGTGGTGCAGCCGGCGGATTTGGGCAGGCCAGCACCAAGCGCGGCCTGGCGCGCCGGGGCCTGCCCTTGGCCGGCGGGCAGCACGTTGCCCAGGATGACTTCGTGCACATCATCAGCCGTGATGCCCGCGCGCTCGACGGCAGCCTTGATTGATGCGGCGCCAAGCTCGGCGGCTGTGGTGCCCGAAAAGTTGCCCATCATGCTGCCCATGGGGGTGCGGGCGCCGGCAACAACAACAATGGGGTCGGTGGATGTGCTCATGGCAGATTCGTCCTTCAAACATCGAGGCCGGGCCGCATGCGAGCGCCACCCGGCGTTGGTTTCGTCGTGGCGGCGCAGCTTACCACCGGTCGGAAACTGGCCGCTGCGCCGCGCTGCTTGTCGCACGTTTATGGCAGTATTGTGTCAAATACTTAACAAAAATAGGCGTATCGTTGGAGGTTGATCAGATGCGCACCATAAAAGTAAAAATATCATTAATACTTGCGGCTGGGCTGCTAACGGCCTGCGCCAGCAAGGCGCCGCAAATGCAAGTGGTGGCCGCGCCACAAGGCACGGCTGTGTTGGTTGCTGATGCCGGCCAAGCGCTGATTTATCGCGTCGAACAACGTGGGCCGTGGCAAGTTTTTGCCACCACCCGCAGCTTGCAGTCTTTACCAGATGCCGGGGTGCAAGCCGTTGACCAGCTTGATCTGGAGCAACCCTTGCAGCGCACAGCCGAAACCCTGGTCAGCCAATTGCGCGCTCGCGGTGCCGATGTGGAAGTGGCCCAGGCGCCGCTACCGAATTTGCGTGCCAACTACCAGCATGCGCTGATTCTGGCCGTTAAACGTGCCGGCGTGGCCCAGGCCCGCGACACGCAAGATTGGCCGCGCGCGGTGTATGAGATCAGCGCGCAACTGGTGAACCTGCAAACCGGCACGACCTTGTGGCGTAGCAATGCCGAGCAAGCGCTAGATCTGCCACTCGCAGATGTCGTGGAGGGCGTGCCGGAAGCCGGCGCCGAAACCTTGCTGCGTACCACTCACGAGGCCAATGCCGACCTGCTCGCCAATGTGCTTGCGCGCATGTCGCCCAGCGAGTTGGCGACTGCGTACTAGCCCGGATGTTTCACGTGATGCACGGCAGCTGGCGCAGGATCGGGCGTTCTGGGCGCGGCTCTGGAGCGAGAAACGTAGCAATAGCTACGTTTGGAGTGAAGAGCAAGCCTAGGGCGGTCGAGACAAGCCAGATGCTGTGCAAGTGATGCGTCGGTACAAACTGGTTTTTCAAAGAATCGCAGATTGTTAAATACAATCATGGGCTTGCAGGTTCTACCAAGCGATCACGTGAAACATTCGGGCTAGATGCCACCCATGCGGCTGCGCAACGCAGCCCATAATTGCTGATAGGCCAGCGTTGCGGGATGGCTTGGCGCAAACGCCGCCAATGGTGCGCGGTGGTCACCCATTTTTTCCACCACGGCGGCGTACGGTACGGCGGCCGGCAGCAGATTTTTCAGCACCGCTGGCGGCTGCTCCAGCAAGCTGCGGTGTAGCGTGCGGCGGCGGTCAACCATGGAATAGAACGGATGCAGGTTACGTGGCTTGCAGTCCAGCGCTTTGTAATGCGCGCGCACTTGGCTCATGGCGCGCACCGACAAATGCGTGGGCACGATGGGCACAGCCACGGTGTCTGCAGCACGGAAAATATTCTCGGCGAGTTCCGAAATCGTCGGTGGGCAATCCAGCACCACCAAACTGAAGGATTCGCCAAACGGCGCGATCAATCGCTTGAGCACCTGCTGCGGGTCATCGAGCTTGCGCAGCAAGATATCCATGCTGCGCAGCGAAAAGTCGGCCGGCATGATGGCCAGATTGTCATAGGCGGTTTCGCGCACCAAGCGGCCAACCGCCAGCTTGCCTTTCACCAGCCGCTTGGCGTCCATGGCTTTGCGCGGCTTGGCGCGCAAGTACCACGAGCCTGCGGCTTGCGGGTCGAGATCCCAAAACAAGGTCGGCACGCCGTCGCTTGCCGCGGCATGGGCGATGTTGACCGCGGCGGCGGTTTTACCCACGCCGCCCTTGAGGTGATAGAACGCCAACGTCTTCACGGCTGCGCATCCTGCATGCGGGCCTGTTGCTCGGCCAGTTGCTCCATGGCGTCTTCCAGCAGTTCGATCAGCCGGGTGACGGCTTCGCCAAAGAAAATGGCCAGCACCAGGCCGCCCAGCGTCAAGCTCCACAGCAGGCCGGGCTCACCCGGGTTGGTACTCTCGCGCAGCACTGTGGCCGACAGGTAAAAGAAGCCGCCGGCCACAATCAAAGTGCCAACCAGCACCGTGGCCATTTTGTACAGCGCGCTTTTTAGCCGCCGGATCGCAGCGGTGTCGTGGCCGCCAAAGCGCGCCGCATATTCGTTGGAAAAGTGGCCGATGCGCGCAACCACGCGGGTGAGATACACGCCTGCGCAGATCAGCGCTGCTGCGCCTGCCCATGGCGTAATCGCGCGCATCCAGGTGGCCGGCGCCAACGCCCACAAGCCGATGCTGATGCCGAGCATAATGGGCAGCACGCGCGAGATGCGAAAGCCCCAACCCACCTTGCTGCCAAACTTGGCGAAAGCGCGGCGTTCCAGGTCAGGCGCACGCCGCCGCAGCCCGCGCCGGAATCGGCGTGGGGCCGTGCGTATGGCCTTGCGGCGTTTACCCTTGGTCATGGGGCAGCATCATGGCTGTAACTGCGCCAGCGGCACGACATACAACAGCACGGCAAAGTAGTGCAGCACGCTGCCGGCCAGCACAAACAAGTGCCATACGGCGTGGTTGTAGGGCAGGCGCTCCCACACATAGAAGACCACGCCCAGCGAATAGGCCAAGCCGCCGAGCACGACCAGCAACACGCCGCCTGTGGGCACGACGGCCAGAAAGGGTTTTGTGGCGACGACCGCCACCCAGCCCATGCCCAGGTAAAGGCCCAGAGATCATTACTTGAAGCGACCTGCAGTGCAGACATTGAAAACCACAACACTCAGCGAAAGGCCCCAGACAACACCGAACACAATATAACCCATGTCCATTATACACATATCCGACCCAACGATCAGGAGA
>JAAFAL010000178.1 GCA_018222345.1 bacterium
GTATTACCTGTCGCCACGCGTCAAACCGACCACGCGCAACGTAAGCCTGTATTTCGAGGGCGACGCCTTGGCTCGCCTCGAAGTCACTGCACTGCCCGACGACTCGGTTTCCGAGGGCGATTAACTCGCCATCAAAGAGGCCCAAGAGCAGGCCAAGGAAGCGGAAGAAGCGGCCGAAGAAGTCATCAACCCCGATGACTACGTGATCCCTGAAGACAACGACGGCCTCGTTACGCCGGGTTAGCCCCTAGTCGTCACCCGACTTCTTGGCGGCGCGCTTGCGGCGTGCTGCTTTGGGGTCGGCGATCAAAGGCCGATAGATTTCCACCCGGTCGCCTGGCCGCAGCGTGTAATCCGCATCAACCCCTTGGCCAAAAACGCCTAGTGGTGCTGCATCAACATCAATCTCTGGGAACTGCTCGGCAATTTTGCTGCGTGTGACCGCGTCACGCGCAGTTGCGCCCTGCGGCACGTCCAGACGCAGCAAAGCTTGGCGTTCCGGCAGTGCGCAGGCGACTTCCACAGGAATCAGTTCGCCGCTGCTGCTCGCGGCTTGTTTGGTATCGGTCATGATGCCCAGAATGCCAGCAAGCGGTCGATGAGCCCAGTGGCATCGATCATCAGCAAGATCAACGCCACGCGCACCGGGTAGCGCAACGCCCAGATCCATAGCCGGAAACCACCGGCGTCGGAGTCGCCCCACGCCTCGCGCATCAGTGATGTCGGCGCAACACGGCTGATAAAGATGCACAGTCCGAGCGCGCCCAGTGGCATCACCACTTGCCCGGCCAGCGCCAATATCCATTCGGCAATGGTGCGCCCGCCCGGCGTCATGTCGGCCAGGTGATTGAACGACAGTAGCGACAACAAACCGACAAACCAGATAATCAATGCCGCAGAAGTTGCTGAAAATACGCGAGAAACATTGAACCGCTCCATCACCCGGATTGTGACCGGCTCAAGCAGACCCAACGCGGATGTCAGTCCAACCAGCAGCAACATGGTGTACAGCGCCAAAGGCACGGCGATCGGCGTGTCGGCCACGGCCAGCGCCAAAGGCAGTTGTTCGAACAGCAACAAGGCGCCGGATTTGACGTTGTCGGTTGGTACCAGCGCGTAAATCATCACGCCGGCCAGCACTGCGAACAGCACGTCCAGCAACACGACAGCGACCGCCGGACCGATCAGGCGGGTGTTGTTGGGCAAGTAGCTACCCAATGCGAGCATGACCGCCAGGCCGATACTCAAAGTGAAAAACGCCTGGCTCAGCGCCGCAAACAGGCCGTTAATGCCTACCGCAGCGGGCCGGAACCCGAACATCGCGTCGAGCCCGACCGAAGCCTCACCACGCAACAAACCATAGGCCACAAGTCCGATCAGCAGCGCGAACATCACCGGCACCAACAAGCGCGCGGCGCGCTCTAAGCCCATGTGGATGCCGTGTGCAACCACCATGACCACAGCGGCCATGAACACCGTATGCCAGGCCAGGCTGCGCTCGGCGTCCGCTGCTAGGGCAAAAAACGTATCGCTTGCGCTGCCCGCATCCAGCCCGGCCAAGCTGCCTGAGGCCGCGCGAAAGATATAACCGATGCTCCAACCAGCGACGACGGTGAAGTACGACAACACCAGCGCAGCGGAAACCAGTGCCATCCAGCCCAAACCTTCCCACCAACGGCTGGCCTTGGCAGTTTTGGCCAGATGCCGAAAGCCCCACACCACATTGCTGCGCATCCAGCGGCCGATGACCCATTCACCGATCAGCAGCGGCAGGCCCACAAGTAGCAACAGCAAAACGTAAACCAGCAGGAATGCGCTGCCGCCGTACTCCGCAGCCAAGGCCGGCAAGCGCCAGATATTGCCCAGCCCCACAACCACGCCCGTCGCCACCAACACGAACGCCGGGGTGCTCGACCAATAGCCGTAACTTGAAGCGCGCATAGGCTAGGGAAGCCCTGATCGAATTGCACGAGCCGCGTTCGAGTCCTGCAAAGTGCTGATGCAAGGCGTGTGGCGCAGCGCCGTAGTCATTCTACGGCCAAGCCGCCCAACAATCTGCAGGAGCAGATTGGAGCGCCAGCCCGAAGGGCCAGGCCCATGGATGTGCCTGGCAACGCAGTCAGCAGCACTTTTCAGGCCGAAGCCCCAAGGGGCCGGGCCCGATAGAAAATCATTCAAGGGGCTCCCTCGCGGCGTCATTCGTCGTTCATGTGGAATAACCACACTTCTCTCCTCAGTTCCTTGCGAGCGAGCCTGAAAAACACTGGCGCGTTCGTGCGATTCGATCAGGGCTTCTCCTACGAGCGTATCAAAGCCGCTGCCTTGCCGCGTACAATTGGCCGATGTCGAAATCCAACAAAGCTGTCGAAAAAAGCGGCAAGGATCGCGTGATTGCGGTCAACCGCAAGGCGCGCCATGACTTTCATATTGAAGACCGCTTTGAGGCGGGCCTTGTGCTGGAAGGCTGGGAGGTCAAGGCCTTGCGTGCAGGCAAGGCGCAAGTAGCCGAAGCCTACGTGCAAATCCACAAAGGCGAGGCGTGGCTGATGGGCGCGCACATCAACCCGCTGATTACCGCGTCAACGCATGTGAACGCCAAGCCCACGCGTAACCGCAAACTGTTGCTGCAAAACCGCGAACTGTCGCGCCTGATCGGCGCTACCGAGCGCCAGGGTTACACACTGGTGCCGCTAGATATGCACTGGACCCGCGGCCGCGCCAAGCTGGAAGTGGGCCTGGCCAAAGGCAAGAAACAACACGACAAACGCGCCGACATCAAGCAGCGCGACTGGAACCGCGATAAGGAGCGGATTTTGAAGCGTGGTTAGCAGATCTGGCCCGATTCGCCTTCGATCTCGGGTGCGTAAAACCGCAGTAAAGTTTCGGCCGCGGCGCTATTAAGCACGAGGTTAGTATTTTGGACTGCGTGCCAGCCGTTTTCGTCATCCAAGTCTCGCAACGCCGCTTGTAGCGCATTGTCATCGACCTGCTCAAAGCCCATGGCCCAGTCGGCAAAGCGGCGCGAATAAATCGTCGCGTCGCGCAGAACCTGCACATCGCCATGCCGCGTGTCGGCAACAATTTTTTGGTAGAGCGCCTCAACCGCGGTGCCCTCGCCCTCCAGCACCTGCACAAATCGCCCGTTGATGAGCAATAGCAGGCCGGTTACGTTCGCGGCTGCATTGTTGCGTCGCGCCGATCGCAAAATGCCGAATAAATCGTCATCCGACAATGATGCGGCTGCCCGACTGGTGTAAATGATTTTGCGCAGCACGGCCTGCTCAAGGGATATCAATGCGCAAATCATGGCTGGCGGTGTTGTGAATATGCAAGCGCATGCCACACATTGGCGAACCGGCGACTGAACGGGCCCCATGCCAGTAGTGAGCGAAACCAACAACAGGGGGTAATCAATCGCCGTGTAGTACCTACCTCCAAAGCAGGCAGGCCTAGACGAATCCACCATCGCCGGGCTGAGGCGTGGAGGCGATCTCCCAAATGATGCTTCCAGCATGACGAGATTGCCGCGGTCGCCACGCTCCCTCGCAATGACAAGCCCGCTGAGCTAAGGGCTGCTAGCCGGGGGGGCGTATGGGAGCAAAGCGCCGATACCAATCAATCCATTTGCGCGCAATGGAATCGATTCGCTCTAGAATTAGCCCCCTGAGTGAGGGGGCGAATCCGGCAAAGCCGGATTGGGGGTGTGGGAGCAACACTGGTAATCGTTTGCCATGCAAACGGCCACCAAAAAGGCCCGCAAAGCGGGCCGAATTTGGTGGAGGTGGCGGGAGTTGAACCCGCGTCCGCAAGACCGCAGCCGTCCGATCTACATGCTTATCTCACCTTTAATTGTCGGCAACCGCTACCCGGCAAGCATGGGAATACGGCCACTTAGCTTCAGCTTTATTTTGACCCGTTAGCGAGAAGCCTACCGCGGGGCGAGCCTGTGTAAGTTGACACCCGTTGACCAAACCCACAGGCGAGTCGGGGCGGGTGCTCACTGGCTATTTAGGCAGCGAGAGCGAAGTTGTCGTCGTTGGCAACTATCGTTGTTTGCAATCTGTTTTACGAGGTTGGACTGCACCTCGGCATGCACGTAGGGCCTTGTGACCTGCGTCGAAGCCAAGTCACCCCCATGTGTTCACG
>JAAFAL010000179.1 GCA_018222345.1 bacterium
CCTTCATTATCTGCACGACATGGCGGACTCGGATGCCCTTCGTGAACAATTCGTCACGGGCAAACGTCTGGTCATCGTCGGCGGCGGCTATATCGGCCTAGAGGTGGCCGCCACCGCCGTCAAGTCTGGCCTCAAGGTCACGGTGCTGGAAGCTGCCGAGCGGCTCATGCAACGCGTCACAGGCCCGGAGATCTCTGCGTTCTTTTGTGCCAAGCACCGAGCTGCGGGAGTGGAGGTGCGCCTGGGTACGGCGGTCACCGGCTTCGAGGCCGGTGACCACGGTTACGTGGCCGGCGTCACACTGGCCGACGGCACGACGGTCCCGGCCGATCTTGTGCTCGTCTCAGTCGGCATTACACCGGAAACCGCGCTGGCCGAAGCCGCCGGCCTGCCATGTGACGACGGTATTCTCGTGGACGAATATACGCGCACTGGCGATCCCGACATCCTTGCAATCGGAGATTGCACCCGCCACAGAAATCTTTTCTTTGAACAAACGCAGCGGATGGAGTCAGTCGCCAACGCGGTCGATCAAGCCCGTACCGCGGCGGCGACCTTGATGGGGCAGGACAAGCCCTACGATGCCGCACCCTGGTTCTGGTCCAATCAGTATGACGTGCGCCTGCAGATGGTGGGCTTGTCCCAAGCGCATGATGAGCGGGTCGTTCGCGGCAAGCCCGGGGACGAGGCATTCGCCGTGTTTTATCTGCGCGAGGGCCATCTTATCGCCGTGGACGCGGTCAATCTGCCCGTAGCTTTCATGGTGGGCAAGAAACTCGTCTACCAGCGCAGGAAGGTCGATGCGCATGCCTTGCGTGATCCGGAAATAGAATTGAAGTCCTTGATCTGAAGCAGACACAGATTCCCTGCAGAAATTTGGTGCCCCTCCGCGTCATGACAGGAGGGGTCCGGGCACTACCGGTTAATCAGAGCAGGGTCGCGTCCATCGGGCTGGCAGCATGACGGGTGCAGCTTGGCTGGGGATGGGCGGGGACAAGGCTCAGGTTCTTGTTGGGTGCAACGGTGCTGCGGTACGTGATGGTCCCGTGCTCTTAAGGAAACACTGATCTATTCGCACGGCTGCGCCGGACGCCTTGCAGGCGAAGCTCTTGGGACTCGAACGCGGTTCGCGCGAATAGATCAGTGTTTCCTTAACTTTGCGACTCGAGACAGTCGCGTTGATACTGGCGCGGAGACATGCCCTCAAGACGTCGGAACGCGTGCGAAAAATTGGCTGGATCGCTGTACCCCAAAGAGTAGGCAACCGATGATACGCTCCGGCAACCTGTGCTCAGGCGTTCCTTGGCGACAGCATGTTGGATGGAGCTGTGCAAAGCTCTGAAACTCGTACCCTCTCGCTTCAAGTAGCGATTTAGCGTGCGCGTGGAGATGTTCAACATGTTGGCCAGTTCCTCCATCGTCGGAAGGCGGTCGCTGACTTCACGCATGGTCATTGACACCCAGTCGGCGAATTGCCCGATTCGCGCGATCTCCGCCACCTGTGCCTGACATCGGGCCTCGGCAACTTTCAGGGAGTTGGTGTCGGCCATGGTCAGTGGCAAGTTGGCGAAGTCATGATCGTATGACAAGCGCACGCCGGGTGGCCCCTCTACTCCGAAGTGAAAATCGGTGCGTCGATACTGCTCGTACCATGCAGCATGCGCCGGCCGGGGCATCGACATACTGATGCGATGAGGAATGACCTGCTGGTCAGAGAGGTCGTTGAGCTCGTGATAGGCCGCCATCGCGATGGTTTCAAGATGAAAGTTCAAGCAATGATTGCTCATGGCGCAAACTGGTGTGAAATGAAGCACCGAGCCTGACGGGTGATACAGGTAGCGCAGCTGGAAGCTGGGCATAACCAACCTGAAGTAACGACCAACAAAGCGCAGTGATTCGGCCAGAGTGGCGCTGCTGAGCATGCCGAAACCGACAATGCTGTGTGACCCCACGGTCAAGTGGCGGCCCAACTCGGCGCCAAGCTCGCTTCGTCCGGTTCGTTCGCTCAACTCGACCAGCACTCGGTCGACTTGCTCGAACGGAATCATCGCATCCGGCGTTGTCAGCAGCTCGTCTGGGATGCCGGCCTCGGTGAGCACCAAGGCAATGTCGATGCCCTCGCCAACCAACAGGTCCGCCAAGCGCAAGTAGTACCGCAGTGGAACCTGCATCACTTGTTCGCTCATCCACAAAAACCTGTGATCACTGTGTTCCCGAGTCGCATCGAAGTCTAGGCGTGTGGGCCGAACTGGCCGGAATTCACAAGACCTTGGCATTACATCACAAGAACGGTGCGGCCAGGCAGTCCAATCTGCGTCACATAAGGTCGCAGCCATGCCGAGTCGGTGGCTGCGGGAGGAGACCAACACCCGAACGCTTGGCGCATGCGCATTGGCAATTGTGACGGGGCGTTTCGGTAGTTGGTCATAACAACGAGGAGACCGTGTGCACGATTCACGCAGTGCGTTTGCCCAGCTATTCATCCGGCTGACGGAGCCGTTGATTTTCAGCAAACGCTGGCTGACTTTGGTGGTAATGGGGGTGCTGACGGTGCTGCTTGCCTGGCAGGCTGCCCAGTTGCGCATCGACGCGGGCTTCGAGAAGCAAATTCCGCTCGAGCACGATTACATCAAGATCTACAAGCAGTACGAGCAGGAGTTTGGTGGCGCAAATGTCACGCTGGTGGCACTGCGGCAAACCGGCCCGGAAGCGGACATATACACGCCCGAATTCATGGCGTCGTTGCGCACTCTGACGACTGCGGTGTTCTACACGCCAGGCATGGATCGCTCTCGCGTGAGCTCGCTGTTCACGCCCAACGTCCGTTATCTGGAAGTCGTAGAGGGCGGCTTTCGCGGTGGCAATGTTGTGCCGGCAGACTTCAGGCCCACGCAGGAATCTCTGCAGCGGGTTCGCGCGAATGTCGAAAAAGCCGGCATTGTCGGGCGCCTCGTTGGTAACAACCACGATGCGGCCATGGTTTATGGGGAGTTGCTCGAGCGGCACCCGGTTACGGGCGAACGGCTCGACTATGTGGACACCGCGCACCGGCTCGAAGAGGTGCGCCGGCGGTTTACTCGTCAAACCAAGTTCGAGTTGCGTTTGATCGAGCCACGCGATGGCCTGCCTGCCGGGCATGTGGTCGCCACGCGATATCACGATCCGCGCGGTTTCATGTTCCGGTTCGAGGACTTCGAGTACGAGATCACCGGTGCGGATGGCGGGACGGTCGATCGCACCGTGAAAGGCGGCGCGCTGGAAGTTGTCGAGCTCGATAATCCGGATTACAACCCGAATGTCGATGTTCACATCATCGGCTTTGCCAAGGCGGTTGGCGACATTGCTGATAGCGCCATCGAGGTGTTCTCGTTCTTCGGCCTGACTGTGTTCCTGGTTTTTCTGTTGCTGGCCTACTACTGCGGGTCGCTGAAAGTGGCGCTGTTGCCAACGGCTTGCGGAATACTTGCGGTGGTTTGGGAGCTCGGGCTGCTGCACCTGTTTGGGTACGGGCTGGACCCCTTTGCCGTGCTGATGCCGTTCATCGTGCTGGCAATCAGCACATCGCACGGCATTCAAATCACCAATTTCTGGCTACTGGAATCGGCAGACAACGGCCTGGGGGCTTTCGACGCGGCTGTCGCGACCTACAGGCGCCTCGTGATTCCAGGCATCTCGGCGCTGGCCACCAATCTCGTGGGCTTTGGCACCTTGTTGCTCATTCCCATCGACATCATTCGCGAAATGGCGCTCAACGCCATGTTCGGGCTGGTCGCCATCATTTTGTGCAAGAAAGTGCTGCTGCCGTGCCTGCTGACCTTCGCGCACCTCAAAAACCCGGACAAGTTCCGCGAACACCAACACCGACGGGACCGCGTTCTCGATCCAGTTTGGCACAAGCTGGCCAAGATCACGGAACGTCCGGTCGCGGCGATTGTGCTGCTGGCCGGTGCGGCCTTGTGGGCAGGTGGTCTGTACGTCGCGCAGGATCTGAAGATCGGTGAGTTGCATGACGGCGTACCGGAGTTGCGCCCCACGTCGCGCTATAACGTTGATTCCGCCCAGATCGTCAATGACTTGTAGAGCGGTGTGGATG
>JAAFAL010000180.1 GCA_018222345.1 bacterium
CCTGTATTTCGAGCCGCTGACCTTCGAGGATGTGATGGAAATCATCGACCTCGAACGCCCCGTCGGGGTCATCGTGCAATTTGGTGGCCAGACACCGCTCAAGCTTGCCCGCGCGCTGGAAGCTGCCGGCACGCCCATCATCGGCACCAGCCCTGACAGCATCGACCTGGCTGAAGATCGCGATCGCTTCCTGCAACTGGTTCGCAAGCTGGGCCTGAAACAACCGGAGAACGCCACTGCGCGCTCCGAGGCCGAGGCTTTGCGCCTGGCCAGCAAGGTCGGTTACCCCATGGTCGTGCGCCCCAGCTATGTGCTGGGCGGCCGCGCGATGGAAGTGGTTTATGACGACCTAGAGCTGGAGCGCTACATGCGCACCGCCGTCGAAGTCTCCAACGAAGCCCCGGTGTTGCTGGACCGCTTTTTGGAAGATGCCATCGAGGTCGATGTGGATGCGCTATCGGACGGCGAGCAAGTCGTCATTGGCGGCATCATGGAGCACATCGAGCAGGCCGGCGTGCATTCCGGCGATTCGGCGTGCAGCCTGCCGCCACATTCGCTCAGCCAAGCCGTGCAGGACGAAATGGCGCTGCAGGCCGAGGCACTGGCCAAAGCGCTACACGTGGTTGGGCTGATGAATATCCAGTTCGCGGTCAAAGACGAGCAGGTTTATCTCATCGAGGTGAATCCGCGCGCCAGCCGCACCGTGCCGTTCGTGTCCAAAGCCACGGGCCGGCCGCTAGCCATGATTGCAGCGCGTTGCATGGTCGGGCAAAGCCTGGCGGAGCAGGGCGTGAGCGGCGCGGTCGTGCCGCCGTATTACTCGGTCAAGGAATCGGTGTTCCCGTTTGCCAAATTCCCGGGCGTCGATCCCATTCTCGGCCCGGAAATGAAATCCACTGGCGAAGTCATGGGCGTGGCCGACACCTTCGGCGAGGCGTTTGCCAAAGGGCTGGCCGCCGTTGGCATGACCTTGCCACGTGAAGGCTGCGCTTTTATCAGCGTGCGTGATGGTGACAAACCCAAGGCCGCCGAAGTCGCCAAGCAATTGACACAACACGGGTTTTCCATTGTTGCCACGGGCGGTACGGCGGATTATCTGCGCGAGCAGGGCGTCGAATGCGTCACCGTCAACAAGGTCAAGGAAGGCCGCCCACACTGTGTCGATATGATCGTCAATGGCGAGATTCAATTGATCGTCAACACCACTGACGGCCGCAAGGCTATCGAAGAATCGCATTCGATTCGCAGTGCGGCGGTGAGCAACAAAGTGACTTATTTCACGACCTTGGCGGCCGCCGAATCGGCCTGTCAGGCTCTGGATCACCTGGATACGCTGTCGGCCTATCGCATCCGCGATCTGCACGCGCGTACGCTGGCAGCAGCCTGACCGCTTAAAACCGGCTACGGCTTGCATTCAAGCCGTAGATTTCGCACGCTAGCCGGCTTGGTCGCCACAACTGGCGTTCATTCATCTACTTAGGACACCGTCATGAGCACTGCCACGGGGCGCGCCCCCATGACAGAGCGTGGCGCGCAAGCGTTGCGCGACGAACTCAAGAAACTCAAATCGGACGACCGCCCAAAGGTTATTGCGGCGATTGCCGATGCCCGTGAGCACGGCGATTTGAAAGAAAATGCCGAATACCATGCTGCGCGTGAGCAGCAGGGCTTTATCGAAGGTCGCATCCAGGACATCGAAGCCAAGCTGTCCAACGCGCAGATCATCGACCCCACCAAGGTCAATGCCAACGGCAAGGTTGTGTTTGGCGCCACGATTGAACTGGCCGACGCCAACAGCGGCGAAGAGATGAGCTATCAGATCGTTGGTGACGACGAATCCGACATAAAGGCCGGCCGAATTTCAGTCAACTCGCCGATTGCGCGTGCTTTGATCGGCAAGATGGAAGGCGATATTGCCGAAGTGCGTGCGCCTGGCGGTGTTCGCGAGTTGGAGATCATTGAGGTCAAATACCTCTAATGGCACTCACTGCCGCGCAGCGCCGCGCACTCAAGGGCAAGGCGCATCACCTCAACGTCGTGATCCAGACCGGCGACAAGGGCCTAACCGACGCCGTCTATGAAGAAGCGGACTTGGCGCTTGCCCATCACGAGTTGATCAAAGCCAAGATCGTCAGTGATTCCGAGTCGCGCAAAGCGACTGCCGAAACGTTCGCCCAGCGCTTGCGGGCCGAAGTCGTGCAAACCATCGGCCATGTTGTCGTTTTGTACCGCCTGAACCCTGAGATCGGGCGTTATCGCGACCTGATTCGTCAGGCTTAGTGGGCAAAAAACGCTCCGCCTCCAGCCGCCGCTGGCTGGACGAGCACGAGTCCGACCCCTGGGTGCAGCGCGCCCGCGACGAAGGTTGGCGTTCACGTGCCGTGTTCAAGCTGCAGGAACTGGATCGTAAGGATCATTTGATCAAGGCCGGGCAGGCGATTGTTGATCTCGGCGCTGCGCCCGGCGGCTGGTGCCAATACGCCGCCAATAAGTTGAACGGCCGGGGCACGATTATTGGCATTGATCTGTTGCCCATCGACCCACTGCCTGGCGTCACCTGCTTGCAGGGCGACTTCGAATCGGACGAGGGCCTGGCGCAGCTAGAAGCCGCGTTGCCACCAGCAGAGCCCGGCAGCCACCGTGTTGATTTGGTGCTGTCGGACATGGCGCCCAATATGAGTGGCATTCCAGTGGCCGATCAGGCCCGCGCCATGAACTTGGTGGAACTGGCGCTGGCGTTTTGCGACGACCATCTGGCATCCGGCGGCAGCTTTGTGGCGAAAGTGTTCATGGGCGAGGGTTTCGACGCCTGGCTGGCCGCGGTCAAACAACGTTTTGCCACGGTCGCCATGCGCAAGCCCGAGGCCTCGCGCGACCGCTCCCGCGAGCAGTATCTGGTGGCACGCAACTACCAAGGGCCGCCTGCGGTCTGACTAGCACCAGTAATTATTACGCGGCGGTTATACTTGTAGCCTTGTAATTGCGGGCGCCAAGCCGCATATCAAACAATCATGGACGCGCGGTTTCGCCCCCGCTTAACAAAGCCGCGCAACGTTTAGGAAGGCCAAACGCTTGAATGATTTAGCAAAAAACCTGTTGTTGTGGGCTGTCGTCGCGATTGTGCTGATGGCCGTGTTCTCCAGCTTCCAGCAGCAGAACACCCAACGCCGCGCCGTTGAGTACTCGGCATTCCTCGACCAGGTTGAATCGGGCAATGTCACCGAGGTCACGCTGCAGGGCTCGACCATCCACGGCACCGAGTCGTCTGGGCAGAAGTTCGAGACCTACAACCCCGAAACCGACAACGGCCCGCTGATCGGCACGCTGCGCGACAACGGCGTCAAGATCGTCGGTGAGCCGCCCGAGCGCCAGTCGCTGTGGCTGCAGTTGTTTGTGTCCAGCTTCCCCATCTTGCTGCTGATCGGCGTATGGATTTACTTCATGCGCCAGATGCAGGGCGGTGGTGGCCGCGGTGGCGCCATGAGCTTTGGCAAATCCAAGGCGCGCATGCTGTCGGCGGATCAGGTCAAGGTCACGTTCAATGACGTTGCCGGCGTTGAGGAGGCCAAGGCCGAAGTCGTCGAGCTGGTCGATTTCCTCCGCGATCCATCGAAATTTCAGAAGCTGGGCGGGCGCATCCCGCGCGGCGTGCTCATGAGCGGCAGCCCTGGTACGGGTAAAACCCTGCTGGCCAAGGCCATTGCGGGTGAGGCTGGCGTGCCGTTTTTCAGCATCTCCGGTTCCGACTTTGTCGAGATGTTCGTGGGCGTTGGTGCTAGCCGCGTGCGCGACATGTTCGAAAACGCCAAAAAGCACGCCCCGTGCATCATCTTCATCGATGAAATTGATGCGGTTGGCCGCCATCGCGGTGCTGGCCTGGGCGGCGGGCACGATGAACGCGAACAAACCCTGAACCAGTTGCTGGTCGAAATGGACGGCTTCGAAGGCAACGAGGGCGTGATCGTCATCGCTGCCACCAACCGCCCTGACGTGCTGGACCCGGCGCTGCTGCGTCCTGGCCGTTTCGACCGCCAGGTCGTGGTGCCGCTGCCCGACGTGCGCGGCCGTGAGCAGATCGTCAAGGTGC
>JAAFAL010000014.1 GCA_018222345.1 bacterium
CTAATCATCGACGACCACCACACGGTGGAAGACCTAGGCATCACCTTTGGCCAGGCTTTTGCCAAGGCCGTGGGTGACAAGGCGGGCATCTACCGCTACGGCCACGCTTACGTGCCGCTGGACGAGGCGCTGAGCCGCGTCGTGCTGGACTGCTCGGGCCGCCCGGGCCTGTTTTATGGCGTGGATTTCCCGCGCGCCCGCATCAGCAACTTCGATGTCGATTTGTTCCGCGAGTTCTTCCAGGGCTTCGTCAACCATGCTTGGGTGACGCTGCACATCGACAGCCTCAAGGGCGATAACGCCCACCACGTGGCCGAAACCATTTTCAAGGCATTCGGCCGTACGCTCCGTGCTGCCGTGGCGCGCGACCCGCGCCGTGGCGATGCCACTCCATCGACCAAAGGCACGCTGACCGCCTGACGGCCGCGTAGGAACCACCTTCGTATGTCTTGTATTGGCGTTATCGACTACGGCATGGGCAACCTGCACTCGCTGGCCAAGGCGCTGGCGCGGGTGGCTGCCGAGGACCGTATCGACATTAGCTACGACCCCGATAAGCTGGCGCGCGCCGACCGCCTGGTGTTGCCGGGCGTGGGCGGTGCGAAGTACTGCATGGAGGAATTGCGGCGCTTGGAACTGGACGACTTCGTGCGCGAGGTGGCCGGCACCAAACCCATGTTGGGCGTGTGCCTGGGCATGCAAATCATGCTGGAGCATTCCGACGAAAACGGCGGCGCCGACTTGTTGGGCCTGTTCGAAGGCGATGTGGTCAAGTTCCCCGACCCAGCACAGCACGACGCCGACACGCCCGACGACACCCGCATCAAAGTGCCGCACATGGGCTGGAACCAGATCCACCGCACCCGCGAGCATTCGCTGTTTGACGGCGTACCGGAAGATGCCTGGTTCTACTTCGTGCACAGCTACCACGCCGCGCCCGAGCACGACAAAGACATCCTCGGCGTCACCGAGCACGGCGTCGATTTCGCCTCGGTGTTGCTCAAGGAAAACACCATGGCAGTACAGTTCCACCCCGAGAAAAGCCAGGGCGCAGGCATGAAGTTGCTGGCCAACTTCATGCACTGGGACGGGCAGGTTTAGACCAAAGGCAACGCGAGCGAGATCATGCAATTCATACCCGCCATCGACATCAAGGACGGCCAGTGCGTGCGCCTGCGCCAGGGCAAGATGGACGACGTCACCGTATTTGGCGACCCCGTCGAAGTGGCTGGCCAGTGGGCCGAACAGGGCGCAACCCGCCTGCACATTGTTGACCTGGACGGCGCCACGGCCGGCGAGCCGGTTAACCTGCCTGTAGTTGCCGACATCGCCGCCGCCCACCCCGGCTTGCGCATTCAAATTGGCGGCGGCATCCGCCACGAAGGCACCGTGGTCAAGTATCTCGACGCCGGCGTGCAGTGGATCATCCTCGGCACCAAAGTCATCAACGAGCCGCACTTGCTGGGCGATTTGTGCCTGGAATTTCCGCGCCACATTATCGTCGGCCTGGATGCGGTCGATGGCAAAGTGGCCACCGACGGCTGGAGCAAGCTGTCCAACCACGACCTCATCGACCTGGCTCAGCACATCGAACATGACGGCGCCGAGGCCATCATCTACACCGACATCAAACGCGACGGCATGATGAAGGGCGTCAATGTCGAGGCCACACGCGAGCTGGCCGCTGCGGTTCATTTGCCCGTGTTTGCCTCAGGCGGCATCACGTCGCTGGACGATCTCAAGGCGCTGAAAGCCGTCGAGGACGAAGGCGTGGCAGGCGCGATCATGGGCCGGGCGCTGTACGAAGGCGCGTTTACCTTGAAACAAGCGTTTGAGGTCGCGAATAGCTGATGCCAGTCGCAAAACGCATCGTCCCCTGCCTGGACATCGACAAAGGCCGCGTCGTCAAAGGCGTCAAATTTGTTGACATCAAGGACGCCGGCGACCCGGTCGAGGCCGCGCGCGGCTATGACGCGCAGGGTGCCGACGAATTGGTCATCCTCGACATCACCGCCAGCCACGAAGGCCGCGACACGCTGGTGCAGGTTATCGAGGCCGTGGCCACGCAAATCTTCATCCCGCTGACCGTGGGCGGCGGCGTGCGCAAGAATGCCGACGTGCGCGCGCTGCTCAACGCCGGCGCCGACAAGGTGGCGATGAACACCGCGGCCATCGAGCGCCCGGAGTTCATTACCGAGGCCGCGCAGCGCTTTGGCTCGCAATGCATTGTTGTGGCTATCGACGCGCGGCGGCCGAAGAAAAAGAAAAAAGACGACACGCCCAGCGACATGCAGTGGGAAGTGTTCACCCACGGCGGCCGCAAGAGCACCGGCATTGACGCCATCAAATGGGCACGAGAGGTCGTCATGCGCGGCGCAGGCGAGATCCTGCTGACCAGTATGGATCGCGACGGCACCAAGGAAGGGTTTGATATCGACCTCACCCGCGCCGTAGCCGACGCCGTCGATGTGCCGGTGATCGCCTCAGGCGGCGTTGGCAGCCTGGAAGACCTGTATGACGGCCTCACCGCAGCGCGCGCCGATGCCGTGCTGGCCGCCAGCATTTTCCACTTTGGCGAGCACACGGTAGGCAGTGCCAAGGAATACTTGCGTGGGCGCGGCGTGCACATCCGCGTGTAGCCCGGCGCTGCGTCATACAAGCGCAATGCTGGCACACTAGCCTTATGTCTGAACAAGTCCTCGCCCAATTGGCCGACGTGCTCGCACAGCGCAAGCTGGCGGACCCCGGTGATTCCTACACCGCCAGCCTGCTGGCTGGTGGCGCCGAACGCATCGGCAAGAAAATTGGCGAGGAAGCCACCGAAACCGCCATGGCTGGCGTGCTCGGTGACAAGAGCGCCATCGTGGCCGAAACCGCCGATTTGTGGTTTCACACGCTGGTATTGTTGGCACACCACGATCTGGCGCCGCAGCAGGTGCTGGACGAACTCGCGCGCCGCTTTGGCGTGTCGGGCCTGGACGAAAAAGCCTCACGCGAGGCGGAGGACTAACTATGGGACTTGGCGGCATATCCATGTGGCAGTTGCTCATCGTGCTAGCCATCGTATTGCTGGTGTTTGGCACCAAGCGCATCCGCAATTTAGGCGGTGATTTGGGCGGTGCCATCAAGGGCTTCAAAAGCGCCATGAACGACGGCGAGAAAGAACAGGACGAAGCACAGCAATCCGAAGCGCTTGAAGGCGAGGACGCGCCCAACGCCCAGGCCGAAGACAAGGCCGAAGACAAGGCCGACGATAAGACCAAGCAAACAACGGGCTCACCAAAATAGCGTGTTGTTGCGAGGCGTAAAGCGCCGCGGCAATCTCGCTGGGCGGCCAGCGCATCATTCAGATTGCCGCGCACCCTTAGCGCTCGCAATGGCAGCGTGTTCTGACCATGTTTGACATAGGCTTCGCGGAACTGTTGGTGCTGTCCATCATCGCCTTGGTGGTGCTCGGCCCCGAGCGCCTGCCCGAAGCCGCGCGCGCCGTCGGCCGTTGGGCCGGCAAGGCGCGGGCATTCGCGCGCAGCATCACCAACGAGCTCGACAAAGAAGTGCGCTACAGCGAAACCACCGCACAACTGCGCGCGGCGCAAGCGTCGGTGAAAAAGCAGATGGACGAGTTCAAGACCGAGGCCAGCCAGGACGTCACCCAGCCCGACGCCTCAATCGAATCGGCCGAATCGACCGACCCCGAACCCACACAGGAGCACGCCGATGGGACGCCCGCGCCGCAAGCCCGGCCCACCGCCGCGCCTGAAAAACGTGGTTGAAGCCAGCGCCAGCAAAGGCAATGAGGCGCCGCTGATCAGCCACCTGCTGGAATTGCGCACGCGGCTGCTGCATGCCGTTGCCGGCGTCATCATCATCTTCATCCCGCTGGCGTTTTTTGCCCAGGATATCTACAGCGTCGTCGCCGGCCCGTTGATGGCGCAGATGCCCGAGGGCACGACCATGATCGCCACCGAAGTGGCGGCGCCGTTCCTGACACCCTTCAAGATGGCGCTGCTGCTGGCCGTGGTACTAGCCATGCCGTGGTTGCTCTACCAAATCTGGGGGTTTGTCGCCCCTGGCCTGTATGCCAACGAGCGCAGGCTGGCTGCGCCGCTGATCATTAGCAGCACGCTGCTGTTTTATGCCGGCATGGCGTTTGCCTATTTCGTCGTCTTCCCGCTGATCTTCGCGTTCCTGGTGGCGGTAGCGCCCGAAGGCGTGTCGGTGATGACCGACATCAGCCGCTACCTCGACTTCGTCATCAAGCTGTTCCTGGCCTTTGGGGTCGCCTTCGAAATGCCCGTGGCCATCGTGCTGATGGTGTGGAGCGGTTTCACCACGCCTGGCAAGCTCAAGCAAAAGCGGCCGTATGTTCTTGTCGGCGCGTTTGTCATCGGCATGTTGCTGACGCCGCCCGACGTGGTGTCGCAAACGCTGCTGGCCCTGCCTGCCTACGTGCTGTTCGAGATCGGCATTATCGCGGCACGATTGTTCGTACCCGGTAGCAAGCAGGTTGACGAACAACTTGAAGGGAAGATCCCCAATGAGTGAATCGACTCGATCCGTCTTCATCACCGGCGCAGCCGCTGGCATTGGCAAAGCTTGCGCGCAGGCCTTCCATGACGCTGGCTGGTTTGTGGGTTTGTACGACCGCGATGCCGCAGGTTGCGAAACACTGGCGCAAGCCCTGGGCGAGCGCTGCATCGCCGGCAGCCTGGATGTCACCGATGCTGGCGCCTGGCAGCCAGCGCTTGAGGCGTTCTGGACGGCCGCCGGCGGGCGCCTGGATCTGCTGCTCAACAACGCCGGCATCCTGGCGGCCGGCGGCTTTGAAGCCATCCCGCTGGCACAGCAACACGCCATTGTCGATGTCAACGTCAAAGGCGTGATGAATGGCTGCCACGCGGGCTTCGACTACCTGCGCCGCACACCGGGCGCCCGCGTCATCAACATGGCTTCGGCGTCGGCCTTGTATGGCCAGCCTGAACTGGCGACGTACGCCGCAACCAAGTTCGCCGTGCGCGGGCTCACCGAGGGCCTGAATATCGAGTGGGATGCGCACGGAATTTACGTGTGCGACATCCTGCCGCTATTCACCCAAACGGCGATGATGGACGACGCCGACAAGGCCGCCAGCGCGCAAAACCTGAAAAAGCGCCTCAGCCCCGAAGATGTCGCCAGCGTGGTCATGCAGGCCGCAACCAGCACCAGCCACAAACCACACTGGTTGGTGGGCGGCCAAACCAAAAGCCTGGCCATGGCACTAAAACTGACGCCTGCGGCCTTTGGTCGCGCGGTGGTCAAAAAACTGACGGCGGCGGAATAAGCGTTCGCTACGCGGCGCGGCATCGTCGGGTGATAATCCGGCGCATGCGCGCCGCCACAATCCGATACACGCTGCTGTTCGCTGCGCTGAGCGTGGCCGGCTGCGGTGGCCAAAACGCTGTGAACCCACAGGCCGTACTGGCCGGCTACCGCACCCTGGCACACCTCAACTACACCAAGGCGTATCAGGCAGCCGGCGACTTGCAGGTCGCCATTGCGAAACTCGATGCTAACCCCAGCGCGTCAACGCTCGAAGTGGCCCGCGAAGCATGGCGCGCCGCCCGCGTGCCCTATGCCCGCAGCGAGGCATTGCGATTCGGCAATCGGTTTGTTGATGAGTGGCAAACCCGTGTCAACGCATGGCCTGTTGACGAAGGCTTTATCGATTACGTCGCCCGCGGCTATTCAGCCTCGCCCGGCAACCGGCTGGCACGGTTGAACTTGATTGCTTCCGAGCGCGTCACCATCGCCGGGAGCACGCTCAACACCGAGCCCATGCGGCGCATGCTCTTGCAGCAGGCGCAAGCGTTGTCGAGCACGGCAAGCAACGTGGCAACCGGCTATCACGCCATCGAGTTCATGTTGTGGGGCCAAGATCTCAATGGCACCGGCCCTGGCGCCGGCCAGCGACCGTGGACCGACTTCGCCCACGACGCCGCCACCTGCACCGACGGCCCCAGCCCCGCACCACTGCGCCACTGCAACCGCCGGCGCGACTTCCTACGCGAACTGGTTGCCCTGCTACGCCTAGACTTACGCGACATGGCCGGCCAATGGGGGCCTCAAACGGGTAGCCAAGGCGACCGCCTGGTGGAAGGCGACCCCAACACCGGGCTGCGCCGGATGCTGCACGGCCTGGTGACCATGAGCGGCCGCGAGTTAGCGGGCCAACGCATGCAACGGGCACTACTGACTCACGCCCAGGAGTTTGAGCAGGACGCGTTCTCAGATGACACCCACAACTCGCTGTTCTTCAACGCCCAAGGCATCGAAAACTTCTACTACGGCCGAGCCGGCGCGCTTGACATGCCGGTCAGCCTCGCCGACCTGGCATTGCGCAGCGACGCCGACCTGGCGCAGCAACTCGATCTGGCCTTTGCTCGCACGCGCGCGGCCATGCAGTCCATCGTCAGCGCCGGCGAACGGGGCCAAAGCTTCGACATGCTCATCGCCGCCGGCAACCGTGAGGGCGCTGCGCTAGTGCGTGAAGCCATTGCCACGCTGCAAGCACAAGCCCTGCTGCTGAAAACGCTTGGCGAGGTGCTGGAACTGGGTGAACTCGACCCAAAGAGCGCAAGTCGCTGACGCACGAACTGTCATAGCCCACCGATTGCGGTGGCTGTGAAACAATATTTTGTATGCACATTGCACTCACAGAATTTGCCCGCGGCAAGTTGTTCCGCAAGGCCGCCAACCGCGGCCTGCAGGGCACGAATCCGGATGATTTCCTGGCACACATCAATACAAGCTCGCCGCTTGCCGTGCTTGATGGCTATGCGCCGTTTTGCACACTGCACGTGCATGCCAATTGGACCGACACGCCGGTGTCAGCCGTGCCGATAACCGACGCCAACCGGCACATGTTGCACAGCGCTTACGAGGCGCGCAGCGACGATGAATTACCGGTGTTGGTGCGTTGGTTTGAGGGTGTCACGCCCCCGCGCGCGGACTATCTGCTCGTGATCTTGTACGACCGCGAACAATTGCAACGCGAAGGCGATGCGGTGGATGCCGACTGGGGCGTGGTCGGCTGCCTGGCCACCGCCGAACCGGCGGAAACCCCGATGGCGCCGATCACCATGCTGCGCAATGCACTTGGCGTTGATGAAGGCGGCTCGGGCGTGGCCATCGACCGCGACGCTTACGCGGCCAGCGTGGCTTTCTGGGACACACACGCCAACTGGCGCTGATGATTGGCTAGCAGACTGCTAGCGCTGAATCGCCACCAAATCGCGCTGCGCGAACAGGTCGATCAAGCTGTCGTCGCCCACTAAATGCAGAGCGCCAACGACCACGGCCACATCATCGCTGCCGGCCAATAGCTCCACCAGCTTCGGCATCCAAGACTTGTTGCGGTCGGTCAGCAAATGCGCGTAAGCCGCGGGGCTGTCATCGCGCAAGGGTTGGGCCAAGGCTGTCATCGCAGCCACATCGCCGTTGCGCCAGGCGGCGTAAAGGTCGTCAGCCACGCCGGGCTGCGCCTGCAACTGGGCAATGGTTGAGCGCAGCAAAGCCAAGCCGCCGTCGTCGCCAATGCTTGTGAGCAGGGCCATATGCGCTTCGGTGGTCTCCAGCCCCAGGCGCGGCTTGCCATCGGCCAGGGCCAAATTGTGAAAATGCTGATCGAGGCCGCGGCTGGGCTTGAAGCCGGCCTGCAGATAATTGGCCAGCTCCAAGTTGAGGCTGGCAAACCACGGCTGCATGGCCTCGAAGCTGACCAGCGGCAAGTCGTAGCGGCGCACCAATGCGACAAAATCACCGTATTGCTCGCCCAACCGCTGGCGCAGCGCTTGCCCGCCGATGTTTTGCGCCTGCGCCAGCAGGCTGAGCTGCGTGGCAGGCGCTTGCAGCGCAGCGAGATCTGTTTCGAACACCACCCGGTCGGCCGCGCGATAGGCCTCGGTCATCGCCTCGGGCAACGGGTAGGCGCGGTCGGGCAGCAGATGCATGGAGCCAATCAGGTGCAGCGTCGAGTCCTGGTCGGAGACCGACCAGACAAAACTGCTGGCGCTGGCATACCCACTCGCGAGACTGCAGGTCAGTGCAACTAACAAGGTTTTGACAAGGCCGCTGCGCCACAGACTGACAGAAAGGAGTAGTCTTCCCGGATGGGGATTAGTGAGCCCACGAGGCAAGCGAGTGATCGACGCTGAATTCATTTTCAAAGGCGGCATGACGCTGGTGCTGGTGTCGGTTGTCCTTGTGGCTGCAATTTACGCACTCGGCTTTTTGCGCGCCACTTTTCGGCACAAGCGCCAACTCGACAAGCAGGCGCGGTTCAACAACATCTTGCTACACAACATGGCGGCCGGCGTTGTTGCCTGTGACAACAATGGTGAACTTTGCTTGTTCAACGACGTTGCAGTGGATTGGCACGGCGCCGACGCAACACGGCTACCGCAGGCCGACTGGAGCAAACATTACGACCTGTTCGAAGCCGATGGCACAACTCCGCTGACTCCAGACCGTATTCCGTTGTTGCGCGCGTTTCGCGGCCAACCTGTGCGCGGCCAGCTCATCACGATTGCGCCCAAGCACAAACTGCGGCGGCTGGTCAGCACCAATGCCGACGCAATACTCGACAGCAACGGCCAACGCATTGGCGCAGTTGCTGTCATGCACGACATGTCGAGCGAATGGGCAACACGCCAGGAACTGGAACAACGCGCTTATATCGACGAACAAACCGGCTTGCTCAATCGCGCCGGGCTGACCCGCGAGATTGAAAAGCTAGTGGCAAGCGGCGCAGGCTGGGAATGGTCTTGGGCGGTGTTGTTCTTGATTGACATCAGCGGTTTTCGCCGGCTCAACCAAGCCTTGGGTTACGACATTGGCGACACAATTTTGGCCGCCGTGGGCAACCGCTTGCGTGGCCTGTTGCCGCCAGAGGCGTCGCTCGCTCGAATTGGTGCCGACGAGTTCGGTGTGCTGCTCGGCCAAGTAAGCACGAACGAGGGCGCCGCACGCGCCAAGTTGCTCGCACTCGCCGAGTCGGTGCAACGCACCATCGGTGAACCGCTTGATATTGGCCCCAACAACTTGCGGCTAAAGTTGAGCATTGGCGCGTCGTTGTTCTCGCCATCGAGCATGGGTGGTGACGAATTGCTCGCCCAATCGGGCTTGGCCTTGGGCCAAGCAAAGGCCAGCGAAGCCACGCCCATCGTCATCTACGACAGCGCCATGCGCGACCTGCTGATTGAGCGCAGAGCATTGTCGGCAGCGCTTGAGGCTGCGCTGGACAACGACGAAATTGAAGTTGTATATCAGCCGCAGTGCAATCGCGCAGGCCGCGTGGTTGGTGTCGAGGCATTGTCGCGCTGGGCGCCGGACGGCGTGCCCTGCTCGCCGGTGCAGTTCATCTCTATTGCCGAAGACTCCGGCGAGATCATTCGCATCGGCCAAAGCGTGCTGCGCAAAGCCTGCGCACAGCTCGTGGCGTGGGCCAGTGACCCGTCGCGGGCGGGGCTATCCATCAGCGTCAACGTGAGCGCACAGGAACTTGAGGCCGAGGATTTCGCACTGCGCACCATAGAGATCGTCCAGCAATCCGGCGCGCCGGTTGACCGCCTGCATCTGGAGATCACCGAAAGCTTGTTGCTGAAGAATACCGAGCACTCCATTAAAGCGATTCGGCAGCTGCGGCAGAATGGCTTGCGCGTCGTGCTTGACGACTTCGGCACCGGTTACTCCAGCCTGGCGTACCTGGCCCAACTGCGCGTGGATGCGCTGAAGATCGACCGCGGCTTTACCGCACGTGCGGGCGACGGCGGCCGCGGCGATATCCTGTTGCAGTCGATCGTGTCGCTGGCCAAACAGCTCGACCTGCAAATTGTTGCCGAGGGCATTGAATCAATCGAGCAACTCGGCCACCTTGAACAGATGGGCTGCACCTTGTTCCAGGGTTTTCTGTTCACCCCCGGGGTGCCGGCCGACGACATCAAAACGCAATATTCGCTCAGTCAGCCGGGGTGCTCACCAACCAACGTGGCTGACCCGGTTCCAGAGCCTCTCTCAAGCTGAGGCCGGCAAAGTCGAACAAGGCTCGGTCGGCCAATTGTGATGGCGCGATGTTGCCCATGGCGCGGAAAATCGTCTCCACCCGCCCCGGCGCGCTGCGCTCCCAGTCGGCCAACATGGCCTTGACCTGCTGACGCTGCAGGCCGTCCTGCGAGCCACACAAGTTGCACGGAATGATCGGGAATTGCTTGATGCCAGCGTAGGCTTCCAGGTCGGCCTCGCGGCAATAGGTGAGCGGGCGGATGACAATGTGCTTGCCGGCGTCGGATTTGAGTTTGGGCGGCATGGCCGCCATCCGCCCACCGAAGAACAGGTTGAGGAACAGCGTCTCGACCATGTCGTCCATGTGGTGGCCCAGCGCAATCTTGGTAAACCCGTTGGCCTCGGCGTGGGTGTACAGCGCGCCGCGGCGCAGCCGGCTGCACAGGCCGCACATGGTTTTGCCCTCGGGCACCACGCGGCTGACGGTGCTGTAAGTGTCCTGCTCCAAGATGGTAAACGGCACGTCCAGTTTGCTGAGATATTCAGGCAATACGTGCTCGGGGAACCCGGGCTGCTTCTGGTCGAGATTCAGCGCATGCAACTCGAACTCGACCGGCGCCTTGCGCTGCAATTGCAGCAGCACGTCGAGCATGGCGTAGCTGTCTTTACCGCCCGACAGGCACACCATGACCTTGTCGCCAGCCTCGATCATGTTGAAGTCTTCGACGGCCTGGCCCACCTGCCGGCGCAGGCGCTTAGCCAACTTGTCGGCCTCGCGTTTGGCCACGCGCGGGTCGGCGCGCTTTGCGGCTGGCGCGTTGAAATTGTGCAGGGTGTGGACAGCGCTCATGTCGCGCGATTATACGCAGCGCCGAACAGCAGCCCTTTGCAACAGGTGCCGACTAGCGAGATGGCTGGGGCAACCGTCAACGTGAGTCCTCATCCAGTTCGCGGGTGTAGCGCGCCAACATGTCGGCATCAAAGCAGGCAAAGGTGATGCTTTCGACCACGCCCGGGTTGGCGCCAATCCAATCGCGCGCCGCGCGCACAGCGGTTGCCACGGCTTGGTCAGGCGGATAGCCATACACGCCGCAAGAGATCGCGGGGAAGGCGACGGTGCGGCAGCCCGCCTTGGCGGCCAAATCCAGGCTGTTGCGATAACACGCTGCAAGCAATTCGGCCTCGCCCGCATCACCACCCTGCCAAACCGGCCCCACGGTGTGGATGACATGCTTTGTCGGCAAGGCGTAGCCAGCGGTGATGCGCGCCTCGCCCGTTGGGCAGCCGCCGATGCTGCGGCATTCGGCTAGTAATTCGGGGCCGGCGGCGCGGTGAATCGCGCCATCGACACCGCCGCCGCCCAACAGGCTCTCGTTGGCGGCGTTGACGATGGCATCGACTGCCAGTGTTGTGAGGTCGCCTTGCCAGGCGGTGCATTGGGTCATGGCGTAAACAAGCGTTGCAACAGGCCGTCCATCATGGCTTGCAGCGCTTCGAATTTGCAGTGCGCTTGCAACATCGTAGCCGCCGACTGCGCCGTCGGCCCGGTTGTCCAAGTGGTGTTGGCAATGATGTCGCGGGCGCTGGCGGGCGTGGTTTCCAAGTGGCATTGCAGGGCCAGCGCGCGCTTGCCGAACACAAAGCCCTGATTGGCGCAGGCGTCGGATTCGAGCAAACGGGTGGCCCCGGCGGGAATGTCGAAGGTGTCGCTGTGCCAGTGGTAGGCGTCGAAGCTGTCTGGCACACCGGCCAACAATGGATGGCGTACAACCACACGGGTGGGAAACCAACCAATCTCTGGCGCGTGCCCGGCATGCACGGTGGCCCCAAGCGCTCGCGCCATCAATTGAGCACCCAGGCAGATGCCCAGCACGGGCTTGCCCGAAGCAATCGTTTTACCGATGAACGCGGTCTCGCTCGCCAGCCAAGGGTATGCGTCGTGCGCGTCTGCATTCATGGGCCCACCCATGATGACCAAGCCATCGACATCGTTCACATCGGGCAACACATCGCCGGCCCACAAGGCCACCTTGCGGAACTTATGGCCCCGAGTTTGCATCCAAGGCGCGATCAGCCCGGGCCCTTCGAAAGGCACGTGCTGTAACCAAACGATATTCATAAGCGCGGAGTTTGCTAGCATTCGCGCGTCTTTCACAGGGGAAATGTTTCGTGAAACGCCTATTAGTGACCGCGGCCACCGCCGCGACCGTTGCGGCATGCGCCAGCAACACCGGCTACGCGCCCAAGGCGCCTGTCGCCAAAGCGCCAACCAGCACCATGCCATCCGGCATTGCACTGGAAAACTTCGACCGTTCCGTCCAGCCGCAGGATGACTTTTACCGCTGGGTGAATGGCACCTGGCTGGAAACCAAGGAAATCCCGGCCGACAAGTCCAATTACGGCTCGTTCACCAAGCTGCATGACGAAGCCCAGGTGCAACTGCGCACTATCATCGAAGAGTCCGCCGCCACCAAGGCCGCCAAGGGCACCGATGAGCAAAAGGTTGGCGACTTCTATGCCAGCTTCATGAACGTCGAGGTGGTCAACAAACTCGGCGCCAAGCCACTGGCCGCCGACCTGGCCCGCATCGACGCCATGCAAAGCCCGGCCGACATCGCCGCGCTGCACGGCTATCTGGCGCGCATCAATGTTGACAGCATCTTCGGCAGCTTCGTCTATCAAGATGCCAAGAATCCCGATCAATACACCATCTACTTCAGCCAAGCTGGCCTGGGCCTGCCCGACCGCGACTACTACCTGGACGCCGACAACGAAAAGTTCGCCAGCATCCGCAAAGCCTATGTCGCGCATATCGAGAAGATGCTGAACATGGCCGGTGTGGCCGATGCCAAAGCCGGCGCCAAACAAATCATGGCGCTGGAAACAAAAATGGCCGAGGCGCATTGGACCAAGGTTGATAGCCGCAACATCAGCAAGACGTACAACAAATACGCCGTGGCTGACCTGGCCGAGCTGACGCCAAATTTCTCCTGGCTTGCCATGTTCGAGGCCGCCGGCATCGACACCAGCAAGTTCGATTCGGTGATCGTCAGCCAGCCCAGCACCTTCACCGCCATGAGCGACTTGATTGGCAGCACGCCGCTGAGCACCTGGAAGACGTACTACAAGTGGCACGCTATCAGTGATGCTGCGCCGTTCCTGTCGCAAGACTTCGTCGATGAAAACTTTGCGTTCTACGGCAGCACCTTGCGTGGCACGCCGGAAAATCAGCCGCGCTGGAAGCGTGGCGTGCAAGCCGTCGAAGGCTCGCTCGGTGAAGTGCTGGGCCGCATCTATGTGAAGCGCCACTTCCCGCCCGCCGCCAAGGCGCGCATGGAAGAGCTGGTGAACAACCTTACGCTGGCCTATGAGCAGTCGATTAAAGAACTCGACTGGATGACGCCAGCCACCAAGGAAAAAGCGCTGGAAAAACTCAGCAAGTTCACCACCAAGATCGGCTACCCCGACGAGTGGAAGGACTACAGCGCCCTGACCGTTGAGGCCGACGACTTGTTCGGCAACATGAAGCGCAGCGCCATGGTCGAAACCCAGCGCCAGATCGACAAGCTGGGCGGCCCGATCGACAAGGGCGAGTGGTTCATGACCCCGCAAACGGTCAACGCCTACTACAACCCCGTCGCCAACGAGATCGTCTTCCCGGCTGCCATCCTGCAACCGCCGTTCTTCGACTTTGAAGCCGATCCGGCGGTTAACTACGGCGGCATCGGCGCAGTCATCGGCCACGAAATCGGCCACGGTTTTGACGACCAGGGCAGCAAGTTCGACGGCGACGGCGTACTGAGCAACTGGTGGACCGACGAAGACCGCGAAGCCTTCGACAAACTGGGCAAAGATCTCGTCAATCAGTACAACGCCTACGAACCACTGCCGGGCTATACCGTCAATGGCGAACTGACACTGGGCGAAAACATCGGCGACCTGGGCGGCATCACCATCGCCGCCGAGGCCTACAAGTTGAGCCTGGACGGCCAGCCCGCCCCGGTGATCGACGGCTTTACCGGCCCGCAGCGCGTGATGATTGGCTGGGCGCAAGTCTGGCGTAGGTTGTACCGCGAGGAAGCCCTGATCGAGCGCGTCAAAACCGACCCGCACTCGCCCAGCGAATTCCGCGCTAACGGTGCGTTGGTCAACCTGCCGGCCTTCCACGAAGCCTTCAACACCCAACCGGGTGACAAGATGTGGAAAGCGCCAGAAGACCGGGTGCAAATCTGGTAAGCAAAAAGCTGTCATTGCCGCGCGGCTACGCCGCTCGCAATGACAATGGAATAGCAGCCGGCCGCGGGACACTGCGGCCGGCTTTTTTGTGCCTGCCTCACGGCACCCATTGCCCGAATAGCCACGAAGAAACCTGTCATTGTGATTCTTGCGCGTGAATGGACGCGCAATTTACTGATCGCGAAGCGATTTCAAGCGCCGCGGCAATCTCGGCACGGACTGCCAACGTCATGAGATTGCCGCGGGCTTGCGGCCCTCGCAATGACATGGAGTATTGAGTAGCCGAGAACACACTGTTCGTTATAGTTGTGGCATGTTGCGCACCGACACACCGCTGTATCGCCGCCTGCAATGGCTGATCTTCCCGGCCCTGTTTATTGGGCCGTTGTGGGGTGCTGCGGTGCTGATCGGCGCAGGTTATTCGGTGGCGATCGTCACTTATGGCGTCATCGCAGCCATGTGGATCGCCTTCCTGGCACTCGAATGGCTGATGCCCTTTCGCCGTGACTGGAACACGCCCGCCGGCGATCTGCGCAACGACACCATCAGCGCGCTGATCGCCTACGGCCTGCTGCCCGCCCTGCTCAAACCAGTGTTCTACGCCATGCTGGCAGGCGCCGCGGCCTGGCTGGCGCTGCAATGGGGCGGCAACATCTGGCCCACACATTGGCCGCTGTGGGCACAGCTCATCATCTTGATGTTGGCGGGCGACGCCGGCCGCTACTGGGGCCACCGCCTGGCCCACGAGGTGCCGCTGCTGTGGCGCTTTCACGCCGTGCACCATTCGGCCACGCGGCTGTGGTTCTTCAATGCCATGCGCCAGCACCCGGTGGATAAAACCGTGTTCACCTTCACCGAACTGCTATTCCCCATCCTGCTCGGCGCGCAAGGCGACGTGCTGGCGCTGTACCTCATCGCCACCGCGAGTTGCGGCTACTTCCAGCACTGCAACATCGACGTCAAGCTAGGCCCGCTGTATTACATCTTCAACATTGTTGATCTGCACCGCTGGCACCACAGCCGCGAGATCTGGCAGTCGAACAACAATTACGGCAACAACCTGATTGTGTACGACATCCTGTTCGGCACCCGTTACCTGCCCAAGGACGAACCCATCACCGACATCGGCCTGATCAACCCCGACTACCCACAAACTTATTGGCAGCAGTTCATGGCGCCGTTTCGCAAGGGGAATTTGGACAAGGAGGTTGGGCGGCGCGTTTGAACCCTTGGGCGCACGGCCATATAGCGATATTGTCATGATAGAATTTTGACTGTTAATTTTTATTAGGCAAAATAATGGGTGCTGGTGAAGCAATAGGCGAATACCGCGTTGAAGCCCAACCCGACATGGCCCGCGTGGTGGGCACCGCCTTGTGCCGCGCCCGTGAAGGCTTGGGTTTGACGCTGCAGCAGACCAGCGCTGTGGTGGGCTTGAGCACTGCGTTTCTGTCAAAGCTGAGCCATGGCAAGGCGCAGCTTGAGCCTGGCAGCAAGCCGTTCCAGTTGGCGCTGATGCTGGTTCGCATCTACCGCGCGCTGTTTCCACTGGCCGGTGGCGACGAGGCGGCGATGCGCGGCTGGTTGGAAGCCGACAACAGCGACCTGGGCGCTCCGCCGCTGGCCATGCTGGCCAACCCGGCCGGGTTGACGCATGTGCTGGATTATTTGGATGGCGAGCGGGCACGGATTTGAGGCCGGCACCCCAAGGCCTTGTCAATGCGAGCGCCGGGGGCGTGCGGCAATCTCGTGATGACACCGCCACCCACCGAGATTGCCGCAGGCGCTGCGCGCCTTCGCAATGACAGGTTCTTTTGAGCTGTCGCCCTACCGCGGCCAGCCTTGGCGGGTGGTGGAGGCGCAGCATCAGGTAGCGACGATGCAGTTGGCGGATTCGCTAGCCGACCAAAAGGTGCTCGAAGACGCGCTGGAGGCTTCAAAGCCGCCGTTGCCAGCGGGCTGCGCCGGCCTGCATTACCTTGCTGCTACGCCATTTCGCTATCGCAGCCGGCACCCGTCACGGTTTCGCGGCGCGGGGCAACGCGGGGTTTGGTACGGGGCAACGCAACTCGAGACCTCGCTGGTGGAAGTGGCCTACCATCGCCATCGCTTTTGGGCGGCCAGCGCCGCGCCACCGCCGCGCCGCCCGCTGTTGATGACCGGGTTTCGTGGCCGCCTGCGCAGCAAAGCCTTACTGGATTTGACCACCACGCCGCCCCTGCTGCCAGCCGAACAATTGTTTTGCGAGCCGCCCTACGCTCCAACTATTGCACTGGCGGAAAAAGCCCAGGCCGCTGGCGCGCAGCTCATCCGCTACACCTCGCTACGCTGCCGGCAACTGCAGCAGCGCAACCAGCAAACCTGCTACGCCGCGTTATCGCCCAAGGCATTCGAGGGCGACGGGGTACTGGCGGGCAGCGAGCGCAACTTCGCCTTGCATGTGCAGGCAGACGGCGTCGATGTTCTGGCCACAACCGGCCCCGAACGCATTGCGCTCAATATGCCGCCGGGCTAAGCGGGTTTGCGCGCGACGCCGACGGGTAAATTGCGCGCCCTTTGCATGGCCGCGCTGTCCAAAAGGCTGGGATCACGCAAGCAAGCCAGCGCAAAGTCCATGGCGTCGTCGCCCCAGAACAATTCGCCTTGCACTTGCAAGGTCGGCACACCAAACACGCCGGCAGCAATTGCGTCGCCAGTGCTCTGGCGCAAGGCATCCTTCACCGTTTGATCAGTGACGGAATTCGGTGGCAAACCCAGCGCCTCGGCCGTAGCCGCGAACAGGTTCGGGTCAGCCGGGTCGGCCCCAGTAGTCCACACGGCCTTGAACACTGCATCGACTGCAGCGCGCGCGCACCCCGCCGCGACAATCAGCCGAAGCCAGGCGATGGGGTTGAATGGGTGCGTGGCGGGCATCTGAAAATCACTCAACCCGCGCTGTTGCGCCGTCCAGGTGCACCAGCGGTAGGCGGCCTCGCGCTTGCCGGGGATTTCGGCCGGGCCTTTCTGGCCCCAGTGGTTGAGGATGGCCGCAAAGACAACCGGACGAAAGCGTAGCTCAGCTTGGCCATCAAACAGTTCTAAGCGCTGAAACGCGAAATAGGCATAGGGCGACAGCACGTCGAAGTACCAGTCCACGCTTGGCAAGTTGTTGCCGGCCATCGCTGCTTAAGCCGCAACCACGAACAACCCGATCACACAGGCCAACGCCCCTGCCCACACCGCCGTGCGCAGCGCGCCAATGTCGGCCATGTAGATAAACCCGTAAGCCAGTCGCAGGCCCACCCAAGCAAGCGCCAAAATATCAATGCTGGCCTGTGCAGCGCCGGCCAGATGCGCCACGATCACCGCCGCGGCAAATGCAGGAAACGCCTCGAAGGCGTTCTGCTGCGCCCAATGCGCACGCAAACGGTAGCCCTCCAGCGTGTCCAACCACGGCCGCGGCGCCTTGTTGCTACGCGGGGGCATAACGCCACGCTTGCCATCGAAGTTTGTGAACTTGGCGAAGCCTGTCCACAAGATGGGCATCAGCGCGCCGGCCAGCACGCACCAGTAAGCAATAGTCATGGTTGTAACCCCAAAGCGTTTTGCAGGCGTTGAATTTCGGCACTGGTATCTGCAATCGGCTGCGGCGTGCCAACACCCCACACCGGGCCCGGCCACGCGGCGTCGCCCAGTTTGCGGGCGATTACGTGAATGTGCAGTTGCGGCACCTGATTACCCAACGCGGCAATGTTGAGTTTGTCGCCGCCGGTGTGCGCCATGAGTGCCCGGCCCATGTCGGTGGCTTCGCCCCACAACGTGGCCTGCTCGGCCGCCGGCAGTTCGTAAGCCTCGACAATGTCGGCGCGCTGCGGCACCAGGATAAGCCAGGCGAAGCGGGCATCGTTCATGCGCAACACGCGGCACAGCGGCAGGTCGCCAACATGCAGCGTGTCGGCCGCCAGCCGTGGATGCAGCACGAAGCTCATACCAGTAGCGGCGGCATGGTTTTGGCCAGTTCGCCGCGGCGCGCCAACTTATCGCCGGTCAGCGCAAAACCCAGTGGCTCGCCGCCAGGCGACTCGAACACCGCTTCGAAGTTCGGGCTGTCACCGTCGATGCGCCAAGCGCCGGCGTCGGTCGCCGGTGGGCAGACTACCGTGGGGCATACAGGCGTTTTGACGATCACTGGCATTGCCGGCAGCGACAGCTTGGTCGGCTCGCCGGCCAGCGTCTTGGCCAATGTGCGTGCGCAGTGGGTGATGGGCAGTACATAAGGCAGCACTTGGCCGCCGGGCAGTTCGGCGCAGTCGCCCAAGGCAAAAATGTTCGGGTTGCTAGTTTGCATTGTGGCGTCAACCTGGATGCCACGGCCGCAGGCCAGGCCGGCTGCATCGGCAAGCCCCGTGTTAGGCACCAGGCCGATGGCCGACAACACGACGTCGGCGGCGATGGTCGCACCGTGGCTAGTCGTGACTGCAAAGCCATCTTCGCTGTGGTTCACGGCAGTGGCCATTTGGCGCAACCCCAAGTGCACACCCAGGCCGTGCAAGGCATTGCCAATCGCCACGCCAACGGGCTCGGGCACCAGCCGGCCTAGCGGCCAGCCCAGCGGGTCGATGAGCGTGACTTTGAAACCATTGCTGCCCAGGTCGTTAGCAAATTCGCAGCCGATCAGCCCCGCGCCCAAAATGGCCACGCGTTTTTTGCTGTGCAGCCGGCTGCGGAAGTCGCGATAGTCAGCCAAACTGTTGACATGCAGGATACTGCCGATGCCGTCGCCTTCTACTGGGCAGGCGCGCTGGTTGGCACCGACGGCCAGCACCAGCTTGCTGTAGCTGATGCGGTCGGTGTCGGTGGTGATGCTTTGGCTTTGCGGGTCGATGCCGGTCACGCGCGTATTGGCCAGCACCGTGGCGCCAAGCGCTTCGGCCTGGGCCTCGGCGGGCTTCATCACCAGCGCCTGGGCATCTTTGCCGTCGGCAAAAGCCTTGGACAAGTTGGGCTTGTAGTAGGCCGCGCCGTCGTCAGCGCTGATGAGTGTCAGCGGCGTGTCGGGCGCCTGCTTGCGAAACTCGCGGGCCAGTGTGTAACCGGCGTGGCCGGTGCCGATGATGACGACAGGTGCAGCAGTCATGGCCTTAGCCAATCTGGATCATTTCGAAGTCGGCTTTGCCGGCGCCGCAGTCGGGGCAGGTCCAGTCGTCGGGCACATCGCCCCAAGCGGTGCCCGGCGCAATGCCGTCGTCAGGCCAGCCTTCGGCTTCGTCGTAGATCAGGCCGCAGACCAGGCATTCCCAGCGTTTGGTGTTGTCACTCACGTTCTTCAATTGTCCTCAGTCGGTTCGAATTCGGGTTTTTCGCACACCGCGCAAGCGGGGCACGGGAAGTCCTCGGGCAGTTCGTCCCAAGTGGTTCCGGGCGGGTAGCCCTCGCGGGGCAAGCCCGCCGTCTCATCATAAACGTAGCCGCAGCCGGTGCACGTGTACCTCGCCATAGTATTAGGGCCTGGTCACACTATTTGAATGCGCCTCGCCGAAGGCAGATTTTTTGCTAGGCAAGGCGTGTTGAGCGCCGTTTAGTACGGCTAAATCAGCGAAACACAACGCAGCATAGTGAAAAATCTGTCCGGCCCGAAGGGTTGACCCTGAAATCAAGCCATCCGGCGTTGCTCGTCGTTCATTTGGAATGACCAAATATCTCTCCTCGCGCCTTGACTGGCCTGATTTCAGGGTCAACGCGGCACATTCAAATAGTGTGACCAGGCCCTAGTGATTCAAGCCAAAAAAATGGGCGCGGCTGTTGGGCCGCGCCCGAATAGCAGTCTAGCCGAACTGGGTGGGGATGTCGGCTGGCTGCTTCTGGGGTTGCTTGATTAGGCGGCAGCGGCGGCCGGCGTTTCCACCGCGCGGTGCCACTTGTCCATCAACTTGGCCTCTTTACCGGGCTGTAGTGCAGCTTTGGTGAGGTCGTAGTTGTGATGCTCGGCGACGCGCTTGTCCATCATCCAGCTCCATAGCGGCGGAACGTAGGCGATCAACAACATGGCGGCATAACCGGACGGCAATTGCGGCGCATCGGGGAATTCACGCAGCGCCTGGTAGTGGCGCGTGGGGTTGGCATGGTGGTCGCTGTGGCGCTGCAATTGATACAGGAACAGGTTGGTGACGATGTGATTGCTGTTCCAACTATGGTGCGGTTGGCAACGCTCGTAGCGGCCGTTGTCTAGCTTCTGCCGGCGCAGGCCGTAGTGCTCCAGGTAGTTGACAACCTCGAGCAGCGAAAAGCCGTAAACCGCCTGAATCAGCAGGAAGGGCACGATGATCCAGCCCAACAAGGCGATCAGCCCACCCCACAACACCAGCGTCATGGCCCAGGCGTTGAGATTGTCATTCTCGATACTCCACACCGATTTGCCGCGGCGTGCCAGGCGTTCTTTTTCAATCGTCCAGGCACTACGTAGGCTGCCGAATATGGTGCGCGGCAAGAATGCGTAGAGGTTCTCGCCCATGCGCGAACTGGCTGGATCTTCCGGCGTGGCCACACGCTTGTGGTGGCCACGGTTGTGCTCGACAAAGAAATGACCATACGCCAGTGGCGCCAGGGTGATCTTGGCCAGCCAACGCTCGGCGGTGCCCGTTTTATGGCCAAGTTCGTGCGCGGTGTTGATGGCAACACCGGACACACCACCAACGGACAAAGTGATACCCAGCGCGGCCCACCACGGCAGGCCAGCGGTGGCGATCATCCACGCACCCCAAATAAACGTGCCGTAGTACAGCGGGATATAGAGGTAGAGGATCCAGCGGTAGTAGCTGTCTTCGCTCAACGTGGGCACGACCGCTTCCGGCGGGTTGTTTTCGTCGGTGTCGAAGATCATGTCGAGGAACGGCAGCACGCCATAGACGAACAACAGCGAGAAGTACCAGAACACGCCCAAGCCCGTAGCCTCGACCAGCCCCCAGCCCACCAGCGGCAGCACGGGCACGATCATGCCCAGCATCCACAAGTAGCGGCGCGAGTCGGAATAGCTGACAGTTTCACCGTTGTCGGCGGTGGCTGTGTAAGTTGTCATGGCGTCGGTCTCCTGAGCAGGCTTGCCCGCTTCTTGAACAATCGTTTAACTGAACGATAGTTTAATTGCGCGGCAACTGTCAAATTCGCACTGACGAACGGTTGTGCGCCCGCTTGGACGGTGGTCAGGTCATGCCCGCTGGCGCATCCACGGGATCAAGCCACCGGCCGACAACACCTCGATCTGCCGATCAGATAGCCCGTGTGACAGCGCCACCGAGCGGCCACCGAGCGTGGCCGTCAAACTGTCGGACTCCTGCAGCGCATCGGGCAGGCCATCCAGTTCCAGCATGTCGCCCTGCTCCACGGCGTCGTAGTCGTCGCCGTCCTTGAACACCAGCGGCAGCACGCCGAAATTAACCAGGTTCTGGCGGTGAATGCGGGCGAAGTTGCGGGCGACAACCACCCGCAAGCCGAGCGTGCGCGGCGCCAGCGCGGCATGCTCGCGCGACGAGCCCTGGCCATACACGCGCCCGCCAACAATGGCGTGGTCGCCGGTGTCGCGGGCGCGGCTGACGTACTCGGGGTCAACTGAGCGGAACACGAACTCGGCGATCTTGGGGATATTGCTGCGATACGGCAGCACTTCGGCGCCGGCCGGCATGATCTCATCGGTGGAAATGTCGTCACCCACCTTCAAGGCAACCGGAATCTTCAGGCTGGTCGGCAGGCCCTCCAGGTCGGGCAGCGACACCACATTTGGCCCCTTGATCAACTTCACTTCGGTGGCCGTGTCGGCGTCGGCCGGGGCCAACAGGTTTTGTGTGTCGATCACCGGGTCGCCAGGTTCGGTGATCTTTGGCGGCTCGATGTCCAGCGTGCGCGGGTCGGTGATTTTGCCCGCCAAGGCGGATCCCGCAGCGGTTTCCGGGCTGCACAGCCACACCTTGTCGTCCTCGGTGCCAGAGCGGCCGGGGAAGTTGCGCGGCACGGTGCGCACACTGTGGGTGCCGCTGGCCGGCGCCTGACCCATGCCGATGCAGCCATTGCACCCCGCTTGGTGCAAGCGTGCGCCGGCAGCCAGCAACGGCCCGATTTGGCCATCGCGCATCAGCGTCTGCAACATGCTGCGCGAGGTCGGGTTGATGTCCAGCGACACCTGCTCGGGCACTGCGCGGCCTTTGACGATGTGCGCCACAGCGGCAAAGTCGCGGTAGCCGGGATTGGCCGAAGAGCCAACATAGGCTTGGCCGATGTCCTGGCCGGCCACGTCCGACACCGGCACCACGGCGCCGGGGCTGGATGGCTTGGCGATCAGCGGTTCCAGGGCGCTCAGGTCGATGCTGTCGGTCAGGTCGTACTCGGCACCATCGTCGGCCTGCACAGGTTCGAACGCGTCCTCGCGCCCCTCGGCGGCCATGAAGCGCCGCACCGCATCGTCGGCCGGGAACACCGTGGTTGTCGCCCCTAGCTCGGCGCCCATATTGGCGATCACGTGCCGATCCATGGCCGACAGGCCCGCCAACCCTGGCCCGTAATATTCAATGATGCGACCGTTACCGCCATCCACACCGTGGCGGCGCAGCATCTCCAGGATGACGTCTTTGGCACTCACCCAGTCGGGCAGCTCGCCGGTCAACTCCACACCGAATATCTCCGGCATGCGGGTGTAAAACGGCTCGCCCGCCATCGCCATGGCCACCTCCAGGCCGCCGGCGCCCATGGCCAGCATGCCCAATGAGCCTGCAGCGCAGCTATGGCTGTCGGAACCCAGCAGGCTGCTGCCGGGGCGCCCGAAACGCTGCATATGCGTGGGGTGGCTCACGCCGTTGCCGGGCCGCGAGTACCACACCCCGAAACGCCGACACGCCGAGTACAGGAATAAGTGGTCGTCGGGATTGCGGTGGTCGGCCTGCAACAGGTTGTGATCGACGTATTGGGCCGACACCTCGGTGCGGACACGGTCCAAGCCCATCGCTTCGAGTTCCAGCATGACCAAGGTGCCGGTGGCGTCCTGGGTCAGTGTCTGGTCGATCCGCAGCGCGATTTCCTCGCCCGGCGTCATGTCGCCATCGAGCAAGTGATCCGCGATCAATTTGCGGGCGAGGTTTTGCTTGCCATCGGCGGCCATGGGGCGCTCCGGCGTTTTCGGGCGGATGACTAACACTACGCCGGTCAGGCTTCGATTGCAGGCCGAAACATGTTCAACTGGTGGGTGATGCCGCCACAAACGCCCCTGTTTACCGACCTTTACGAGCTAACCATGGCGCAAGCCTGGTGGCACTGTGGCCGGGCGGATCAGACCGCCGTATTTCACCTCAGTTACCGCCAGCCGCCGCCGGGCGTGGCGTGCGTGTTGGCCTGTGGGCAGGCGGCCATCGCCGACTGGTCCGGCAAGCTGAAATTCAGCGATGACGACGCCGCCTACTTGGGCGAAGTCACGGGAAGCAACGGCCAGCCGCTGTTCCGGCCGGGCTTCATCGATTGGCTCCAAACGACGCCGTGGCAATGCCAGATCGACGCCGCATCAGAGGGCACGGCGGTGTTCCCCGGCGCGCCGCTGCTGCGGGTGACCGGCCCGCTGGCACAGGCGCAAATCATGGAAACCGCGCTGCTCAATGCCATTGGCATGCCCAGCCTGGTGGCCACCCAAGCTGCGCGGCTGGCGCTGGCGGCAGGCAACGACCCGGTGCTGGACTTTGGCCTGCGCAGCGCCCAGGGCCCCGACGGTGGCCTGTCGGCCAGCCGCGCAGCATGGATAGGCGGCTGCGCGGCAACGTCAAACACACTGGCCGGCAAACGTTTCGGCATTCCGGTCAAAGGCACGCACGCCCATGCTTGGGTGATGAGCTTTGATGATGAGCAGGCTGCGTTCGACGCCTATGCCGACGCTTTCCCCGACGACACCATTGCGCTGGTCGATACCTACGACACCCGGCTTGGCTTGGAGCGCGCGGTGGCCACAGGCCTTCGCTTGCAACAGGCCGGCCACAGCCTGGCGGGTGTCCGGCTGGATTCGGGCGACCTGGACGCGCTATCCCGACATGCCCGGCAGACGTTGGATGACGCCGGCCTGACCGATACAAGAATCGTTGCCAGCGGCGACCTCGACCCCGACAAAATCCAGCGGCTCAAAGCCGCAGGCGCGCCGATCGACGCCTGGGGCGTAGGCTCGAACTTGGCCACTGGCGGCCCGTCCAGCACGCTGGACGTGGTCTATAAACTGGGCGCCACCCGCGATGGCGACACCTGGACGCCACGGCTGAAACTGTCCGACAGCCCGGCCAAACAATCACTGCCGGGGGTGCTATCTGTGCTGCGCCACGCGTCGGCAGATCGCAGCATGGATGTGGTGGTTGACGACCGCTTCGGCGGACCAGAACCGCCTGCGTGGGCTGATACGTCCGAACTGTTGTTGCAGCGGCTGGTCGGCGGCGATGCGCCGCCCCGCGCGCCCTTGGACGCCACCCGTGACCATGCCGCCAAACAGGCGACACGCTACTTGTACGAGCCATCACACACGGTCGAACTTGCCGCTAGCGTGCAGCAACAATTGGAATCGCTCAGCGCGCGCGTCAGGCCATGACTGAACGCTGAACCTGCCAGTTGTCCAAGACTTAAACCCCCCACCAATGTTGGAGGCCCCATGAAACGCGCACTATTGCTGGTCGATATTCAGAACGACTTCATGCCCGGCGGTTCGCTGGCCGTGGATGACGGCGATGCCGTCGTGCCGGTGGCAAACCGCCTGATGCCACGCTACTCGGTGGTCATCGCCAGCCAGGATTGGCACCCGCCCAACCACGGCAGCTTCGCCAGCAATCACGACGATGGCAAGCCCTTTGAAGTGAGCGAGCTCGATGGCCTGGAGCAAGTCCTGTGGCCGGATCACTGCGTGCAAAACAGCGTCGGCGCCGAGTTCCACGAAGGCCTCCACCAGGCGCCCATCCAGCACATTGTCCGCAAGGGCATCGACCCGATGATCGACAGCTACAGTGCCTTTGCCGACAACGGCCACCGCCGCCGCACAGGCCTCGATGGCCTGCTGCGCGCTCTCGGTGTCGAGGGCGTGGATATTGTCGGGCTGGCGCACGACGTGTGTGTGCGCTTCACTGCCGTCGATGCTGCCCAAGCCGGCTTTGACACACGGGTGATCCTACCGGGCACGCGCGGCGTGGAGGCGCAAACCGGTGATATTGAACGCGCCAACACGGCGATGCGCGATGCCGGCGCGGAGTTGCTGGACGAGCTACCAGACGACGCCAAGTAGCCCTGTCATTGCGAACCGCGGCCCGACCACCACAACGCTAGGCCCAGCCCACCGAGTAGCCACGTCACCAGCGGCGCGTCACCCAGCATCAGCGGCCGAAACCCGTCCAGGCCGTAAATCACAGCCGCGGACACAACCAACGCACCACCCATCCACACCCGCCGGCTGCGCGCCTGCTGTGCGGCCATGCGTTGCGCGAACTCATCCAGCGCACGCCGCGTGAGCGGGGCATTCGGCCCGCCATCCAACTGACTGCGCAGGTGCTGCGCCATGCGCGGCAAATCAGCCATCAGGCCCGGCAATTGCAACTTGGCCTGCTCCACCGCGCGCATGGGGTTCATGCGGTCGCGCATCCACTGTTCCATGATCGGCTTGGCGGTTTTCATCAGGTCCAGTTCGGGGTACAGCTGGCGGCCCAGGCCCTCAATTTGCAGGATAGTTTTTTGCAGCAGCACCAATTGCGGCTGCACCGTCATCTCAAAACGCCGCGCCACGGTAAATAGGCGGATCAGCAACTTGCCAAAACTGATCTCGCCCAGCGGTTTGTCGAAAATCGGCTCACACACGGCGCGGATGGCGCCGGTGAATTCATCGACGCGTGTATGCGCCGGCACCCAGCCTGACTCCACATGCAGTTCGGCCACGCGGCGGTAGTCCTGGTTGAAAAAGGCGAGGAAATTCTCCGCCAGGTAGCGCTGATCTTCCGGCGTCAACGCGCCGACAATGCCGAAATCCAACGCCAGATAGCGCGGGTCGGTAGGCCGCTCGGGATCGACCATGACATTGCCGGGATGCATGTCGGCGTGAAAGAAGTTGTAGTAGAAGACTTCCTTGAAGAAGATCTCAACACCGCGCTCGGCCAGCTTTTCGAAGTCGAAACCCAGTTCGCGCAGTTTGTCGGTCTCGTCGATGGGCACGCCGTATATGCGCTCCATGACGATGACTTCTTCGGTGGTGTACTGCCACAAGATAATCGGGTGGTAGATATACGGGCTGGCCAACCAGTTGCGGCGCAGTTGGCTGGCATTGGCAGCCTCGCGGACAAAGTCCAGCTCGTCGCGGATGACGTGCTCGTATTCGGCCACCACCTCGCGCGGGCGCAGGCGGCGGCCGTGGTCGGGCACCTTGGCGGCCAAACCGGCGACGGTGTGCAACAGGGCCACGTCGCGCTCGACCTGCTTGGCAATGCCGGGCCGGCGCACTTTGACGACCACGTCCATGCCCGGTGCGCCATCAACACCTTTCAACCGAGCCGCGTGTACCTGCGCAATGGACGCCGAAGCCAGCGGCCGGTCATCAAAGGTGTCAAAGATTTTGCCGATGGGCTGGCCGAGGCTACGCTCGACCACCGCGCGCGCCTCGGCACCATCAAACGGCGGCACTTTGTCCTGCAATTTGCGCAACTCGGCGGCGATTTCGGGCGGCAGGATGTCGGGCCGCGTTGACAAGGCCTGGCCAAACTTGATGAACACCGGGCCCAATTGCTCCAGCGCAGTGCGCAGGCGCACGCCAATAGGCTGGTCGAAATTTCGCTTGGGCGGCTTGCCAAGCGCCTCGGACAGGCCATTGCGGCGATAAACCCGCCAAAGATGCAGCAGGCGACCAAATTGCGTGAGTTGGGACATCGTCCGATTGTGACCGGCTGGCGCCCTAGCGGCAACGTGCGGCAAGCGCTGGCGATTTCTTGACCGCCACCCCGCGGCTTGGAACAATGCGCGGTTCCATGGGGGAATTATGACAATGATTAAAACCACGCTCGGTGTCAGCCTGCTCGCAGCCGCCGCACTCACTACCTTCAGCCTCACTGCAGTCATCGCTCAATCCGGCGATGAAGCACCGAGCTTTGAGGTCGGCGAGCCCGACTTCACCCGCACGCTGCGCTCGCCGACGGCGGACGAGCTGGTCGAAGTGGGCTTCCCCACCGGCGTCTATCGCGGCAGCCCCAAAGTGCTGGCCAACAAGGCTGCCTACGAGGACGCGTTCTACGCAACCTTGGCTTCCAAGAAAGTCTGGAACGAAGGCACCAGCCCCGAAACCCACGAGCGCGGTGGCCCGATCACCTGGGGCTTTGCGCCCATCCCGCAGGCCGCGCCCCCGCCCTGCAGCAAACCGCAGCCCACCAAGTACGACGCCGAGGGCTGCCGCATCGTCAATGCGCTGTACAAAGATGTTGAAGAAACCGACCCCGCGAAGGCCGAAGCGCTCCGCGAAGCTGTACGCCGCGGCCGCGACGTTTGGTTTAAGGGCAGCTTCGGCAACCAGGACCTGAACGACATCCACTTGGCGCGCACGATTGGCGACGAGCGCATGCACTACACCAACTGGATTCACACCAAGCACCGCCCTTACCGCTACACCAAGTGGGGCATGATCAACGACCCCGATTGCAAGCAGGGCGACGAATCCACCTACTGGATGGATGCCTGCAACGACCCCAAATCGACGGGCGTGGTCGGTTATCGCAAATACTTCAAAGACCCGGTGCGCAACGACGCCGGTGACGTCGTGTATGACCCCCGCACGGCGCCGTACGAAGACGGCGAAATGGAAGGCCAAAAACGCTTCTGGATTGCCCACACCTGCGTGCAATGCCACGTCGCCTTCGACCCCACCAACCCGCCAGCCGACCCCAATGAGCCCAAGTGGGAACACCTGATGGGCCTGATCGGCAACCAGTACATCAACCAGCCGCATGCTGCGTTCTTGTCGGCCGTGCCGGAAGATGATTTTGCCAAGCAGGCTGTAGGCAGTGCCCGCCCCGGCACCGTGGATACGTCGCTCAACCCCAACGACTTCATGCACAACCCGGGCACGCAGAACAACATCACCGACTTCATCAACCGGCCGATGTTCACGCACAGCATGAAGCACCCGATTACGGGTGAAATTGGCGAGGCCACCACGCAGCACATCCTCAAGGGTGGCGAAGACAGCGTGGGCGACAAACTGGCCCTGCTGCGCGTCTATATCAACATTGGCATGTGCACCGAAGAATGCTGGGTGCCCAACTTCCCTGTGCCAGGCGACTTCTTCGGCGAGGGCAGCCGGCAGACACCGATGCGCGTCAAGCAATGCGCCGCCGACTGTGAGCCCTGGAACCACGCCGACGCCAAAATGGATGACTTGGCGGCGTATATCCTGACCGGTGGCCCCACTTACTTGCTGGACGCCACCGACGTTGATGGCCGTAAGGGCGAGGCGTTCATCGACCTCGACCAAGTACCCGAAGGCCGTAAAGTCTTTGCACGCAACTGTGCCAGTTGCCACAGCACCAAGGTGCCGCCGGACGCCATTACCGGTGACCCAGACGCGCTGGAGAAATTCTACGAAGGCCACGTGTTCGGCGCCGAGCCATTCTGGCAATACGAGTTCACCGCCGACCAACGCGCCTCCGAAGCCTTCAAGGCCAAACACTTGGTCGAAGACGACGGTGAGTGGCGCCCGCGGCAGTTCGCCGAAGATGGCGTGTTCGGCCAGGACTGGCTGGGCAATGACCAACTGACCCCCTTCAACGTGGTGGGCACCAACAGTTGCCGCGCACGCCACGATAACCACAGCACTGGCCATATCTGGGAAGACTTCGCCTCGGAAACCTACCGCGAGAAAGCCTCGCCCGGCAGCGTGCCCAAGGTGGTCAACCGCATGGTGCCGCTGGTCGGTGGTGCCGCAGTCGGCACGCAGGAAATCGGCGGCCCGGCCAATGGCGATGGCTTCACCGACGATGGCGCCGGTTACTACCGCAACATCTCGCTGCTGAATGTCTGGGCGATCGCGCCGTTTTTGCACAACAACGCCGTCGGCGAGCTGACCTACCTGGACGATGGCGGCATCGACTACACCGTGGCCGGCCGCATCGCGCAGTACGAAATCGCCATGGAGCGCCTGCTGATGTCGGACGACACTAGCGACGACGTGCATCGCCCGATCAAGACCGCCGTGACAACGACCGACATCAAGGTTGCCCCGCGCGAAGACGGTAAGGGCCTGATCAAGCTGCCCGTGAGCGAAGGCACACCGGTGGCCTATTTCGCCAGCAGCGATCCGCACAACCCGCTGTTCCAGAAGTGTGACGACCTGGTCGAGAACAAGGGCCACCAGTTTGGTGTGGACCTGTCGGCGGCGGAGAAAGAAGCGCTGACGGAATTTCTGAAACTGATGTAGGAGTCGTGCCCAAGCCCTACCCCCTGCCCAAGCGCTTTTCCGCCGCCTTGTCCGAGGCGGCTTACGGGCGCTTGCGGGGCTTGAACGCCGACTACGGGCTCAGCAACAACTACTTGCTGACCGTGCTGCTGGAACATCTTGATGAAATCGCCGACGACGGCGCAATCGACACGGTGTTCCAGCGGTTCATTGATGAGTACGGCGCCCCTGCGGGCAGCATGAAAACATGACCCTGCGTTTGGCGCTTGCGCTGTTACTTGGCGGCGTACTCGTGGCGTGCAGCAGCGAACCCAGTGGTGAAACACTGGAGTCAGTCGCCGCCAAGCTGCCACCGATCTACGATCCGACCAGCCTGTCCGGTCAAGCCATCCCCAACAGCGACTTGCCGCCGGAAGGCACGCGCTCGCTGTTCGACCACTTGGTCGCACAAAACGGCGCGCTGCCCTATCCGTTTGAAGACGTTGTCGATTGGCTGGCCAGCCTCGACAAGGACGGCAAGCGCCCGACCACCGTGCTGGTGCCGCATGGCCGCTCACTGCAAAAAGGAAAGTCCAGCTTCGCCGATCCGCGGGTGATCCTGACGGCCGATATCACGCCGCCGGACAGTGCGGCCAGCCACGCTCCCATCTACAAGGGCCGGCTGTTCTTGGGCTTTGTCGATAACGCCGAAGAGATCGAGGTGCTGTCGTACAACGAAGCCGCGGGCCGTTTCGAGTTCCAACTGGTCAAGGACTATTGCAAAGGCTGCACGCCGCGCATCGTTTATGCACAGCGCAATGTCTGCCTCACCTGCCACCAGAATGCCGCCGGAATCTTCCCCGTGCGGCCGTGGCAGGAAACCAACGCCTCGCCGGAGATCGCGGCACGCATTGCCGAGGCGCTACCCGAGCGCGCCAGCTACGGCGGCGCACCGCTGAGCGTCAAGCTGGAATCGCCAGAGACCATCGACAACAACACCGATATTTCCAACATCATCCCGCTGGCACAGCGCATTTGGCTGGATGGCTGCGGTGCTGGTGACATCGGCGCCACCTGCCGGCAACTGTTGCTACGCCAAGCGCTGAGCTTTGCCATTGCGCCGGGCCGCTACGACGCCGACAACTCGGAATCGCAGATATTGCGCGAGCACTTTGCGCGCAACTGGCCTGAGCGTGGCGTGGCGCTGCCCGACAACAACCTGCTAAACCGCGACCCGCTGCAAGACGACCTGTATGCGGGCGGCGTGTGGGCTGGCCTCAAGCGTGCGCTGTTCGGCCGTAGCGAAACCACAACGGCCGGCGGCGGCGACAAGCTGGCCGACTTCGACGCCCTGCCGCCGCTACCCAGCGAACTCGACCCGCTGACCCTGCGCCAGCCGCAACGCATCATCAGCAGCGACGAATTGGACGGCGTGTATGCGCTGGCGCAACTATTTGTGCCCAGCGATTTGGAGCGCTTGGAGGCACAAGCCAACTACAAGCTGGAAGCCATTCTCGCCGCGGTCGAACACCCCGCGCTGGCGCCAATCACCGACGCCAAACCCTTCCGCCGCATGGCCACAACAGACGCCTTGCTGACTGCCTTAGGCGCCAAAAGCACGCCCATCCATTGGGGCATGAACATCACTGAGATGTCGCCACCCATCTTCGAAGGCGAGCCAGTGTTGGAGTTGGCCGAAGGCTCACAGCTCAAGCCGTTTGAAACCTATTGCTTTGGCTGCCACCGCGGCAACCCCAACGCCAAGCTCAACTTCATGGCCGGCGCGGATGAGGCGGCAGTGCTGGACAACATCCAGAACGCCGACAAAGTGCGCGAGGTGTTGGACTACGAGCGCTACCTGGGTAGCAAAAAGGCCAACACACTGATGCCACCAGCCGGGAGTTGGCAACGCGACAAACTGGACGCCGAGCTGTCAGAAGGACAAGACCCGCTAACGGCGATGCGTGAGCAAGTGCCGAGCCTCTTCGAGTTTTAGAACACCACTGTCATTGCGAGCGCCGAAGGTGCGCGGCAATCTCGTCACGCTGCCGCCGCCCAATGAGGATGCCGCGGCGCATGCTTCGCACTGTCGCTACGCGACCACCTCGCAACCAACACGCCAAGCCCATGAACAACTCACACAGAATAGTCGCCGCACTCGCCATACTACTCATCAGCGCTCCCGCGCTCGCCGAACCCAGCTTCGCCCGCGCCTACAAGAGCCAGTTCGGCTACACGCCCTCATGCAACGCTTGCCACAAGGACGGCGGTGGCACGCCGGTCAACATCTACGGCCAGCAATACAAGGATGCCGGCAGCAACGCCGGCGCCTTTGCACAAATTGCCATGCTCGATGCCGATGGCGACGGCTTCCTGAACGGCGAAGAAGCCCAGGCCAAGGCCAACCCCGGTAGCAAGCGCAGCACACCAAAAGACACCGGCGATTGGCTGGACTTGTCCAACCTCATCCCCAAGGCCGTGCAGGCCGAGTTTGAAGGCATCACCACCTACAAGCCGCTGGATGCGATCTTCACAGATAAAGAAATCGACCGCGCGAAGTCCAAGGGCGTGACGCTCACCGAGGCGGACGAAACCACCATTTACATTCCCGTGGCTGACCGCAAACCAGCCGGCACGGCCATCATCGTGCCCGGCGTGTACGAGAACCAGCAGTTCTTCGTGCTGCTGGCCACCGACCGGCAACTCAACGTGACCAGTGTGCGCGCGCTGGAAGAAGGTCGAGCAGATGCTGCAGAAGCGCCTGAGCTTTACGCTGAATTTGTTGGCAAGCCGATAGCGGAACTGCCGGCAGGCAGTGGTGACGGCAGCGTGCAGGACGCGGTCAATGACACGGTGAAGAAGGCCGGGACGATGTTGTTGGTGCGTCTGAAAAAGTAGATGAAAACGCTGCAGGACGTCCGCAAGCGCCGACTCCTGTTCGCATTATTGACGACCCCTTGGGTTGGCGCCGCACTTGCCGCCTTGGCCATGGCGGCACTAACCGCTGCATCCGGTCATCTCGCCCAAGCAATCCCAGTATTTATCAAGACGCTCATTTACGCGATGCCGGTCGCCTGGGCCTGCGCCGTGGTATTTGGCCTACCGACGCTAATAGCAGGTCGCGCCTTGAAGGCTTCCCAGCCAGCGACGTGCATGCTGGGAGGCATGCTATGCGCGGCACCGCTGGCGGCGTGGCTGCTTGCCCAGACATTCTCAGGCATTGCGGTGTTTTGGGCTGTGGTCTCACTAATCGCGGGCACAGCGTCTGGCGGCACGTTTTGGGTGTTCACGTTGGGGCCAGGCCGGCGCTGACTTAGGAGGCCCTGTCATTGCGAGGCCCGAAGGGCCGCGGCAACCTCATTGGGTAGCGGTTTCGTTGACGAGATTGCCGCGCGGCTTCGCCGCTCGCAATGACAGGCCTACTCAACGCGTAGCGCCGTGCCCGCTGGCTTGTAGCCGGATAAAGCGCGACGTACACTGCATAGCAAATGCAATACGGGTGATTGGCTATGAAAACCGCCACAATTCCACCGCTACGCGTTGAGCCCGAACTGCGCGAGGCGGCAACCAACGCGCTGCGAGATGGCGAATCGCTGAGCAGCTTTGTCGAGGACTCGCTGCGCGCCAACATTCGGCGCCGCCAGAATCAAAAAGCTTTTCTGGAACGTGGCTTACGCGCACGCGACGCAGCGAAAGCCACCGGCAATTACGCCAGCAAGCATGAGCTTATGGATTCACTACGAAGCATTCTCGACAAGGCCGAATCGACAGCGTGAACTACGAGGTCCGCTTTACTGCGGAAGCCACGCAAGACCTCGAACGCCTGTTCACATTCTTGGCAGCACATGATCTACCAACGGCGCGCCGTGCGATTGATATCATTGATCGCGCTTGGGCCATGCTTGAAGTCTTTCCGTTCGCCTGCCGAAAGCCCGACCCGGAAGACCCATTCCTGCGCGAACTGTTGATTCCGTTTGGCGGCGCCGGCTATGTCGCGTTGTTCGAAATCGCGGATGGGCAAACAGTCAACGTGCTCGCCGTGCGGCACCAGCGGGAAGACGACTATCAGTAGCCTTAACGGCTACCTGCTACGCAGCGATTTGGCAGGTTGCCAAACAAAGGTATTACCAGTCCTACCCCAGCCTACGCTCGCTCCCTAACTTAGGAGACCCTGTCATTGCGAGGCGCGGAGCGCCGCTGCCATCTCACTGAGTGGCGGCTTCGTTAACGAGATTGCCGCGCGGCTTCGCCGCTCGCAATAACAGGCCTACTCAACGCGTGTCGTCGTCCGGGTCGGCGTCCGCCCCAAACAACGCATCCAACTTATCTTCGTAGTGGTGATACCCCAGCACGTCGTACAAATCCTTACGGGTTTGCATGGCATCAACCATCACCTCCTGCGTGCCGGTCTGCTTGATGGCCTCGTAGGTCAAGATGGCGGCCTGACTCATGGCGCGGAAGGCGCTCAGGGGGTACAGCGCCATCTTGATGCCGACGCTGGCGAGTTGCTGTTGTGAATACAGTTCGGTCTTGCCGAACTCGGTGATGTTGGCCAGCACCGGCACGTCCAGCGCGTCAGTAAACGCTTTGTACATGTTCAGATCAGTCATGGCCTCGGCAAAAATCATATCGGCGCCGGCCTCAACGTAAGCAACGCAGCGCGCAATAGCGGCTTCCAAGCCCTCACCCGCTAAGGCGTCGGTGCGCGCCATGATGACCATGCTGTCGCGGGCATCCACCGCGGCGCGAACGCGGTCTTGCATTTCCGCCGTGCTGACGATTTCCTTGTTGGGCCGGTGGCCGCAACGCTTTTGCGCCACCTGGTCCTCGATATGCACGGCGGCAACGCCAGCATTTTCCATCTGCCGCACGGTGCGAGAGATGTTGAAAGCGCCACCCCAGCCGGTGTCGATATCGACCAGTAGCGGCAAGTCGCAAGCGTCGGTGATTCGACTGGCATCGGTGAGCACATTGTCCAGCGAGGTCATGCCCAAGTCGGGCAAGCCGTAGCTAGCATTGGCCACACCCGCGCCCGACAAATAGATGGCCTGGTGCCCGGAACGCTCGGCCAACATGGCTGAATAGGCGTTGATGGTGCCGACGATGGGCAGGGGGTCGTTGGATGCAACCGCCTGGCGAAAGGCTAGCCCTGGCTTGGTCATGGATTCGGCTCTGCTAATTCGGCCGGGAATTATAGCCCCCCGCGCGACGCTGCCGAGTGCAACATATGTAACTGTAATGTCGCGCTGCGGCGTCCAAACTGGTTGTGAATTCGATGTCGAGAAGGAGTTCGACGATGAAAAACATCAAACTTTGGATGAGCACACTCGTCGCCGCCGCGCTTGCAGCAGGCACTGCCATCGCTGGCACGGTGGACGACAAGCCAGACGGAAGCTGGATCAGCCTCAGCGGCACAGTCGCCTCAGCAGCAGATGACCAGTTCACGCTAGACCATGGTGACGGCATCATCGTCGTCGAAATGGATGATTGGGATCAGTTTGCCGACGGTGAAGCTATCAACGCCGGCGAGACTGTGAGGGTGAATGGCCGTTTGGACAAAACCTTCCTAAACTCGCAGTCGATCGAAGCTGGCTGGGTCTATGTGTATGACCGCAACACCTTTTACACTGCCAGCGCGGCCGATGAGGAAGACGCTGTCTCGTACTACACCTACACCGTCGTTCCGCCAGAAGGCACTTGGCTCAACGTAGAAGGTACGGTCGAAAGCATTGACGGGCGCGAGTTCATTCTTGATACCGGCATCTTTGATATCGAAGTCGATACCGTCGAAATGAACTACAACCCGCTGGACAACATCGGTGCACAAACCATTGAAGTCGGCGATACAGTCTCGGTATATGGCGCAGTTGAACGCCACTTGTTCGACAACCGCGAACTACACGCCACCGCCATTACATCGTTCGACAGTTAACCCGCTACCGGCGCAACAAACCCTCGCTCCAAGAGCGGGGGTTTTTTATGCGCCATTGCCATTCAGATACGCATCACTAAACGCAGCCACTCGCTCCAAACGCTTGATATCTGCAATTTGTATCATGCCGCGACCCGGTGAAACGGCACCGGTTTCGGTCAGCGCCTGGCATACCCGGTTGGTGTGCACCCGGCTCAACCCCAAGGTGTCTGCCAGGTCACTCTGCGTGATGGGCAGTTCGGCTGCCTGCTTGGCAGCAATCCCACCCGCGATCTGGCGGTGATACAACTCTGCCAGCAGGTCTGCCAAGCGCTCAATCGAATCACGCAGGCCCAACCGCACGATCTGCTGCTCAAGCAGGCGCTCGTCACGCGCTGCCATCCATGTCAGTGCCAAGGCCAAGCGCGGGGCTTGGCCAAACAACTTAGCCAGCTCGGCGCCAGAGATGCGCCATACCGTGACGTCGGTTAGCGCTGCCACCTGGTACTCGGCAGCCGGGTAAACACCGAGAAAGACTCCCGCCATTTCACCCGGCAGTAAAAAGTTGATGATTTGCCGCCGGCCATCAGCATCCATTTGGCTACGCGTGCACCAGCCAGACGCCACCACCAAGGCATGCGACTGCTGCTGCCCAGCCGGAACGAGAACCTCGTCAGCTGAGAACTCACGCGGCTCGCCTAGCATGGCCTCAAAGCTTTGAATGTCGTCGCCATACAGCCGTACAAAACCTTGCAAGCGATATCGCAATGCGGTGTGGGATAGCTTGCGTTTATTGCTCATATTCTTGGCCCATCAATGCCTGCGCCGACCAGCGCGCTCAGGATTGTTCGCCCGTTGCGCAATACTGTACTTGTGCATCTGCGGTCAGAGC
>JAAFAL010000181.1 GCA_018222345.1 bacterium
TTTATTCAATTTATTCGACAATTCATGGACACCCTTGGCGGCATGGAGGTCGAAACGCCGAGGATGCACCCGTTGGCCGGTGGCGCTGCGGCCAAGCCCTACGTGCCCCATTACAACGTCATGTATCGTGATTATGTCCTGCGCATGGCGCAGGAGATGTATCTCAAGCGGCTGGTCGTGGGCGGCTTCGAGCGGGTCTATGAGATCAATCGCAATTTCCGTAACGAGGGGCTGAGCACGCGCCATAACCCCGAGTTCACCATGCTCGAGTTCTATCAGGCCTACGCGGACTACCGCGACTTGATGAACCTGACTGAAACGCTGCTACGCGACCTGGCGTGTGCGGTGTGCGGCAGCATGCAAGTCGAATATCAGGGCCAGACCTACGACCTTGAGCAGCCGTTCGCGCGGCTCACGATGGTCGAATCGATCGGTGCGTTCAATGACGATATTGATGTTGCGCAACTTGGCGACGCCGACTACGTGCGCGGCCAACTCGACCAGCGCGGCGTCCAGGTACCGGGCGACGCCGGACTGGGCAAGCTGCAGTTGGAGCTGTTCGAAAAAACCGTCGAACCACGACTGATGCAGCCGACCTTCATCACCCAGTATCCGGCCGAGGTGTCACCACTGGCGCGTCGCAATGACGACAATCCGTTTGTCACCGACCGCTTCGAGTTCTTCGTTGCCGGGCGCGAGCTGGCCAATGGCTTCTCCGAACTGAACGACGCCGAAGACCAGGCTGAGCGATTCCAGGCACAGGTGACCGCCAAAGCTGGCGGCGACGACGAAGCCATGGCCTACGATGATGACTACATCCAGGCACTGGAGATCGGCCTGCCGCCCACCGCCGGCGAGGGCATCGGCATCGATCGCTTGGTGATGTTTTTGACTGATTCGGCGTCGATCCGTGACGTGCTGCTGTTTCCGCAATTGCGTCCAATCGACTAGCGCTTAAAACGTCGCCGGCGCCTCGAACGCTAGTTGCGATTCGGTTGCCGGATGGGCAAAGCACAACTGCTCCGCATGCAACAACAACCGCGGTGATGCCTCACAAATGGCGTCTGGTGCATAGAGTTGGCAGCCGATGATGGGATGGCCGATGGCCATCATGTGCACGCGCAGTTGATGTGAGCGGCCGGTCACTGGCTCCAGCGATAGCCGTGTTTGCGCTTTCCCTGCGTCACGCCCCAATACGGCCCATCGTGTGAGCGAAGCTTTGCCGGTGTCATGGCAAATTTTCTGCAGTGGGCGATTGTCCCAGTCAACGATTAGCGGCAAATCGACCTCGCCGTGGTCTGCTTCGACCAAGCCGTCAACGATAGCGATATAGCGTTTTTTGACCTTGCGGTGCTGGAATTGCCAGCCTAGCCGTGACGCCGCCAGCGGCGTGCGCCCCACAACCATCAGGCCGCTGGTTTCCAGGTCCAAGCGGTGGACGATGACCGGGTCCAGGCCTTGTTCAAGCAGCCGCGCGTAAACACTGTCGCGATTGCGCGGGTCGCGCCCTGGCACGCTGAGCAGGCCGGGCGGTTTGTTGACGACGACGTAGTGCGTGTCGGTGGCCAGAACCTCCAACTCGGCGGCGCAGGGCGGGACAATGTAAGGCCTAGGTTGCAGCCGAAACGGGGTTCCCATCAGGCCCTAGCCCGCATGTTTCACGTGACCGCTTGTTACTACGCGTAACGGCATGATCGGATTAAGCAATACTGCATTCTGTGAAAAACCAAGCTGGATAACGGCATCGCTTGCACAACATCTGGCTGGTCTCGGCCGCCCTGGGTTTGCACTTCCTTCCAAACATAGCTACGGCTATGTTCCTCAGTCCAGCGCTGCGCCCAGAACGCCCAATCCTGCGCCACCTGCTGCGCATCACGTGAAACATGCGGGCTAGTAGAACGCGTAGTTTTCAGTGTCGAGCTTCTTCGTGCGTCGGCGATATTCCAGCCAGCTACCGGGCCAGTTGTTGGTGTTCTCGCCGCGGGCATTCACGTACCAATTGCCGCAGCCACCGGTCGTCCACGCAGTGTCCTGGCTGCGTGCGTCCATCTCGGCCCGCCATGCCGCCAAGGCAGCGGGTTGTACGTCGAGCGATTTATGGCCGCCGCGCCGCAGTGTGTGCAGGGCATCGACCAGGTACTCGATCTGGCACTCCAGGGTGTAGGGCACCGATGCCGAGCCATGGTTGGTGTTCGGGCCATACAGAATGAACAGGTTGGGAAAACGCGGCACTGTCATGCCCAGGTGCGCGGCCGGCGTGTCGCCCCAAACATCTTTTAGTTGCTGGCCATCGGCGCCAACAATATCCATTGGCGCAACAAAGTCGCCGCCGGCGAAGCCGGTGCCGAAAACGATCGCATCAGCGTCAAACGCGTTGCCTTCTGCGTCGATCACGCCGGTTTTGGTGATTTCGGTTACAGATTGGTTGACCAGCGTGACATCCTCACGCTTGAGCGCTTCAAACCAATCGCTGGTGAACAGCACGCGGTTGCAGCCGAATTCGTAGTCCGGTGTGCATTTGTCCAGTAACTCCGGATGGTCGCGCAGATGGCGGCGGCGATGCCAGTTCGACCACGCGCGCATCGGGCCGGTGGCCCAGGGCTTGTTGATGAACGCGCGCGAGAAATACTCGATGAACAGGAACCAGCCGAACCGCGGGATGGCGACTCGTGGCGAAAAGTGCTTGAACAACCAGCGCTCCCAGTCGGCGTACTCGCGGTCAAACCGGGGCAGGGTGTAGGGCGCGCTGCGCTGGAACACGGTGGTGTGAGCTGCTTGCTTGGCAACCTCGGGCACAAACTGGATGGCGCTGGCGCCAGTGCCGATTACGGCAACTCGCTTGCCGGTCAAATCGTAGTCGTGGTCCCAGCGGGCCGAGTGAAATTGATGCCCGCCAAATTGGTTCAGGCCCGGGATGGGCGGAATCACTGGATTGGTGAGTTGGCCGCAGGCAGTGACCAGAATATCGAAGGTGTGTGTTTCGCCGCTGTCTGTCGTCAGCGTCCATTGCTTGCTTGCGTCGTCGAAGCGCGCCTGCTCGATGGCTGTGTTCAGGCGCAGGTGCTTGGCCAGTCCGAATTCCTCGACTAGGTCCTGCATGTATTCCAAAATGGCCGGCTGCTGGGCGTAGCGCCGCGGCCATTTTTTGCCGCGTGCGCAGCCCAGTGAATACAGGTGCGACGGCACATCGCAGGCGGCGCCGGGGTAAGTGTTGGCGCGCCATACGCCACCGACACTGTCGCCACGGTCGAAAATGGTGAAGTCGGTGATGCCGGCTTTTTGCAGGTGGATACCACTGCCGATGCCGCCGAAGCCGGCGCCGACAATACCGACGGACAGCGCGCGCGGCGCCGCGCTGCTCATGAAGCGATTGGGGAAGTCATCATGCCGAAATCATCAGGCTTGAGCATGCACCAGCGCAAGTGCTTGGGCACCAACGACCACGCCACGGCCATGGATATGTTGGCACCCCATTTGCTCTTACACTGGTGCCCACAATGCGCTGCGGCGCGATGATCGCACGGAGGCGACATGAGACGGTTATCACCAGAAGACATCTTGTTCTTGCTGCTGGAAAAGCGGAACCAACCCCTGCATGTGGGGGCGTTGGTGCTGCTCAAACCGCCACCCGACGCACCGGACGACTTCGCCGCGCAGTTGGCACAGCGGTTGACCAGCTTCAAGCGCGCGGCGCGGCCATTCGACCGCCGCCTGGCCGAACGCTTCGGTTTGCCCTATTGGGAAAAAGACCCGCATTTCGATTTGGCCCACCATTTCGTCCATTTGGCGCTGCCAAAACCCGGCCGCATCCGCGAACTATTGGCGATGGTGTCGCGGGTGCAGAGCGCGCATCTGGATCGCAAATATCCGCTGTGGCGCATCTACATGGTCGAGGGCCTGGAAGACGGCCGTATTGCGCTGTTTGCCAAGATTGACCACGCCATGGTCGATGGCGTGGCAGGTGGGCGGCTGTGGCTCAAGTCGATGGAAACCGACCGCGCCGCATCCGGCGCGCGGCCGACGCCGTGGGAGGTACTACCA
>JAAFAL010000182.1 GCA_018222345.1 bacterium
GGGCCGTGGATGCCAGCGCTCTGTCATAATCAGTGCGCCGGGCATCGCAGCAAACAGGAGCACAAGCATGGACCTGATCGGACAACTGACCTCGCAACTCGGGGTGTCGCAGCAACAAGCGCAAGGCGGCGCGGGCCTGTTGTTCAACTTGGCGAAAGAGCGCTTGGGCAGTGGCGACTTCGGAAAAATCGCCGAACATGTTGATGGCATTGACAGCATGATGAGCGCGGCACCCGATACTGGAGGCACTGGAGGCACTGGAGGCACTGGAGGCACTGGCGGCGGCATGCTGGGCATGCTCGGCGGGTTGGCGTCGCAGTTTGGTGGCGGCAAGATGGCCGAACTGGGCGACCTCGCCGAACTGGCCGGGGGTTTCAAGCAACTCAACCTCGACCCCGGCATGGTGCAGCAATTCTTGCCCGTGGTCGTGGGGTTCCTGCAAGACAAGGGCGGTGCGGGCATTGTGGAGTTGCTACAGGGTGTGCTCGGCGGTCAACGCTGAACGGCTTCGAGCCCCGCTGAGCGCGTAAAGCGCTACAAAACCATCAGTTTTCGCTGACACGCGGTCACCTGGAATGCCAGTGGCCGACAAGCGGTGTTGAAAAATTAAACAATGTTCAGTATTAATAAAATTGCATTGTTCATTTAAGGAGAATTCAGATGGCGACATTACGAGCGCGGCTGGCAAACTTATTGCTGGCGCAAGGCCATGACGCAATTGATCGGGTCGAGCGCCCGGATAGCACGGCGCGGCAGTTGGTTCGCGATATCGATACCGCCATGCAGCGGGCCCGTGGCGGATTAGTGCAGGCGCTGGCGACCGCCAAATCAGCAAGCAGTGATGCGATGCGCAACCGCGAAGCCGAGGCTGCGGCAAAAACCAGTGCGCGTCGCGCGCTGGCAGAGGGCGACCGAGAACAGGCGCGGCGCCACGCGGGCTTGGCGGTGCAGGCGGGCAACGCGGCTCGCGAGTCCGGCGCTGCAGTGGCGCAGGCCGAGCGCGCAGTTGCTGCGTTGCGTGAGCAATTGTCGGCGCTACGTAGCGAGCGCCTGCGCGCGGCCGCGGCCAGCATGCGCGCCACAACCGCCCAAGTGTTGTCGGTTGCGGTCGCAGGCGACGCCTGGACGGCGGCGCACGAGCGCAAGCAGCGGCTCGTCGCCTGTCAGGCCAAGGCAGATGTGGCCATGCATGTCGCCGATGCAGCCGGTGATTTGATGCGTGACGATGCCGAACTCGGCGCAAGTGACGCTGCGGCAGTCGATGCGTTGTTGGACACTCTGGCGGCCGAGTCAGGCGCCTCGAACAAGGAGGGCTGAGCCATGGAGCACACAGCAGAATCCATCCGTGTCGATTCGGACGCGTGGTTGTTATTCGTCAAGGTCTGCTTTGCCGTTGCGCTGGGCAGCATGTTGGTCGGCATTGCCGTCATGCCCATCGATTTGTGGATGCGCGGCTACATGGTCATGGGCACCTTGTTCTTGACTGGCGCGACGATGACCTTGTCGAAAACCGTGCGTGACCAGCACGAAGCGCGCACGCTCATCCATCAATTGGCTGAGGCGCGCACCAAGAAGCTGCTCAAGGAATGCGGCGTCGAGGAATAGCGCGTATTGGCGATCAGGCTGCGGGCCGCAAGGTTGCGACCCGCAGCCTGCCTGTTACTCGCCTAGCGCGTAGTGCAGGGCTGCGTCGCCGCTGCCGATGAGTTCGCCGTCCATGAAGATCAGCGGCGTGGTTTCGTCACGCGTGGTATCGCCATCAGCATGCGTACGATGGGTGCGGTAACGCAGCACGCGTATGGTGCCGGCACCGCTGCGTAGCAGGTCGCTGAAGTCAGGCGGGCCAAGCTCTGCCATTACTGCTTGCGGCGAAGTGCCCAGTGGAAATTCGGCAATGGCGCGCCGGGCCTGGCGCTCCTGGCTGGCCACGGATCTGTGGCTGGTCATGTAGCCGTCATCATCATCGCCAATATGCAGCACGCAGCCGCTGAGTAGCAGGGCTGATGTTGCGGCAGTGATTAAAAGCAGGCGTTGCATGGTGGTTATCCCCGGTCAAATGTGTGCCGGGTATCGTGCAAGCGCAGTGCCAACAAAAATTCTCAATAAAAACAATGACAAGCCAATCACGTATCACATAGAGAGGCTTAAAAAACCCACAAATTAGCGGGTTTGACCAATTATTGGGTATCAGCGTACGGGTGGCGCCAGGCCGTCCAATAGTACGTCCAGCATGCCGCCGGCCTGGTCGCTGCCGGCCCAATCCAGCTTGCCGGTCACATGCAAGCTGGCCATGCCATGCACACCAGCCCACAACGCGGCGGCGGTCTGGCGTAGCGCAGCGCTGTCCAGCATAGGTTGGCGCGCGGCCAGCAGCGACTCGATTAACGCGAACAATTGTTCGACACGCCGCTGTACCTGCGCCGACTGGTCGGGCTGCTCGGTGCTTAGTTCGAACACCAGCCGCCAGCGGTGCGGGTTGGCTTGAGCAAAATCGATATAGGCGCTGGCGGCCGCGCGCAGTTCTTGTTGTGGCGTCGCCGTTGCAATCGCGTCCAGCAGGTGGGCGTGCAGCGCGTCGGCTGTGCGCAGGTTGACGGCTAGTAGTAACGCGTCCTGATTCGGAAAGATGAGATACAAGGTGCCTACGGTGTAGCCCATGGCTTTAGCAATTTTGCGCATGGACAAGGCGCCGATGCCGTCGCGCACAATGACCGCCTCAGCCTGGCTGAGTGCCATCTCGCGCAATTGTTCGCGGGTGTGGTCGCTGCGGCGGGCCATCAGCGCTGGTCTGCACGCAGTTCGGCGACTTGTTGTCTGAGCTGTTCCATATCCAGTGCGTCTGCAGCAATTGGTGGGCCGGCGGCTAGCGATACCCGTGACCAGAACCGCCGCGGCAGCCCCGACATTGCCGCACCGCTCGCACGCGAGAACCACGACCCCCAGAGCCCTCGCAGGGCTAAGGGCACCACCGGCGCCGGGCTGCGCTGCGCCATGCGGGCTACGCCATCACGAAACTCGCGCAGTTCGCCGTCCGGCGTCAAGGCGCCCTCGGGGAATACGCACACCACTTCGCCGTCGTTCAAGTAGTCAGCGATGCGGTTCATGGCCGCCTCCAGTGCGGCTGGGTCTTCCTTGGCCGGCGCAATCGGCACGGCGCCGGCAATATTGAACAGCGTGCGCAGGCCCGGCGTGTTGTAAATCTTGTGGTACATCACAAAGCGCACCGGCCGGCGCACCATGCCGCCGACAATCAGCGAGTCGATGAACGACACATGGTTGCAGGCCAGCAGCACCGGGCCTTCATCGGGAATCTGGTCGAGATTCTCGCCGCGCACGCGGTAAATGATGTTGATCAGAATCCAGATGACAAAGCGCAGGAAGAATTCCGGCACCAGGGTGTAGATGAACACCGCGACCGCAGCGTTCATTAATGCCACCGTGAGGAATAGTTGCGGAATGCTCAGGCCACTACCCAGCAGCAGCGCGCAGCCCACTGCCGACACCGTCATGAATGCGGCGTTGAGGATGTTGTTGGCGGCGATCACCCGCGCGCGATTGGCCGGTTCGGCGCGCTGCTGAATCAACGCGTACAGCGGCACGATGTACAAGCCGCCGAATGCGCCGAGCAGCAATACGTCGATCACCACCCGCACGCTGCCAGCTTGCGCCAGCCAGGCGCTGGCACCAATCAATGCCGTGCCGGCAGGTGCGGCAGCGGCGAAGTATAGGTCGATGGCGAACACGGTCATGCCAATGCTGCCGACCGGCACCAAACCCAGTTCTACGCGCTTGCCCGAAAGGCGCTCGCACAGCAACGAACCCACCGCAATACCGATGGAAAACAACGCCAGCAGCAGCGTGACGACCTGCTCGTTACCACCCAGCGATAGCCGCACATAGTTGGGCAGTTGGGTGAGGTAAGTGGCGCCGAAAAACCAGAACCAGCTCACGCCCAGCAC
>JAAFAL010000183.1 GCA_018222345.1 bacterium
GAATATCGCTACACAATAATCCTCAACCCGAGATCAGGGTCAGGCGCAGTGGCATGTACAGAGCCATGACAACCATCATGAGGTTTTCGGTTAGCGAGATCGCCCCAAGCGGAACGTTGGAGTTGCCGCCGACGCAGGCGCAGCGGATGTCGCGCTTGTCGATATAGACCGCCTTGACCACAGAAACCGCGCCAATGGTGCCAATCAACAAGGCCAGGGGCGCGGCGATCCAGATGAACGCGCCGCCAGCGAGCATTAAAACGCCGGCAGCCATCTCCGCAAAAGGATAAAAATAGGCGTAACGCACGTCTTTGCGCGCCAGCAGGTCGTAGCTGAGGAACTGGTTCGAAAAGCTCTCGAGGTCGCGCAATTTCAAAATCGCCAACGTGCACATGGACAACGCAATAAACCACTCGGGAACACGCATGGTGGCGACAGTGCCAGCAGTTGCCCAAGCTGTGGCCAGGGCCATCAACGCGCAAACGCCAAACACGGCAATGACGGGCTGATAAGAGGTCTGTTCGGTGTTGTTATCGGGCGCGGAGGCAGCGCCGAAGTAACGCTTCAGGTCGTCATAGCCGCCAACCCGCTGGCCACCAATGAAGGTTTGCGGGGTGGTTTCGACGTCATGCGTTTTCTTGAAGGCGTCCGTCTGCTCACGATCAGTGAGATGACGGTCATCCACGCTGTAGCCCTTGCGCTCCAATAAGTGCTTGCTCTTGAGGCCGAATGGGCAGAGGTGGTCATCGGTGACCATGCGGTAGAGCACGGCTTGCTTGGTTGTCATGGCGAGAGATTGCTTGGGCGTGGGTTTTATAGTCACCCCCAACCTGGGTCGAGCGTCAAGCGCAGCTGGTTCGCGTCGTCAATCGGGCCGGAACGATTTTTGCGCGGCCCATCGACGCCGGTGCTGAATTCGAACTGACTGTTGAAGCGTTGGAGGGGGTCAGCCGACGTTGATCCCGCCAAGTTCGTAATGCTCTACGGCATGTGTTTTAAGCAGCCGAGCACGCAGATCGTGGCATCGCCTGTGATCGGCGGCTGACACTGTGACGACCCCAGGGCGCTTAGGGCCGTTTCACGCCCGTCATACCTCGATTGCCTGCCACTTTCTGGCCTGCCACAGGCCGATGAAGGTCACGGCCTGCAGCCCGCGCCAGGCCATCATGGCAAACCAGATGACGAGCAGGCCGTAGCCCAGCACTGGGCCGAGTACATAGGCGGCGGGCAGGAAGATCAGCCATTGCATGCCTACGGCCACGCGCATCACGGCGCCGGCGGCGCCGGCGCCTAGCAAGGCGTTCATTAGCACCAGGCCAATGCCGTCGAGGACGAGGCCAAGGCCGGTGAGCTGCAGTGGCAGGCGGCCCAGGTCGCGTAGCTCCGGAGTGTGCAGAAAGCCCATCAGCAGCAGGTCGGGCGCCAACACCATCGGCGAGCAGACCACGGCAAAACTGACGGCGGCCACGGTGGATACATCCCAGCCCCAACGGTGAGCGTCGTCGGGTTCGCGCCGGCCGAGTGCTTGCCCGGCCAACGAGGCGGCGGCAATACCCAAGGCGATGCCGGGCAGGATGGCCACCAGCATGATGTTGATGAGCACATTGGCCACGGCCAGTTCATTGGTGCCAACCTGGCCGATAATCCAGAACAGCGTGGCGAAACCGGCGGCAAACAAGAATTGCTGCAGCGAGTTCGGCGCAGCCAACTTGAGCATGCGCACAAAGGACTCGCGTGGCGGGATGCCGGCGGCAAAGCCATTGGGCCGTGCCAGCCGCCAAGCCTGCAGCCAATACAGGCCGCAGCCAATGATCACCGACGCCGTCGTGCCGATGCCAGCGCCAGCGACCCCCAGTTCCGGCGCGCCAAACTTGCCAAAGATCAGCACGTAGCTGATCGGCACATTCAGCAGGTGCATGATGATAATGGTGCGCAAGTAAATGGTGGTCTTGTTGACGCCGCTCCAGTAGCCGCGGAACGAAAAGTTCATGCCGATAGCCACCACGCCAACCAGCCGCCAGCGCCAGTATTCGCCGCCCAGTTTGACGACCTCGGGGTCGTCGATCAGCGCGGCGAAAATATTTGGCGCAAACATGATCAGCAACACCGAAATGGGCAGGCCCGCGCACAGCGCGATCAGCAGGCCACCATTGAGCGGGATGGCGGTTTCGTCGTGCTTGTTCTCGCCGAAGCGCCGTGCGGCCGTAGCTTGCACGGCAGCCGACAAGCCGGTGATGGCGCCCACCGCCATAAAATTGAGAAATCCGGCCATTCCGACCGCTGCCAAAGCTGCTGGGCCCAGGGCGCCAACCATGGCGATATCAATGAGGTTCAGTACGTTTTGCGACATCATGCCGCCGATGATCGGCAAGGCGATGACTGCAATTGTGCGCAAGCGCTGTGTGCTCAACATCTCAAAAACCGGGTTATCGAAACAAAAAATTCACACGCGTTTCACGATGCCCACGGCACAATGCTTTCCGCTGGTCACCCGTCCGGCAACCATTTCAATTACGTCCATGTGAAGGGAGTCCCCATGAATCGTACTCGACACCTCTTGGTGATGGCGACCGCTGCGGCTTTGACCGCGGGTTGTGCATCGTCAGGAACGGCCACGCAGACAGCGTCGGCAGATGCCGACCGCGCGCGCACCGCTCAACTTGAGCAGCAACTGGCTGCCGAGCGCGAAGCCAAGCGTGAACTCGAGCGCCGTCTGGCGGCCGAGCGCGCCGCTGCTCGCAGTACCCAGCCTGTAGCAAGCCCCGCTGGCGCACCTGGCGGCAATGCCAACTTCCCGCCCAACGCCAAGCCCGGCGAGTGCTACTCGCGCGTGGTGACCCCGCCGGTTTATCAAACGAAGACCGAGCGTGTGCTGGTCAAGCCAGCATCGGAAGAGCTGGAAATCATCCCTGCCAAGTACGAGTGGGGTACGCAGCGCGTGCTGGTCAAGGAAGCTGGCGAGAAGGTTCTCGAAGTGACCCCGCCTGTTTACAAGACGGTTGAAGAGCGCGTGCTGATCAAGCCTGCATCCGAGACGGTCAAATCGATCCCGGCCAAGTACAAGACTGTTGAAGAGAAGCAGTTGGTACGCCCGGCCTACACCACATGGAAGAAGGGCACCGGCCCGATCCAGCGGATTGACGAATCGACCGGTGAGATTCTCTGCCTGGTTGAAGTGCCTGCCGAGTACGAAACGGTGAAGAAAACCGTTTTGGTCAGCGGCCCGACAACACAACGGGTCGCGATTCCGGCTGAGTACGGCACGGTGAAGAAAAAAGTGCTGGTGACTCCGGCGCAAGTCAAGAAAGTGCCCACGCCTGCCGAATACGAAACCGTCAAAGTGCGCAAGCTGGTGACCCCGGCGCAGGAAATCCGCAAGCCGATTCCTGCCGAGTACGAGACTGTCACCAAGCGTGTGAAGACCAGCGAGTCGAAGATTGCCTGGCGCGAGATCTTGTGTGAGACCAACACCACGCCTGATGTGGTGCGTCGCATCCAAACGGCGTTGCAGTCTCGCGGCTACAACCCGGGCCCGATCGACGGCGTCATCGGTGCGCAGACCTTGGCCGCAGTGGATAAATTCCAACGCGACAACGGCTTGTCAACCGGCGGCCTGACCATGGCCACAGTTGAGAAGCTTGGCGTGATCTGATCGCGGACTAGGTCCGATTCAAAAAGCCGCTGGTTTTGCCAGCGGCTTTTTTTTGGTTCTACGCACGAGCGTGATTGCGCGCAACCACCATGAGTTTGCTTGGCGGGTGGTGACTCATTGCACCAAGGCAATACTGCTTGCGACAAAAGGGCAGGAAGCCCGTCCAACGTGCGCCTTTGGCGCAGCCGGCGCGCGCAGAACAATTCCGGAGAAGAGCGAGCATCTTTGTTTGAGCGCCCGCAGGGCGCGAGTTGCGCAGCGCCGGAATTGTTTGAGCACGACGGGCAGTCGAAATAC
>JAAFAL010000184.1 GCA_018222345.1 bacterium
TCTTTCTCCGACGCGATACGCGCCAGTAGCTCCTCGTATTCAGGGTTGTAATAGCCCGAGTCGTTAATTCCGTGCTTGCTGTGCAGCAGTTCCAGAAAGGTATAGGGGTCGTTGTAGTCGCCAATCCAGCCAGCACGGAACACCTCAGTGTCCTCCTTGAGCTTGCGGGTTTGCAGGAACACTTTCCATTCCTGATTGATCAGCGTGTAATCCACGCCCAGCACACTGCGCCACATGGCAGCCACCGCCAGCGAAACCTTCTTGTGGTTTTCGTGGGTGTTGTAGATGATCTCGACCTGCAGCGGGTTGTCGCGGCTGTAGCCGGCTTGCGCATACAAGCGACGCGCTTCCTCGAATCGTTGCTCACGCGGCCAGTCGGCCCACTCGGCCTCCTGCGACTCGTAACCTGGAATGCCCGGCGGCACGTAGCCGTAGGCAGGCACCTCACCAGCTTTGGTGATCTTTTCGGTGATCACCTTGCGGTCGATGGCCATGGCCAGCGCCCGGCGCAAAATACGATTGTCCTTGAATGGCGGCTTGGTGGTGTTGAACCCGAAGTAGTAGATACCCAAATAGGTTGACACTTTGAGTGCCTCGGGCAGGTTTTTCTTGATCCAGCCCACCTGCGAGCCAGGCACATCGTTGGTCCAGTCCAACTCGCCAGCGCGGAAGCGTTTGAGTTCTGAGGACAAATCTTCCGTGGCGTAGTAGATCACGGTGTCAATGGTGGTCTTGTCGTTATTCCAATAGGTCGGGTCGCGCTTGAGCGTAATGTGCGACTGCACCGTCCAGCCGTCCAGTTTGTACGCACCGTTGGACACCAACTTGCCAGGCCGCGAGAAACCCACACCGTGCTCCTCGACGCTGAGCTTGTGGATAGGATAAGTGCTGGAATGATTCAACAAGCCCAGGAAATACGGCGTCGCCGAATTCAGGCGAATCTCAAGGGTGTAGTCATCGATAGCACGCACGCCAAGTTGCTCCACTGGCACTTCGCCTGCAACAACGGCCTCGGCATTGACGATGGGCGCTAGGATTTGCGAATACTTGCTCGCTGTAAGCGGGTTTGCACTGCGCTGCAAGCCGTACACAAAGTCGTGCGCGGTCACCGGGTCGCCGTTAGACCATTTGGCGTTTTCACGCATCTTGAAAGTGTAAATCTTGCCATCGTCCGACAGCGTCCAACTCTCGGCGGCACCAGGGATCACCTCGCCATCAGGTGCTTCGGAAGTCAGACCCTCGTACAGGTCGCGCATGATGTGCGATGACGGCACACCCTCGGCCTTGTGCGGGTCCAGGGTTTGTGGCTCGGCGCCATTGCCCTTGTGCAGGATCTGCTTTTCGGCCAGTTCTTGCGCGGCAGCAAAACCAGGCATCGCCGCGCAGCAAACCATGCCCGCCAAAAGCAGGCTGCGCACGATTACCACGTTGCCTAGCCCTGGGTGCTCAGGTGCGCGAGCCAGGTTGCGGCTTGCTTCTTGGTTTTGTCGAATCGCTGCGCTTTTTTGAATGCTGCAGTCGCGCGCGACTTGTCGCCCTTATTCCAATGCGACACGCCTAGCAACAGATTCGCCTCACCGCTACGGCTGGCGCCTTGTTCAACAGCCTTGTTCAGGTTATCGATGGCCTTATTCCATTTTTCTTGGTCAACATAAATCTGGCCAATCTGCATCCACATGTCGCCGTCACGCCCAGCTTCGGCGGCTTGGCTTAGAACCTCAATGGCCTTGTCATCAACCCGGGCCAATTGCCAGGCTGTGCCCAGCTTTTTCAGGTTCTCGTAATTGCGCTCCATCTTGCCCTCGGCCATGGCTCGATCCATGACCTTGGCTGCCTTGTATGGGATGTCCATGAACAGGTAGATATTGGCAAGATTACTAAGTTCTTTTTCAGTGTCCAGGAAGCCTTGCCGCTCAGCCAATGCCATGACGGCCAACGACTCTTCGTCGTCTTTTAGCTCTTGAAACACCCCAGATAGCTGCTTCCAGTATTGCTCCTTGATTGGATACTTGGAGATCAGGGTCACCAACACCTGCGCCGCCGATTTGAATTGGCGCAACTCGTAGTGGCTGGCCAGCTTGAGTTGATACCAACTTTCCGGGGTTTTTGCGCCTTTGCCGGCAATGGCTTTGTCGATCCACGGCAATGCTTTTGAGAACTGCTTTTTTTCGGCGTAGGCATTGGCAATGAGGATATAAGCCTCGGGCGGCACCTTGCTGCACGCCGTATTGACGTAGCGCAGCAGATACTTCAAGCCTTTGTCAGGCTCGTCGCCGGCCAAATACAACTGGCCGATGTTGAACAGCATCAACTCCTGCGGCTCCTGCGGCAGCGCGTCTTTGTCAATCGCAGCCTGGAACGCATCCGCAGCCTTGGAATACTGCTCTTGTGCCGAGTACGCAAAGCCGTAGGTTTGCATGACCAGCGCATATTCGTAGTCGTTATTCTTGACACGGTTGACTAGGCGGTCCAGCGACTTGATGGCATCGGCATACTTGCTCTCGCCGATGTCTTCCTGGATGCGCGTCATCTGCCGATAAGTACTTTCAGACAGCGAACCGGAAGCTTTCTTGGGGTTGTCGCAGTCAGCCGCGGCGGCCGGGGCCGGCAGCAGCAGCGCCAAGCCCAAGGCAGCAGTAGCGGCAATTAATGTCGATGTTTTCATACTAATCACCTAGCGCGTTCGCTGCGGTGCCATGTCATGCGGGTTTGACCACACCGCAGCGCCTAATTATCCAAAGTAAAGTTGAACGGCTGACGAGCGGATTGCTCGACAGGTTTACCGTCAACAATCTTGGGTTTGAACTTCCATTTAAGCGCGGCCGAAATTGCCGCACGCTCAAATACGCCCCGCGGCTTCGCCGAAACAACCTTGGCCTCACGCACCGTGCCATCCGGGTTGATGATGAACTCAATCACCACCTCCCCTGTCGTGCCACTACGGAGTGCGCTGCGTGGGTATTGCGCACCAATACGCACCATTGGAATAGCTTCAGAGTCACCCGTAGCATTCGCGGGATTGAACGTACCCAAAAAAGGCCCGCCTGAGATATTCGTCGGCAGGTTCAAGTTCGGAATATTGAGGTTCTGAACCTGTTGCTGTGGCTTAGGCGTGGCGGCCGACTTCATCTTCGGCGGCGGCGGTGGCTTCTTGGGCGGCGGCGGCTTCTTGGGTTTGACGCGCGAACGCTCTTGCGGCACCTCTTGCTGCTTCAAACGGATGAAGTCCAAGCCCGGCCCGGCAGGCGGCTTGTCGATTTCGTCCGCCGTCAGGTTGACCAAGGCATGCATCATCCAGAACAAGCCAAGCGCCACCACGATGGCGAGCAAAACTGCGGGAATTCGACGCATGTCAGCCGCCGGGTGATTGCGCGGCGATAGAGATATTCTCGACGCCGGCCAATTTGACCTGGTCCATCACCTCGACGAAGCGGCCGGTTTCGGATGCTTTGTCGGCGATGATCACCACCGAGCCTTCCGGGTTAGCAGCGCGCAGGCGCTCGACACTGGCTCGCACCGAGCGGATATCGACTTGGCGCTTGTCGATCCAGATCTCGCCGTTCGAGCGAATGGCAATCAGCACATTGCCCTGCGACTTCTGCTCGGCCGTTTTCGCGCTAGGCCGGCTGACATCGATGCCAGCCTCCTTGACGAACGAGGTGGTGACAATGAAGAAGATGAGCATGATAAACACGATGTCGAGCATCGGCGTCATGTCGATGTTGGCATCTTCTTCCTGGTTTGCATTTCTACGACGCATGGTCGTTCTCCAAAATTAGTGCGAGCCGAGCTCGTCTTCCAACTCGCGGCGCTCGCGGCGAGCCAGGGTTTCCAACTGGGCGCTGAAGTAGATGCCGGACAGCGCAACAACCATGCCGCCCATCGTCGGCAACGTGGCCTTATAGACACCGGAGGCCATCGACCGTGCGTTGCCCGTGCCCTCCAGCGC
>JAAFAL010000015.1 GCA_018222345.1 bacterium
GCACACTGCCATACAAGCCGTAGGCAACGCCCCAGCCAGCACCAAGCGCGAGGATGATTGCGGCATTCATCACGGTAATCGGTACAAAGGCCAGGCAGGCGGCGATGTATGCGCCGCCAATGCTCAGCGGCGCCCAAGGCGAACTGCTGAGCGCGCGCAAACCGTCGGCAACATTTTCCGGCGTCGCCCATTCAGACAGCGGCGTAAACCGCCACGCGATCAGGCCGGCAACGACCAGGCAGAAAACGCCGACCAAGGGAATCCATTGGCTGGGGCGCAAGCGCGTCCTTGTGCTTGAGTCCATGCCTATAGGGTAGCAGGCGTGATGCTCCGCCTCGCGCGACGAACAGAACGGAGCCGCGCCAGACTTTCGTAGCCCGACTGTTTCACGTGACCGCTTGTTACAGCTTGTAGGCTCATGATTGGATTTGCCGATCTGGGGTTCTTTGAGCAACCGCTTTGTACCGGCGCATCGCTTGCACAGCATCTGGCTTGTCTCGACCGCCCTGGGCTTGCTCTTCACTCCAAACGTAGCTATTGCTACGTTTCTCGCTCCAGAGCCGCGCCCAGAACGTCCGATCCTGCGTCAGCTACCGTGCATCACGTGAAACAGTCGGGCTAGTCGCCTGACGCGCTCCACTGCAAGTGGTCCGGTGCGGGCTCGTCTGGTAGGCGAAACAGCGCCTCAACCTCAACGCCGAACAGGCGCGCCAACCTCAGCGCCAGTTCTGTCGATGGCACAAAACGCCCGCGCTCGATGGCATTGATGCTCTTGCGAGTCACGCCTACGGCCTCGGCCAGGTCGGCTTGCGTCCAGTCGCGCATGGCGCGGTGCACCTTCAAGGTGTTGAGCAGCCGCGGCGCGTCGGTGCTCACCGGCTCAACCAAGAAAACCTACCTAGCGCAGTAGCAATGCCCACCAGAATTGACAGCATGGCAGCAAATACCACGGTGATAGCTGAGTCGATACCGGCTGCGGCGTTCAGGCCCGTATCGAGCAGGATCAATGCCACCTGACACAGCAACATGGCCTGAAAACCGCCACTCATCGCTTTGTCGCGGATGCGACTGACCCGCTCATCAATAACAACGGGGCGTTTGTCGGCTTGCGACCACAGGCTCATCGACCGCAGCACGGCGATAATGAACAGCGCCCAGCCAACAACAGAAATAATCGCGGTCAACACCAGCCACGGCGTCGCAGCACCAAGCAGATCCAGCGCCTCGCCGGCGACAAATGCCAGCAGGCCTATCAGCACGCCGACAAACTGCAGCCCAGTCAGGCTATCAAACCTGCGTTCGGATGGCGCATTGCCCTTGTCGTTGCGTGTCATACCGGCCTCGTCCGTCGAATGAGGCCAAAATGTAACCTTTACTGCTCTTTTTGGTCAAGCCTCGCGGCTGGCCCGCTTGCGTTCATGCTCCAGCAAAAAGCGTTTGCGCAGGCGCAAATGCTTGGGCGTCACCTCAACCAATTCATCGTCGTTAATGTATTCCAGCGCTTGCTCCAGCGAGAACTTCACCGGCGGCGTGAGGATGAGGTTTTCGTCCGTACCTGCGGCGCGGATGTTGGTTAGCTGCTTGGCCTTGAGCGGGTTGACCACCAGGTCGTTGTCGCGGCTGTGCTCACCGACGATCATGCCTTCGTAGGCGGTCTCGCCGTGGCCCACGAACAGGCGCCCGCGCTCTTGCAGGTTGAACAGCGCGTAGGCCAGCGTTTTACCGGCGCCATTGCTGATCATCACGCCCTTGGGCCGCTGGCCCACGTCCTTGTCGCTGGCTGTGTCGAAGCCATCGAACAGGTGATACAGCAGGCCCGTGCCGCTGGTCATCGACAGAAACTCGGTCTGGAAGCCGATCAGGCCACGCGCTGGCATGCGGAACTCCAGCCGCACACGTCCGGTGCTGTCCGGGTTCATGTTGAGCATGGATGCGCCGCGCTCTTGCAGTGCCTGGATGACAGCGCCCTGGTGCTCGGACTCGACATCCACCGTGACTTGCTCCCAAGGCTCCTGCTTCTCGCCATCAACCTCGCGGGTGATGACCTGGGCACGTGACACGGCCAGCTCGAAGCCTTCGCGGCGCATGTTTTCGATCAGAATGCCCAGGTGCAATTGGCCGCGGCCGGACACCTTGAATTTGTCGGGGTCGGGCAGTTGTTCCACGCGCAGTGCCACGTTGTGCTTGAGCTCGCGATCCAGCCGCTCCTTGATCTGGCGGCTGGTCAAGAACTTGCCTTCGCGGCCAGCCAGTGGGCTTTTGTTGACCTCGAAGGTCATGCTCATGGTGGGCTCATCGACGCTTAGCGCGGGCAGCGCTTCAACCTGCTCGGGCGCGCAAAGCGTGTCGGAAATATCCAGCACATCCAGGCCGCTGAGAGCGACGATGTCGCCGGCGCGGGCTTGCTCGACTTGAACGCGCTCCAGGCCCATGAAGCCCAGCACCTGCAAGATTTTGCCTCGGCGCTGCTTGCCGTTACGGTCAATCACGGCCACTGGCTGGCCCGGTTTGACCGCGCCGCGCTGGATGCGGCCAATGCCGATCAGCCCCACGTAGTTGTCGTATGACAGCGTCGAAACGCGCATCTGAAACGGGCCGTCCACATTCACCGGCGGCGGCGGCACGTGGTCAACAATGGTCTGGAACAGCGGCGTCATGTCACCGTCGCGCACATCGTCTTCCAGGCCGGCGTAACCATTCAGGGCGCTGGCATACACCACGGGAAAGTCGAGTTGCTCGTCGCTACCGCCCAGGTTGTCGAACAGCTCGAACACCTGGTCAATCACCCAATCCGGCCGCGCGCCAGGGCGATCAACCTTGTTGACCACCACGATGGGCTGCAGGCCGAGCTCGAAAGCCTTGGCAGTCACAAAACGGGTCTGCGGCATCGGACCGTCAACAGCATCGACCAGCAACACCACCGAATCGACCATGGACAGCACGCGCTCCACCTCGCCACCGAAGTCGGCATGGCCGGGCGTATCGACGATATTGAAGCGGTAGTCGCCCCACTGGATCGCGGTGTTCTTCGACAGAATCGTAATGCCGCGCTCGCGTTCGAGGTCGTTGCTGTCCATCACCCGCTCGCGCTGCTCGCCGCGCTCGGCCAGGGTGCCGGACTGACGCAGCAGCTTGTCCACCAGCGTGGTCTTGCCGTGGTCAACGTGGGCGATGATGGCGATGTTGCGCAGGTTCTGCGACGTGTCTTGAGCGCTCATGGGGCGTGCCATTGGGGCGAAAAGCGCGGTATTGTACGCGCCCCCTATGCAATATGTTGCAATGCGTCAAAATACTCGATCATTAGCCCTCACATTGGTCTGCTGCGCCGGCTTGGCCGCAAGCCTCAATACAAGCGTGGCCCACGCCGGTATCGGCGACTTCTTCAAGAGCATCTTCCAGCAACCTGCCACCGAAAAGCTGCTCGCCGAGGGCGATGCCGTGGCCGGCATCCGCGAGGCCCTGGCCAAAGGCACCGAAACTGCTGTGAACACGCTGGGCCGCACCGACGGTTTTTGGGGCAACGATGCTGCACGCATCCCGTTGCCAGCCCGTGTGCAGCAAGTCGGCGACGGTATGCGCAAGATCGGCCTCGGCGCGACCGTGGATGAGTTCCACCTGACCCTGAACCGCGCCGCCGAGCAGGCCGTGCCAGAGGTGGCCAGCATCCTTGGCAACGCCGCGCGGAACATCACCGTGGCCGATGCCGTGGGCATCATCAAAGGCCCAGACGATGCCGCTACGCGATACTTCGAAACCACTGCCGGCGAGACACTATTCGCCCGCATCCGCCCCAAGGTCGAAGAAGCCACGGCCAAGGTGGGCGTTACGCAGCAGTACAAATCGCTGGTCAACCAAGCCGGGCCGTTCATGGCGCTGGCCGGTGGCGAGTTGCCTAGCGACCTCGACAGCTATGTAACTGAGCAGGCCATGGATGCGCTGTTCGTGCAGATCGCCAAGCAGGAAAAGCTGATCCGCGACAACCCGGCCGCGCGCACCAGCGAGATCCTGCGCGAAGTATTCGGCAAGTAATTCCCGCGAGCCCATGACCGCGGTGCAAACCCGGCTGCGCGACTATGCGTTGCTGATGCGGCTGGACAAGCCCATCGGCATTTGGCTGTTGCTATGGCCGACGCTGTGGGGCTTGTGGATTGCTGCCGGCGGCTTACCGGACCGCGAAGTGCTGCTGATCTTTGCCGCTGGCGTCGTACTGATGCGTTCGGCCGGCTGCGTGATCAACGACTTTGCCGACCACGACATCGACCCACATGTAGAACGCACGCAGCAACGGCCGATTGCTGCCGGCCGCGTGCGGCGCAGCGAGGCTGTGGTGTTGTTCGTACTGTTGGCATTGGCCGCCTTTGCACTGGTGCTGCAAACCAATCGGCTGACCATCGTGCTATCGGTGCCCGCCGTGCTGCTGGCTGCCAGCTACCCGTTTGCCAAGCGCTTTCACCATATGCCGCAGGCGCACCTGGGCGCTGCGTTTGCCTGGGCCATCCCCATGGGCTTTGCCGCGCAAACCGGCACCGTGCCGCCGTTGGCGTTTGGCCTGTTCACCATCGCATTGCTGTGGACGGTTGCCTACGACACCTTTTACGCCATGGCCGACCGCACCGAAGACCTGGCCATCGGCGTCAAGTCATCCGCCATCATGTTCGGCCGCAACGACCGGGTGATTACAGCGCTGCTACAGATGCTGGTGCTGGCCGGGCTGGCGCTGGTGGGCCGGCATTTGGGCTACGGCCCGTGGTTTGCCGCCGGTTTGCTGGCTGCTTTTGCCTTGGCTGGGTGGCAGCAATGGTTAATCCGCAACCGCGAGCCCGAGGCGTGCTTCAAGGCGTTTTTGAACAATCACGCGTTTGGCGCGGTGATTTTCGCAGGCGTGTTGCTGGAGACGTGGCCTGGCTAGCCCGGATGATTCACGTGATGCGCAGCAGCTGGCGCAGGATCGGTTGTTCTGGGCGCCGCTCTGGACTGAGAAACATAGCCGTAGCTATGTTTGGAAGGAAGAGCAAGCACAGGGCGGCCGAGACCAGCCAGATGTTGTGCAAGCGATGCTCAGGTACAAACGGGTTTTTCAGAGAACCTTGAATTGTTTTTTACAATCATATTGTTACATGCGCTAACAGCGGTCACGTGAAACATTCGGGCTAGGAATGCCTAGGCCATCCCGCCATTCACACCAATCACCTGCCCGCACACATAACTGGCAGCGTCGGAGCACAAAAAGCCCACCACCTGCGCCACCTCGTCGGGTTGGCCCATGCGCCGCGCCGGCACCATGTGGCGGATGTGCTCGTCGGGGAACAGGCCCTCGGTCATCTTGCCGGCAATGATGCCGGGCGCCACGACATTGGCGGTGACGCCGCGCGAGGCCAGTTCCATGCCCAACGACTTGACCGCGCCGTGCAGGCCGGCCTTGGCGGCTGCGTAGTTGGCTTGCCCGCGATTGCCGGTTTGCCCGGCAACGGACGACACCGCCACCACGCGGCCCCAGCGCGTACGCATCATGGGCATGAGCAGCGGTTGCACGGTGTTGTAGAAACCACCTAGCGAAACATCAATGACGCGCTGCCATTGCTCGGGCTTCATGCCCACCAGCGGGGCGTCGTCGTGAATGCCGGCATTGCTGACGACGGCTTGGATGGGCCCATCGGCCAAGGCTTGCTCCAGCGCCTGGCGTGCCGCCGCGCCGTCGGTCACGTCGAACTGCAGCGTTGTGCAGGCGCCGCCGGAAGCATTGATGGATTCGGCCAAGGCTTCAGCTTTTGCCGCATTGCCGTTGTAGTGCGCCAGCACAGCGAAACCATCCGCCGCCAATTGCCGGGCGATGGCTTGGCCGAGGTCGCCGCTTGCACCGCTGACCAGGGCGCGTTTTGGCTTGCCGGCGCTCATACCGTGTCTCGCAGGGCTACCGTGACACGGCCGCTGGCCAACGGGACATCGTCGGCAACCACGTCAAAACTGTATTGCATGGCGGCCTCGCTGCCGGCCAAGCGCGTGGCCGTGACAGCCAGCGGCGATGCACCTGGCACATGATCGACGTGCAATTGCACGCCGCGGAACGCCGCCACAAACCCGGCTTGGGGCTCGCCATCGGCAAGCAGCGCGCCGTGGACTGCCGCCGCCTGCGCGCCATATTCGGCCAGGTGAATGGCAGACAAGGCGCCGTCGCGTCGCAATGGATGGTCGGTATCGGCGTGCCGGTTGGCTTGGCAAGTAATCGCTTGCTTATCCCACCGCACCACCGTGTCGAGCAGGCACATGCTGCCCGCGTGCGGCACCAAACTGCGAATATCTGGGGTCATGGCGCCAGCTTACCCGGCGGCCGCGCCGACAGGAACCCGAACACGGCGCCCAGCACGACGCCAATAGCAACCGTCTGGCCAATCGCGGCCAATACCGGAATGCTTGCCGTTGCCAGCACGCCGAATACGCACAGCGTCGAAGCCGCACACACAAGCACCGCGTGCAGCGTACGCGGTGCAGCCTCACCGGCCTCGCGGGCGAAAAACACGGCGTAGTCCAGTGACAAGCCGCCGACCAGAATCAGCGACACTAGATGGAATAGGCTAAGCGCCTGCTCGGCCAGCACGTGAATGCCTGCTGTGCCAATCACCGCGGCAGCAACCGGCAGCAGGCAGCGCCAAACCAACGCGCGGCCTGCCAGCAGCCACAGCAAGCCGGCAATCAAACCCACAGCAATGGCCATCGCCACCAACACGTGGCCGCGGTAGCGCGCAATCAAGCCCTGCGACACTTGTTTGAGGTCGATCTGATCCGTCGCATCGCTGGCATCTGCAGCGGGTTTTACCAATGCCCAGCCCGCGCCCCAGGGCAACAACTGGCTTTGCATGGCCTGGCCCAAGGCTGTGCCTGCGATGGCATCCGGGGTCAGCGGGGCGGCCTGCCTGGATTGCTGGACGCCGGCAACAAACGGTTCGAAAAATGCGGCCGACAGCGGCAACGGTTCCACCGCAGCATCGACCGCTGCACGCAATGCGTTCGCAGCCGGCAGGGCTTGCTGGCGGGCTTGTTGGGTGGCCACACTGGGCAGCAACGGTGTCGCGCCGGCGGCCTCGGCGGCTTCCAGCGCAGCCTGCTGGGTTTGCCCGGCATAGACGTTCAAAAGCCGCGCCTCGGGCACGCCCAATGCGCTGCGCAATCTGCGGTCTTGTGCCAATAACTCGGCCGAAACCGGGCTACTGGCGGCGATGTCGGATTGCCAGATAGCACTGCCCCGGCTGGCCAGCAAGGCCGCCGCCAACATCAGCACGGCTAGTGGAAGCAAACGCAAAACTGCAGGCGCCGGCCATGTTGCAAAGCGGCCCAGCCAAACCGGCAAAGCAAGTTGTGGCGCCCGATGCTGTAGCAGGCTTGGCAACACCCAGCGTGTCACGCTCGCCGCCGCCAACAAGCCGGCAATGGTCATCACCGCCAACTGCGCCAGGCCCTGCACACCAGCGGCAAACAACGCAGCGTAGGCCACGCAGGTGCTCAACAAGCCAATGCGCAAGCTGGGCCAGATCGCACGCGCAGCAGCGCGGGTGTCGCCTTGGCTGCGTGACAGCCAGTGGATGGGGTAGTCCAGCGCAACGCCCAGCAGGGTTACGCCGAATGCCAGGGTGATGCCGTGCACGGTGGAAAAGCACAGCGCGATAGCGGCCATGCCTGCGAGCACGGCTGCGGCCAGTGGCAAGGCGCCGAGCAATACGGCCGTTGGAGCACGATAAACCAGCAGCAGCAAGGCAAGAATCATTGCGCTACCCAGCAGGCTGAGGCGCGTTGCATCGCGGCGCGTGTCGGCACGCACCCGCGCGGCGAATGCGCCAGGGCCACCGATCACAGCGTTGGTGCCGGCGTCGGCAGCCGCTTTTTGCACGGCGGCTATCACCTGCGCCTGCGCCGCGGCATCCAAACCCGATGCGGTGGTGGCCAGCACCAGCAAGGCGGTATCGCGGGCGCCATCAAACCACACGCCCAGATGCGATTGCGCGCCGCCGACGGGCTGCAAGCGCTCGGCCAAGGCCAGGCTCTCCAGCGTCGGGTCGGCGCGCAAGACGTCCTCGGCCAGCAGGCCGACTGGCGAGGTCAGGTCTTGCAGGCGCTCGGCGAACGCTTCGCGCAGCGCGTCGGCGTGCCACGTTTTGGCAGTCAATCGGTCGCTAAGCAAGTAGCGATAGTCGAATAGCAGCGTGTCGTCGCCGGCCGTCTGCTCGGCTGCCTGGGCGCCGTTGGCTACCCAGGCAATGTCATCACGGCTGGCGAGCCTGTCGCGCAAGCTGTTGCTGGCCGCGGCCAATGCCTCGGGTGAGTCACCGGCCAGGCCCACGAGCAACAACTGCGCGCCGCGCTGGTTGCCCAGCGACTCGACCAGAAAACGTTCGGCCGGCGATTCCGGCGGCGGCAGGAATGCGCCCAAGTCGGTGGTGACGCGCCACTGCGTGGCCAAAATGACGGCGCAAAACACCGCGCCGGCAGCGAGTACAACGATGGGCAGCGCCCGCCTGCTCACAACGGCGCAAATTCCAGCAAGCGTTTGTCGTCGTCAGGTTCGAGCATTTGCACTGCATCGATGTTGCCGCCGGTTCCGGTGACGGTAATTCGAGTCAAGCGCTTGGCCAGCTTTGCGTCCAGCGGCTCCAGGGTCAACGACCAGTCGCTCAGCTCACCGCTGGCCTGCAAATCGTAGTGTGTGCGCAGCGCAGCAACATCGCCGAGCAACACCCCGCGCAAGCCGATGAGCAGGGCGGCCACATCCGACCGTGTTGCCGGAACGGTACGCTGCTGCCCGTCAGCACGGGTCAGCGACAAGGCATCTTCGCTGATGCGCACAATCATGGCCTCGGGCTCGCGGGTGATCTTGGTCAGCGTGCCGTCGGCTTCCAGCTTGACGAAGCCCGTTTGCACTTGCGGCGTTTTCAGCCACTTTGAACTGACCGTTTCGGTAAACGCACGCGGCGGTTTCGGTGCCTGCGCAATCGCCGCGAGTATGGCGTCAGGCGCGGCTTGCGCGCCAACCGGCTGCACAACAAAAATCAACAAAAGCAATATGATACGCATGTTATGCCGCTTGTTTAGCAGCCGTCACGGCCGACGGTTGCGCCCAAAAGTCGTGGAAGTTGAACCAGTTGCTAGGCGCCTGTTGCGCGTGATGGGCAAGGCGGTCGGCGTAGGCCTGCGCCCACTGCTGAATTTGCGCGCTGCGCTCACCCCGGCGCAGGGTGACGGCCGATGCAAACGCCTCGAAGATCAGCTCGTATCGATTACCGCCACGGTAGAGTCCGAAGCACAGAATGATTGGCGCGCGGCTAATGGCGGCCAACGTGAACGCACTGGTTGGCAGCCACGCCGGTGCACCCAGGAACTCGACCCGCGTCGTCGGCTCGGCTTCGCCGGCGCGGTCACCCAGAATGCCCACCAGCCCGCCGGCCTTGATGGCCTGGTTGATGTCACTGGCGACGCTGACCGGGTGCTTGTCGGCATCGATGATGGCTGCCTCGACATCCGGGTTGAGCGCAGCGAGTTGATCCATCAGGGCCGAGTTGTGCTGGCGTTTCATCAGGATGTGAATGCTGGCGTCTGGTTTCGACCGCCCCAGCGCACGCAGGGTTTCAAAACTGCCCAAGTGCGAGCCCAGCAAAATAGCGCCTTCGCCTTTGGCCAGTTGAGCATCGAGCAGGTGCAGGCCGGTGCTGCGGATATCCAGAGCGCTGAGGCCGCCGGTGAGCAAAAACACGCGGTCGAGGATGGTCGTGGCGAAGTCGCGCACAATACGCCAGCGCAGCCAGAAACTGCGCAGCCCGATGGTGCCCTGCAGGCGCCGCAGGTAGTCGGCCAGTGCCGCTTGATGGGCGCGATTGGCAAGCACGAAATACAAACTCACCGGCCACAGCACCAACCGCATGACCGCGCGGCCGCCGTGGGTTGCAAGCCACAAGCCAGCACGCAGTGCCCATGGGCTGCCGAGCTCACGTTGCTTGGCCCAATGGCCGCTGCCGCCGGTCATACGCCGCGCAGGGTCATTTGCCCGCGGCACAACACGCCATCGGCATCGCTGCACGAGAACGTGATGCGCGAATCACCACGCTGCAGCTCAATGTTGAACGGCTGGCCGGGCAGCGCCGGCCGCAAAAATTTTGCACTGGGAACGCCGCCGATATGGGCATCGGGCCATTGATCTTGAACACCGGCAATCACGGTATCGAGCAGCAAAACGCCCGGCACCACGGGCTGGCCGGGGAAGTGGCCGGGCAAGCAGGGGTGGTCGGCAGCGATACATGCGGTGTGCGTAGCGGCGCTGGTGCTCATGCGCTTTGCGGCCGCCAACCGGCGCGGGCCATCAAGCGCAGAAAGCCGGCGAAGTTTCGATACGGCAGGCGCGGACCGAAGCGCAGATGGCGCAGCGCGTACTCGGCAACAAACAGCACAGCGATAGCCGCCAAGTTGAAGCCGTTTGTCACCCACGACCACAACGTTTGCGGCCCGGTTACGGCGAGCACTGCGCTGAGTGCCGCCAGCGCCAAAAACAACAGCGCCCACACCACAGTGACGCCGGTCGAATAGCGGCGCACGTCTTTAGCCATCGGCGCGGTATCGCCGGCTGCAACATGCATGCGCTGGACAATTTGTGTGATCAGCGGTGTGCGGCCCGGCAACAAAGTTGCGGCAAAAAGCATTGCACCGAACAGGTTGAGTAGCACCGGCGGTGCGTAAGCAATCGCCTGCAAGGGCAATGCGTGGGCGCCGGCAAGCAAACCAACAAAAACCACAGCGGCCAGCAACCAGCCGGGCCAGCGCGGCATCCACAGCGGCGTGGTCAGCGACAACAGCAGGCAAGCCAAACCCACTGCCAGCAAGTTCGGGTTGGCCGACAAGGTGCCGACATGCACGGACACCGGGTAGCCGACGAGCAGCACGATGGCGACTGCGGCACGCACCGCGGTCAGGCGCTCTTGTTGGCCTGGACGTGCGTGTTCAGAGCCGCCAGCGAGGCGAAAATCTTGGCGTTATTTTCGTCATCCGAGCGCATCTCGAAGCCATACTCTTCGGAAATCGCCAGGGCCAGTTCAAGTGCATCGACCGAATCCAGGCCCATCGGGCTGTCGGGGCCGAACAACGGCGCCTCGGGGTCGATGTCATCGATACCCGCCTCCTCAAGGTTCAGGGCTTGAATGACGAGGTCCGCCAAGGCTTGTTCTTCGGGGGTCTTGCTGCGCATTTTGAATCTGTCGTGGTGGTCGAAAGCGGCCCGCCAAGCCGCGTGGCTATTGTAAACTACGGCCATCCTCGTTTGATGTTGTGCCCACCGTGGAGAGTCTGTCTGTGCAGCCATCGCAGCCCCCGGTGGCAATTGATTTCGCCGACGAAACAGCCGACGTGGTGGTGATCGGTGGCGGCCCGGCTGGCACAACCACGGCGCATTTGTTGGCGCGGCGCGGGTGGCGCGTGACCCTGCTCGAACAAGCCCGGCACCCACGCTTTCATATTGGTGAATCGCTGCTGCCCATGAATCTGCCGATACTGCAGCGGCTGGGCGTGTTGGATCAGGTGGCTGCACAGGCCGTGTATAAACCTGGCGCCGAGTTCGCGCCGCACCCCGGCGAGGGCGTGCTGCAATTTCACTTTGATGCCGCCCTGGGGCGCTCGCCTGATCACGCCTACCAGGTTGATCGCGCGCAGTTCGATGCCACCTTGTTTCACGCCGCTGCCGCCGCCGGCGTTGATTGCCGCAGTGGGTGGGCGGTCAAATCTGTGACGCGGGTTGGCAAGCAGTTCCGTGTGGCGATCAAGCACCCGCAGGGCCAGCGCAAAATTGCCGCCCGCCACGTCGTCGATGCCAGCGGCCGCAGCACCGTGCTCGCGCCCATGCTCGGCGGCAAGCAAAAAGACCCGCGCCATGCCAGCGCCGCGGTCTATAACCACTTTATTGGCGGCCCGGCCATGGCCGAGCCGGCCGACGGCAACATTGGCGTTTATCACCTGCCGGATGGCTGGTTGTGGTTGATCCCGCTGCCGGGTGACCGCCTCAGTGTCGGCGCGGTGTGCGGGCCCGAGGCGCTGAAGGCGCGGCGCGGCAATCTCGACCAGTTTTTGGCTGAGCAGATCGCCGCCTCACCGGAGGCCAGCCAACGGCTGGGCCGTGCCAAACCAACAGGCCCGGCTCAGGCCGAGGGCAACTACAGCTACGCCGTGCGTCGTTTTGCGGCACCGGGCGTCACTGCAGTGGGCGACGCGGGCTGCTTTGTCGATCCGGTGTTTTCATCCGGCGTCTATTTGGCGATGTCCGGCGGCGAGCGCGCAGCCGAGTGCGTCCACCGTAGCTTGCAGGCACCTTGGTTGGCTCAGCTAGCGCGTTGGCGCTATGCGCTTGCCGTTCGGCGGCTGGTGGGCAGCTTTAGTTGGTTCATTTATCGCTTCACCACCCCAGCCATGCGCGAACTGTTCGCCAATCCGCGCAATGTGCTGGGCCTGGAACAGGCAGTCATTGCCATGCTGGCTGGCAACGGCGCCGGCAGCCTTGGCATCCGCGCCCGCTTGCTGGCATTCCGCGCGGTTTACGCGCTGACCGCCTGGCGGCTCAGCCAAACGCGGCGCAGCAACACCCAACCCCCAACACTGGACCCGGTGACCTGAGTGCCGTTTGACGTACAGTTCGACACGCCCGCAAGTGCCGGCGGCTTGGCACGCGTGGTGTTCGACAGCCTGAAGGCCACACCGCACACGGTGCCGGTGCCGTTGCAAATACTGCGTGGCAGCCCAAACGAGCATTGGACGGCCGCCGAACATTGCGAACCTGTCGAGCATGGCCCCGTCAGTGGGCACGCCGACGGGCATTGGCTGTTTGGTCAACTGGTCGTCAATGACCTGCTGGGCGAGCAGCTTGAACAACGCGTCGCCGCCGCTTATGCCGAGCTCTACCAAGCCATTGACGCGCTGGGTTATCCGCACATGTTGCGGGTGTGGAATTACATGTCGTGCATCAACCAGGGCGCTGGCGACAGCGAGGTTTACAAGCGTTTTTGCGTCGGCCGCGCGCAGGGTATTGCGCAGCGCGTGCGTGGCAGTGGTTATCCAGCGGCCACCGCCATCGGCGGCGCCGACGACGCCAATGCGCTGTACATCAGCTTTGTTGCCGGTAAGCAGGCGGGCGAGGCGCTTGAAAACCCGCGCCAGGTCAGCGCCTATCACTACCCACGCCAATATGGCCCGCGCAGCCCCAGCTTTGCTCGCGGCTATGTGGTGACTAGCGGCGGTCAGCGCGTGTTGCTGGCCAGCGGCACCGCCAGTGTGGCCGGCCACGAGACTAAATGGCCCGGCGATGTGGCGGCGCAAATCGGCGAGAGTGTGATCAACCTGAGGGAACTGGTGGCCGCCGCCGATGGCGACTTTGCGAACACGCGGCCCATCCTGCGGGTTTATTTGCGTGACGCTGGCGACCTCGAAGCCACCGAGCGCGCCTTGGAACCACTGCTGCCCAGCGGCGCATCCTACGTGTTGTTACGCGGGGATATTTGCCGCAGCGATTTGCTGGTCGAAATCGACGGCGTGTTTCATCTGCCGCTGCTCGGCGGCGAGGCGGTCGAACACGGCGAGTAGCCCGGCGCGGGGCAGCTTGCCCACACCATTGCGCGGCAAGCTGTCGGTGAACACCACTTGCCGCGGCAAGAATGCGGTATCGACATGCCGAGCCAGTACCCGCCGCAGTTGCGCGGGAGTGAAGCCCGGCGCGGCAACCAGCGCTGACAAGCGGCCTGGGCCGCGTTGAAAAATCACGCCATCTTCAACGCCGTCGATAGCCAGCAAGTGTTGGTTCAAGGCCGCCAGTGATGCCCGTTTGCCGGCCAATTTGATCAGGTCGCTGTCGCGGCCGATCACCTCAAAATGACGCTGATCGGCGCTAAGCTGCACACGGTCGGGGAGCGCCTGGGCGGCAATGCCGCGGCTGGGAATTTGCACTTGCGGTGTCTCACCGCCGCTATCCAAGCGGACGCTGCTGTACAGCGCCCAGGCCGGCCCTGCCACCGTGCGGCGGTGAGCAATCACGCAGGTTTCAGTGGCGCCGAAAACCTCATGCACCTCCGCGCCAAACAATTGCTCGGCCTCGGCAGCCAGCGCGGCATCCAGCGGCGCGGTTGCGCTGACAATGCGGCTCACATTGGGATAGCGTAGCCCGGCACGAACAAAGGCGCGCAAATGCACCGGCGTGGTCACCAGCACGATTGGCGCCGAATGTTCTTCCAGTGCGGCCAACAAGTCTTGCGGATAAAACGGTTGCGCGGCCACCAGGCCCAAACCAGCGAGCAATGGCTGCAACACCGATAGTTCGAAACCATACATATGCTGGGCCGGCACGGTGGACAAGATCGCCGCGCCGGCTGGCAAACCTGCCAGTGCATGCTGGCGATTGTCGGCAGCGCTGGCCTGTAGCGCGCCCCAGGTTTTTCGGTGTGGCGTAGGCGTGCCAGTGCTGCCGGAGGTGAACGCAATCAGTGCGACCGCGTCTGTTGGCACGGTGGTCAGTGCATCGGGCACTGCCGGCGCCGCGGAATCCGGCGGCGCGATCACTTGCGTGCGCGCCCGGCTACTGGTCAATTCCAGATGGTCGCTGAGTACGTAGCAATCGCCGTAGTCGTCGATTAGTGCATCGACGACCGCGCGCGAACGCACGGCCGGCAGCAAGGTCGTCTGCCCACGAAGCAGGGCGGCGGCAAAGCCAGAAACAAACGCGTGACGGTCTTCGCAGACATTGATGGCATAGCGCGCAGATGGCAGGTCTTGCGCCAGCGCAGTGGCATGGCCGAGCACATGCGCCAGGCTCGCCGCATCGGCGCCGGCGCGTAGCCAGCCGTCTGCATGATCGGTTTGCCTATGATGCTGCATGCCCCGAGCCCCAGCTTGGATTTGGTACCGCACAACCCCCCGGCAGTGCGCGCGGTCTGATGCCGCGAATGACCAAATTTTAACCAGTTTGACGCCGAATTGCTTGCAGGCCCGGCGCGATCAGTTAAAGCAACATGCGCCGTGGGTCGGCTAGCAAGCCTGACAGGTGGACGATGAAGCGCGCCGCAGCAGCGCCGTCGATGACACGATGGTCGTACGACAGACTCAGCGGCATCATGTTGCGCGGTTCAAACTCGCTGCCGTTCCACACCGGTTTGGTCTGGTTGCGCGACACGCCAAGAATGGCCACCTCGGGCGTGTTCACAATCGGCGTGAACGCCGTGCCGCCAATGCCGCCCAAGCTGCTGATGGTGAACACCGCGCCCTGCATGTCGGCCGGCGACAATTTGCCATCGCGCGCCTTGCCGGCAAGTTCGGCGCAATCGGCGGCGATTTGCACCACGCCTTTTTGGTCGGCATCGCGCACCACCGGCACCACCAGCCCATTGGGCGTGTCGGCGGCAAAGGCAATGTGGCGGTAGTGCTTCATCACCAGCGATTCGCCATCCGGCGTTAGCGAACTGGCGAACTCGGGGTAGGCGTCGATGGCCTTGGCCACGGCCTTGATGATGAACGGCAGCATGGTCAGCTTGGCCGCGTGCTTGTCTTTCTCGGCCTGGCGGAAGGCTTCGAGTTCGGTGACATCGGCGTCGTCGAACTGGGTGACATGCGGCACCAGCAGCCAGGAGCGCGACAGGTTCTTGGCTGACAGCTTGCGAATGCGCGCCAGCGGCTTTTCCTCGATCTCGCCGAACTTGGCGAAATCGACCTTCGGTGCTTCCGGCAAGCCAGCACCACCGGCAGTTGCGGCATTGCCACCACCGCTTTGCATGATCTGCTTGACGTGCGCCTCGACGTCTTCCTTGATGATGCGGTCTTTCGGCCCGCTGCCTTTGACTTGGCGCAAATCCACGCCCAACTCGCGGGCGAACTTGCGCACCGACGGGCTGGCATGGGGCAGCTCGCTGGCCGGCACGCGCGGCGCCTCTTTGCCTGTGGCGGTGTCGGCCTTGTCAGGCTGCGCTTCGGTTTTTTTCGATTCGGGCTGCTTGGCTGGCTTAGTACCACCGTCGTCAGGTTTCTCGGCCTGCTTTGCCGGTTTGTCAGACTCGCCAGAATCCTTCTTGGACTCGCCGCTGCCCTCGATCACCGCAACCAAATCACCCTGGGCAACCTTGTCACCGACTGCCACCTTCATCGCCGTGACGGTTCCGGCGGCTGTGCTGGGCACGTCCATCGTGGCCTTGTCCGACTCCAGCACGATCAAGCCGTCTTCTTCGGCCACCGTGTCGCCCTCGGCAACCAGCACTTCGATGACTTCGACAGCATCGAAATCACCGATGTCGGGCACGGTCACTTCAGTCGATGTGGCTGCACCCGACGCCTCTGACGCATCATCGTCATCGTCGGGGTCGCTGTCGGCCGCGTCAGCGCTGGCTTGGCTGATCTCGCCTTCGTCCGAGTCGTCGGCCGTGTCTTCCGTCGCCTCACTGTCTGCATCGTCGCTCGCAGCGGCCTCCTCGTCTTCGGCTTCGACCACGCCTACCACATCGCCCTCGGCAACCTTGTCGCCCACCGACACCTTGAGGCTGATCAGCTTGCCGGCGTGCGTGCTGGGCACGTCCATCGTGGCCTTGTCCGATTCCAGCACGATGAGGCCGTCTTCCACAGCCACGGTGTCGCCCTCGGCAACCAACACTTCGATGATTTCGACGGCGTCGAAGTCACCGATGTCGGGCACCTTGATTTCGATTTGCTCAGCCATGGCTTACACCGTCACCGGGTTGGGTTTTTGCGGGTCGATGCCGTAGTGGCTGATGGCCTCAGCCACTTTGTCGCGGCCGACTTCGCCTTGCTCCATCAATGCGTGCAGGGCAGTGACAACAATCCAGCGGCGATCGACTTCGAAAAAGTCGCGTAGCGCTTCACGGGTGTCGCTGCGGCCAAAGCCGTCGGTACCGAGCACGTGATACGGCATGGGCATGAACGGCCGCACGAGATCGCCGTAGGCTTTCATGTAGTCGGTCACTGCCACGGCAGGGCCGTTACGACTGCCGACGTGCTGCGCCACATATGGGATACGCGGTGATTCGTTGGGGTTGAGCTGGTTCCAGCGCTGGCAGTCCAGGCCATCGCGGCGCAACTCGGTAAAGCTGGTCACGCTCCACAGGTCGGCGGCCACGTCCCATTCCTCGGCCAGCATGTCGGCGGCAGCTTGCGCCTCACGCAAGATGCTGCCGCAGCTCATCAGTTGCACGCGGTGGCTCTTTTTCTTCGGGCCCTCGCTGAGCAAATAAATGCCGCGCTTGATGCCGTCGATGATGCGATCGCCATCCTTGCCCTCGGGCAGGGCCGGGTGGGCGTAGTTCTCGTTCTCGACGGTGATGTAATAGAACACATCTTCCAGGTCTTGATACATGCGCTGCATGCCGTCCTGGATGATGACAGCCACTTCGTAGCCAAATGTTGGGTCGTAGGAGCGGCAGTTGGGGATACAGTCGGACAACAGGTGGCTGTGGCCATCCTGGTGCTGCAGGCCTTCGCCGTTCAGTGTTGTGCGGCCGGCCGTGCCGCCAATGAGGAAGCCACGAGCGCGCATGTCGCCGGCCGACCAAGCCAGGTCCATGACGCGCTGCATACCGAACATGGAGTAAAAGATGTAGAACGGCACCAGTGGCGTGTGGTGATTGGCATAGCTGGTGGCAGCAGCAATCCACGACGACATGCTGCCGGCTTCGGTAATGCCTTCTTCGAGGATTTGCCCGTCAATGGCTTCCTTGTAGAAGGCCAACTGGTCGGAATCCTGTGGCTCGTAGAGCTGGCCAACTGGCGAATAAATGCCCAACTGGCGGAACATGCCCTCCATACCAAAAGTGCGCGCTTCGTCGGGCACGATGGGCACAATGCGCGGGCCGAATTTTTTGTCGCGCGTCAGCGTTTGCAGCAGACGCACAAAGGTCATGGTGGTTGAAATCTCGCGGTCACCACTGCCTTTGGTGAGTGCTTCCAGCGCATCCAGGCCCGGTACAGGCAGCTTCTCGTCGGATGGCCGCCGGCTGGGCAGGGGGCCGCCGAGTTCCTTGCGGCGGGCGCGCAGATATTCCATCTCCGGCGAATCATCAGCCGGCTTGAAGTAGGGCACGTCGGTGAGCTGCTCATCGCTTAGCGGCAAGTCGAAGCGGTCGCGAAACTTCTTCATCGCCTCCTCGCCCATTTTCTTCTGCGAGTGGGTGATGTTCTGGCCCTCACCAGCCTCGCCCATGCCGTAACCCTTGACCGTCTTGGCCAGGATCACGGTCGGCCGGCCGTCGGCTTCGTTCACCGCCTGGTGGTAGGCCGCGAACACCTTGTGCGGATCATGGCCCCCGCGGTTGAGCTTGGCGATCTCGTCGTCCGACATGCGGGCGACCATCTTCTCTAGCTCGGGGTATTTGCCGAAGAAATGCTTGCGGGTGTATGCGCCGCCCTTTTGCTTGTAGTTCTGGTATTCACCATCGACGCACTCGTTGAAGCGTTGCAGCAGCTTGCCGCTGTGGTCTTGAGCGATGAGTGCATCCCAGGCCGAGCCCCACACCACCTTGATGACATTCCAGCCGGCGCCGCGGAACACGCCTTCGAGTTCCTGGATGATCTTGCCGTCGCCGCGCACCGGGCCGTCGAGCCGCTGCAGGTTGCAGTTGACGACAAAGATGAGGTTGTCCAGGCCTTCGCGTGCGGCAATGTCGATGGCGCCCAGGCTTTCCGGCTCGTCCATCTCGCCGTCGCCGCAAAAGCACCACACCTTGCGATTCGTGGTGTCGGTCAGCTTGCGGTTGGTCAGGTACTTCATCATCCGCGCCTGGTAAATCGCGGTGATGCCGCCCAGGCCCATGGACACGGTGGCGAACTGCCACACGTCGGGCATCAGCCAAGCATGCGGATAGCTGCTCAGGCCCTTGCCGTTGGATTCAATGCGAAAGCGATCGAGGTCGTCCTCGCTGAGCCGGCCTTCCAGATACATGCGCGCATAAATGCCCGGTGCGCAGTGGCCTTGGATATACAGCAGGTCGGCGCCGTCTTTGTGATCCGGCCCTTTGAAAAAGTGGTTGAAGCCCACGTCGTACAGCGTTGCCGCCGAGCCATAACTGGCAATGTGCCCGCCGATGCCATCGTGTTCGCGGTTGGCCGCCACCACCATGGCCATGGCGTTCCAGCGGGTGAGGCTGCGGATAGTCCATTCCAGCGCATGGTCGCCCGGCGACTGCTGCTCGAGGTGCGGCGGAATGGTGTTGACGTAGGCGGTGTAGGGCGAATGCGGGATGAAGGTGCCGCCGCGGCGTGCGCGGTCTAGCAGGTTCTCCAGAATATAGTGCGCCCGCTGCGGGCCTTCGCGCTGGATCACTGCTTCGAGCGCGTCCAGCCATTCTTGGGTTTCGGTCGGGTCGCTGTCCTGGTCTTGCGCCAGTGTGGTCATGCGGCCTGCGGTCATGCTGTCTCCTGTGCAGTGTGCCCAACAATTTTGGGACACCGGCGCTGGGCGGACGTGTAGGCTTGCGATAGTACGGTAGCGCCAGTCACCATTGCCAGCATGACCAAACCCCTCTTACCGCCCTGGCGTAAAACCGCCAACGGCGATGACCGCCGCATCGGTGTCGAACTGGAATTTTCCGGCTTGGGCATCGAAGCTATCTCCCGGCTGCTCAAGGAACACTTGGGCGGCAGTATCGAGCCGGTGTCGCAGTATGAATTCGAACTGCAGGACACCGAATTCGGCACGTTTCGGGTTGAGCTGGATTTCGATTACCTCATCCGCGCCGGCCGTGAGCAGCGCGATGTCGATGACAGCTTTGATCTCGACCGCATCCCCGACGAGTTACTGGGCCTGATCGCGCGGCGGGTCGTGCCCTTTGAGGTCGTTACGCCACCCATCCCCATGCCGGCGCTGGGCAAGTTGCAGGACGTGATTGCTGGTTTGCGCGAACTCGGCGCACTGGGCACGCGGCGCTCGCCCATCTACGCCTTTGGCCTGCACATGAACCCGGAGTTGCCGGACTCGAAGGCCGAAACCCTGCTGGCGTATCTACAGGCCTTCGTGTGCCTGTTCCCGTGGTTGCTCAAACGCAGCGAGGTGGATTGGTCGCGCCGCATCGCGCCGTATATCGACAAGTTCGGCAGCGACTACGTGCGCCACATTGTTGCTGCCGACTACGCGCCGGACCTCAGCACACTGATCGACGACTATTTGAAGTTCAACCCAACGCGCAACCGCGCGCTGGACATGCTGCCAGCATTTGCCGATGTGGACGAAAAACGCGTACGCGACGTTGTTGATAGCAACTTGATCAAGCCGCGGCCGGCGCTGCATTACCGCCTGCCGAATTGCCTGATTGATGACCAAGACTGGAACCTGGACACGCCCTGGCAGCATTGGCTGCAAGTGGAACACCTGGCCGCCAACGATGATGCCCGCCGCGACATGATGGCAGCGTTTCTCGACCACCTCGACGACCCGATCAGCAAACTGCTGGACGACTGGACCAAGCGCACCGCGACCTGGCTGGTTGATCTCGGCGAATGAAGCGCCCGCTGATCGGAATCACCGGCCCCGACAAGCGGCTGGCTTGGGGTTGGTGGTTCGGTGCGCTATCAGTGTGGCTGGCGGGCGGGCGGCCCGTGCGAATTACGCCCAAGCGCCAGCATTGGTTGCAGCGTTTTGACGAGTTGCGCGGCCTGATCATCGGCGGCGGTGATGATATCGACCCCAACCTCTACACCGATGTCACCGACCTGGACTCCGACGTGCAAGGCGAATACGACGCCGCCCGCGATGCGCTGGAGTCCGACGTCATCCGCCGCGGGCTTGCCGCTGGCCTGCCGATGTTGGGCATTTGCCGCGGCGCGCAGCTCATCAACATCGTCAAGGGCGGCAACTTGATTGGCGACCTCAAGACCGTGCGCAAACGCACCTCGAACCGCTGGTTCGTATTGCCCCGCAAAACCCTGCATGTGGAGCCTGGCTCACAACTGTCGCAGACACTCGGCGGCGTCCGCGCCAAAATCAACAGCCTGCATCATCAGGCGGTTGACCAACTGGGCGATGGTCTGCGCCGCGTCGGCCATGACCTGGACGACATCACCCAAGCAGTGGAATCCAGCGACGACAGCTTTTTGCTGGGTGTGCAATGGCACCCCGAATACATGCCACAAGTTCGGCGCATGCGGCGCATCTTCCGGGCGCTGGTTGACCGGGCCAGGGCGCGGGCATAAAAAAAGGCGGCCCCCGTTACCGGAGGCCGCCTTTAAGCGTTAGACGCGAAGGCTTACCAGCCGCCGCGACCGCCGCCGCCAGGGGCGCGAGGCTTGCGAGGTTGAGCCTCGTTCACCTTGATGGCACGGCCGCCCATATCGGTGCCGTTGAGGGCCTCGATCGCTTGGTTGGCTTCTGAGGCGTTAGGCATCTCGACGAAGCCAAAGCCCTTGGAGCGGCCCGTTTCACGGTCAGAAATGACCTTTGCGGAAGTGACCGTTCCATGAGCGCTGAAGGCACCCTGCAGATCAGCGTCTTGAGTTGAGTACGGCAGGTTGCCGACGTAAATATCCATTCTGTATCTCTAAACAACGGTTGGTTTCATTCGTCGATCGTCAGCAGCAGTGAACCAACCCAATAAAAGGCTGCTCGCCGACGAGTCCTGCTGGCAGGTGCCAAGCTGGAAATCTAATTGTTACGCGGGAATGTGACAGTTTCGGGATCATGGCCACGTTGCCGCAACCAATCACGCAATGCCAAACCGGTGGCCAGCGGCCACACACGGCATTGATCAGGTGCGATGAGCTTGTATTCAACCAACTCTTCGCCTAACACAATGTCCCCTTGCGTGCGCACATGATACGCGATGATGACCTGGTTGCGCGGGGTAAATTCATAAACACCGATCAGGTCACCCAATTCGCCCGTCACACCCAGCTCTTCGTGCACCTCGCGCAGCACACCCTCGGCCGGGTCTTCGCGGGGTTCCAGAAAGCCTGTGACCAGCCCGAACATACCTGCTGGCCACTCGGCATTACGGGCAATCAACACCTGGCCGGCATGCTCGACAACAGCCGCCACCACCGGCGTGGGGTTGTCCCAGTGCACAAAGTCGCAGGCGCTCGCCGGGCAGGCCAACCGCGGCCGGTCGCCGAGTTCGATTGTTTCCAAAGCTGTGGCGCACAAGGGGCAGAACCGCATCGGCCCAGTATGACCGTTTATCGCATGGGATCAATTTACCATTGCCGCTGCGCAGCTTATTTGTTGTGATAACTGGCTGAATAAACCAATTAGTGGTTGCATTTGCGGCCAACAACAACGATTCGAGGCGACACCATCATGCGCACGTTAGGCGTTCAGGCCCTTGCGGCACTCTTCATTGCAACCCTGCTGACAGCCTGCGGCGGTTCGTCGTCGAGCGCGGACCCCACGACGCAGACACCGGTTAGTGTGCCGGACACTCCAGGCACAGATACGCCGCCACCCGTTGCGCGCACTGTAATCATTCAGCCCGGCCCTGACGCCACGCTTGACGCGCTCAACGCGTTTGTTGACGCTCGGCCTGGCGACACCATCGAGTTCGACTGCGGCTTTTTCGATATCGAGTCCACATTGCTGCTGAGTAATGTAGAGAACATCCTTATCAAAGGTTGCGGCGTGGACGAGACCGTCGTGTCATTCCGCAACAGCGACGGGGTCGAGGGCTTTTTGTTCGACAACGTGCGCGGAGTAATTATTGAAGACCTGACAATGGCCGACTCCGACGGCAACGGCTTCGAACTGCGCAGTGTCGAGCACGGCACCTTGCGACGGGTGCGCGCGTTTTGGTCGTCGAACGGCGGTCGCGAAAGCGACGACCCGATTACAGCCGACAACTACCAAGACGGCCGCCTGGATGTACCGTGCACGGACCCAGCCTTCCAAAATCCCGACGTTCCCGAAAATGCCGGCGGCGATACAACGTCGCCTGACTACACAGTGAGTCAGCAGGCTGGCCGCTACGGTATTTACCCCGTGAAATCCCAGCACATCTTGGTTGACGGGGCCGAATCTATTGGGGCTTCGGACGCAGGCATTTACGTCGGGCAGACAACCAACGCGATCATTCGTAACAGCCGCGCGGCGTACAACGTGTTCGGCTTCGAGATCGAGAACGTACAAGGTGGCGAGTACAACAACAACTTGGCCGAGTGCAACACTGGCGGTTTTCTGGTGTACGACTTGGACAACCTAACCCAGTACGGAAGCCGCACGCGCGTTTACAACAACGTCTCACGCAACAACAACACCTACAACTTCACCGAAGGCGGCATCGTCTCTCAGATTCCTCCTGGCACCGGCATGTTGACGTTGAGCTACGACCGAATCGATGTGTTCGACAACATCTTCGAAAACAACAACACAGGCGGTTTCATTCACGTCAGCTACGAGTTGTTGCCAGAAGGTGACCGGCCCAGCGAGCGCAAGATTGATTGGTACTCGGAAGGGGTGCGTATTTTCCGCAACACCTTCACCAACAACGGCAACATGCTCCCCGTTGCAACAACAACAGACCTTGCGGAAGAGAATGTCGCGAAAGTTCTACCTGCACTGATCGGTTTGAAAACTCAAGCCGGGTGCGCAGCCGACCCAACGGCCTGCCCAGATGGTGATGGCTTCCGAGGTGCACATATTGTTTGGGATGGCCTGCTGCCCGAGTTGGATGCTGACTGCCCCTACCCGGTGGATCAAAACGGTAACCCTGTGCCGGCGGATGAAAATGGCAAGCCACAACACACGGAGTCTGACCCGAACCCTGACTGCCACTACAACGCTTACAAGTTCGACACCACAGACCCACAAAACCCCGTGCGGATTGCGCCGCTGTGGTTCGCCTCGTGTATCGATAGCGACAACACCTTTTCCGACGACAGCCTGCTCTATACCAACTTCAAAGGAACAAAAGGCGCGGATGCCGCCATCGCATTGTCAAGCGGTGGCCTGCCTACGCCGCAGCAACTGGCAGAACTCCAGGATTTTCCAGCCGACCTGGATTGGACTCCGCACCAGTGTGAAGACCAGTACGGTGAAAACTTGGCGCTGCTGCCGCCAGTCGTGATCCCGCCATTTGTCCCCAGTGCGAACATCGACCCAGCACCCTCGCTGGAAGAAGTGACCCGCCTTTGTACTGCAGAGGTGGCTGATGGCGAGGTGAACTTTGGTGCGGCAACGGTAGATTGCCCGCTACTGGAGCAGTACAACCTGTTCGCCGATGCCGACGACCCGACCAGCACGCCGAACAGCGGCGGCTACCCATTCGTGCTGAACACCAAGCTGTTTTCCGACTACTCGGTTAAATATCGCGTGGCCTACCTGCCTCCCAATACACAATTGGTTTATCGGGAAGGCGCCGGCACTAGCCCTAATGCCACCATTGTTTATCCGGTGGGCACGATTATCGCCAAAACCTTCTCGTTCCACGACAACGGTAGCGAGGAGGCCATCGAGACGCGGCTGATCATCAAACGGCGCAATTCGATGGGTGAGCCGCGCTGGGTCGGCCTACCGTACGTCTGGAAAACAGCTACCGACGGAAGTCGTTTTGCCGAACTGCAACCCGCTGGTGCATCAGTGGAAGTGAGTTGGGACTACGTGGATGCCGATACGGGAACACGCCACACCGGCAGCACCGACGCCTACAGCGTGCCGAACGCCAACCAGTGCAAAAGCTGCCATACCAACGAAGATGTCGATGCTGGCACGGCGCCAATCGGGCCGAAGGTGCGCAACCTCAACCGGCCATATGAATCGGAGTCACCGGCGGCAACTGGCCAAAGCCAGCACGAAATTGCTGACCGCAATCAGATTGAATATCTATGCAGCACCGGCCGTATGGTGGGATGCCCGTCTGATTTGGGTGTTGATGCCGCAACGCAAATTGCTGCCAACCTGCCGCGGTCGCCCAAGTTCAACGTGCCAGGCGATTCCGGCTTTACCGCCAACTCGGACGAAGATATCGAAGCACGCACGCGCGCATGGTTGGAAGTGAATTGTCAGCACTGCCATAACAGCCGCGGTTTCGCCGCGAACACCGGGTTTTATCTCGACGTCTTCCGCCAAGTTGATGCCAGCTATGGCATCTGCAAAGGGCCCACTGCAACTGGTGCCGATGGCTCAGGCGGCCGTGAGGTGGACATCCACCCTGGTTCAGCCAATTTGTCGATTCTGGAATTCCGTATCAGCCCCGACGCCGTCTCGCCATCAGCCAAGATGCCGCCAATCGCGCGCAGTGTGGTTGATGAAGAAGGCCATGCACTCGTCGCTCAATGGATCAACGATGTCGTGGTTCCGGACGAGTCCCGCTACCCCGGCTCGACGAACTGCACGCAATAGCGCCGTAGCGCTTCACACGAAAAAGGCCACCCAGCTGGGTGGCCTTTTTTTATGGGCGCATGCGAGGGCTACTTGCCGATACAGAAGCTGGAGAAAATCTCGCCCAGCAAATCGTCGCTGTGCACCGCGCCGGTGATGCGGCCGAGCGCGTCCTGCGCCAAGCGCAACTCTTCGGCGAGCAATTCACCGGACTGTGCGTCAACAAGTTGCTCGCGGCCGCGGTGGATTGCTGCCACGGCGGCGGCGATGGCGTCCAAATGCCGGCGCCGGGCAGAAAAACGGCCATGCTCGGCGTCACTGGCACCAGCCAGTTCGGCGATGGCCAGTTCCAATGCTTCCACGCCGTCGCCGGTCTTCGCCGACAAGCGCAAACCATCATCCGTGGTGCCAACCGCGGCGCCGCTCAGGTCAGATTTATTGTAGAGGCAAAGCACCGGCAAACTTGCCGGCAAGCCCGCCAAAGCGGCCGCATCGTCGGCGGTGTAGCCCTCGCTGTCATCCACGACCAGCAATACCGCATCGGCCCCTCCAGCCTGGTCGCGCGCCCGCTGCACGCCGATTCGCTCGACCGCGTCGTCGGTGTCTCGAATGCCAGCGGTATCAACAACCGTAATGGGAATGCCGCGCACGACGATGTGCTCGCGCAAGCTGTCGCGGGTGGTGCCCGCAATGTCGGTCACGATCGCCGCCTCGGTGCCTGCCAGACGGTTGAGCAAACTGGATTTGCCGGTGTTTGGCCGGCCGGCCAGCACCAGCGTCAGGCCCTCGGTGAGTGCGCGGCCACGGCCCGCTTCGGTTTGCACGGCGGCCACAGCTTCGGCCAGCGCATCAACGCGATTGAGCACGGTGTCGTCGGCGAGAAAATCGATGTCTTCGTCTGGGAAGTCCATTGCCGCCTCCACATACACACGCAATTGGGTGATCTGCTCGACCAAGGCTTGGATGCGCGCGGCGAACTCGCCACTGAGGCTGCGGTTGGCGGCACGCGCGGCGGCTTGGCTACCGGCATCAATCAGGTCGGCGACAGCCTCGGCTTGGCTGAGGTCGAGTTTGCCGTTGTGGAAGGCGCGCTCGGTGAATTCGCCAGGCTGCGCAGGGCGGGCGCCCAGTTGCAGCACGCGCGCCAGCAACTGGTCCAGTACCACCGGGCCGCCGTGGCCGTGGAGTTCCAGCACATGCTCGCCGGTGTAGGAGGCGGGCGCAGCGAAGTACAGCGCCAGGCCCTGGTCGATCGGCGTGCCATCGGCAGCGGTGAATTTGGCTAGCGTTGCAAACCGCGGCTTGGGAAGGTTGCCAAGTAGCGCCGGCGCAATGTCGCACACGGCGTCGCCGGAAATACGAACAATGCCCACACCGCCGCGGCCGGGCGGTGTGGCAATGGCGGCGATGGTGTCATTCATCGCCTGCGATCTCTCAGGACTTGCGCCCCAAGCCCTCACCATCAAGCTTGCGATAGATGTACCACTGCTGGGCAATCCCCCACAGGTTGCTAACCAACCAGTACAGCACCAAACCGGACGGGAAGAAGGCGAAGAAGGCAGTCAGCGCAATCGGCATGGCGGTCATGATGCGCTGCTGCATCGGGTCCATGGTCATTGCCTGGCCGGACAACTTCTGCTGGAAGTACATCGACACGCCGAACAGCACGGGCAGAATGTAGAACGGGTCGGGTGCCGACAAATCCTGCAGCCACAGCGCAAACGGCGCGTGGCGCAGTTCGACCGACTCCAGCAACACCCAGTACAGCGCAATGAATACCGGGAACTGCACCAGCATTGGCCAGCAGCCCGCCAACGGATTGAAGCCCTCTTTTTTATAGAGGTCCATCATCGCCTTTTGCATCTGCTCGCGGTCATCGCCGTAACGGTCCTTGATGGACTGAATGCGCGGGGCAAACTTGCGCATTTTTGCCATTGACCGGTACTGCGCTTCGCTGAGCTTGTAGAAAATCAGCTTGATCGCCAGCGTCAGCAAGATAATCGCCACGCCCCAGTTGCGGACGATGTCGTGGACGCGGTCGAGCACCCAGAACAACGGCTCCGACAAGGGCGTGAGCAGGCCGTAATCGACGGTGAGTTGCAGCCCCGGGGCGACGTCGCCCAAACGGTTTTGCAACTTGGGGCCAAAGTACAAACGGTGGCCGAACTTACTTGGCGCATCGGCGCTGACATTGCGCTTGGAGCCAATCAATTGCGTCAGATGGCCGCCTTGTTTGGCCGGCTTGGCCACCATACGCACCGCGGCATCGTCAGCCGGCAGCGCGGCGGCCAAAAAGTAGTGCTGCATGACAGCGAGCCACCCGCCGGTTTGGCCGGCATCCAGCGGCTCTTCGCCGAGTTTTTCGAACTGCCGCTTCTGGAACTTGTACTTGTCGCCGTCGTCTTTTTGCGCGTACCACGCCACGCCATTGAACTGCTCGATGAATGGCGGGCCGTCGCTGCTTTCTTGCAAGTTGCGGGTATTGAATTGTATGTACGGGCTTACCGCCCAGTCGGCAGCGGCTTGCACGGTGTAATCGACATCAACGGTGTAGCGGCCGCGATGCACGGTCAGGGTTTTATCCACCACTTGGCCATTGGCGCCCGACCAACGCAATGTGGCCGACACTTGGTCTTGACCATCGTTGAGCGTGATGGCCTTGGCCGGCAGTGCAAAGTTGGCTTGGTGGGTTGGCGCATCACCGTCGCTACCCAACAGGCCGGTTTGCGCCAAAAACTGGCTGGTTTGGCGGCGGTGGAGCAAGGTCAGCGGCGTGTCGTTGTCGGCCTCGGTGTTGTAACTGAGCAACTCGACCTGGCTGATGGTTCCGCCACGCGCATCGACGCGTAGGCGCATGACGTCGGTGGTGATCCAAAGGCTGTCGCCAGCTTGTGTGGGCGTTGCAGCCACGACGCTGGTGTTTGGTGTTGCGCGGTCGGCGACTTCTGGTGCCGGAGGTGCGTCGGGAGCTTGATCCAGGCTGGGCAGTTCGTCGTTATCTTCGCCAGGCACCGCGGTATCGAAATCCTGGCTGGACTGTGCTTGTGGCGGATTGACCGGCGCTTGCTGTTCGCTGTCCCACGCCTGATACATGAAAAACAGCACCACGCCGACGAGACAAATCAGGGGGAATCGAGCTGACTCCATAACAACAAAATCCTAGGCTTTGGGGCCAGGCGGCACGGGGTCGTGCCCACCGGGGTTCAGGGGGTGACAGCGGGCGATGCGGCGCAGCGCCAAAACGCTACCGCGCCAAGCACCATGTTGCTCGATAGCAGTAATGGCATACGACGAACAACTGGGCGCAAACCTGCACTGTGGCCCCAACAAGGGACTGAGCAAGCGCTGGTAGCAGCGGATGAGATTAACAAGTAGCTTGCGCATCATGGCTTGAGCGACTTTTCCAAATGGCGGAGCGACGCCCACAATTGTGGCTTGGTTTGCCGGCTAACACCGCCGCGGCCCAGCACAACTACGTCGATGGCCGGCAGGTCGGTTTGTGCAAACCATGCTCGCACGACACGCTTGATGCGATTGCGCGCCACAGCCCGCTTGTCGATCTTTTTGGAAATAGCCAAACCCAAACGTGCATGGCCCACGTCGTTGGGCTTGACGATCAAGCCAAAACTGCGATTGCCCAGCCTGCGGCCGGTGGAGAACACGGCGCGGAAGTCGGCCGGTGTTAGCAAGCGCTGGCTACGGCGAAACCGCGGTGTTGCGCCCGGCATCTCGAACGCCAGTTCACACCGACTCGCTGCGTTTATTTGCAGGCGAGACGCTTGCGGCCCTTGGCGCGGCGGTTCTTGATGACCTTGCGGCCACCTACGGTGGACATGCGGGCGCGGAAACCGTGTGTGCGTTTGCGGCGTAGATTGTGCGGCTGGAATGTGCGTTTCATGGCAATGTCCCGGCCGGGTGCCAGGTGGTGCGAAAAAAGGGCGCGGATTTTACAGCGCGCAGGGCCGCCAATGCAAGCCGCCACCGCACATCCTGCAGCCTGTTCCGCGGCTAATTCAGCCGCCCGTCGGCCGGTGGTGGAGGCCTGTGGATAAGTCCCGCGGCCCACGGTATGCTGCGAGCCCGCGTGGCGGCTTGCTGCCGCTGCAACAACATTTTGCTTCTTGTCGCGTTCGTCGCTGCCGGCCCTGCTGCCAGTTTTGCGAATGCGGCTCCCGAATTGGCTCGAACTTGTCCAACGCCGCACGCCATACAGCGCCTACTTCGCCCGACCAAAACAGCGTCTGGGCGCAATGTATCCGCCGGCTCGAAGAGGTCTTGTCGGAAAGCGAAGTGGGTACTTGGCTGCGCCCGCTGCAAGCCATTCAAGACGATGATCGCCTGGAACTACTGGCACCCAACAAGCCGGTGATGGACAACGTTCGCGAACAGTATCTTGCGACCATCAGCGCCGTGTGGGGTGAAATCTCTGGCAGCGAGAACGCGCAGATTTCTATCCGCATCGGTTCTTCGGCCCGCGCTGCCAGCGTGCCGCAAGCAGACGACACCGCCGGCCACACGGCACCGCGCGCGCATGCCATGGGCACTGGCAACAAGCTTGATGCGCGCTACACCTTCGAACACTTCGTCGAGGGCAAGTCCAACCGCATTGCACGCGCTGCAGCACAAAAAGTGTCGGACACGCCTGGCGTGGCCTACAACCCGCTATTGATCTACGGCGGTACCGGCCTGGGTAAAACCCACTTGATGCATAGCGTGGGTAACGCCTTGATTGCCAGTGGGAATAAAAAACGCGTTGTTTATATCCCGGCTGAACGTTTCGTCAACGACATGGTGTCGGCCGTGCGCCACAACACCATGGACGCGTTCAAGGCCTTTTACCGCAGCGCGGACGCCTTACTCATAGACGACATTCATTTCTTCGCCGGCAAAGAACGCACGCAAGAAGAGTTTTTCCACACCTTCAACTCGCTGCTGGAAGGCAAACAACAGATCATCCTGACCTGTGACCGGCTGCCAGCGGAACTTGATCAATTGGATGCACGGCTGCAGAACCGCTTTTTGTGGGGCCTGTCAGTAGCAGTTGACCCGCCCGAGCTCGAGACCCGCGTTGCCATCTTGATGAGCAAAGCCGAAGCCTTGGATGCCGACTTGCCCGAAGACGTGGCGTTTTATATCGCCACGCGCATCCGCAGCAATGTGCGAGAGCTCGAGGGCGCCCTCAACCGCTTGGTGCATACCGCTCACTTTACCGGCGACGCCATCGATATCGACTTCACCCGTCAGGCGTTGCGCGACATTCTCAACGTCCACGAGCGCTCTGTGACCATTGAGGCCATCCAGCGCACAGTCACCGAATACTTCGGCATTCGCTTGGCGGATCTGTCATCAAAAAGCCGGCGCCGCGCCATTGCGCGCCCGCGCCAGATAGCCATGGCTTTGGCCAAGCAGCTTACCGAGAAAAGCCTGCCAGAAATTGGCGATGCCTTTGGCGGTCGCGATCACACGACTGTGCTGCACGCCTGCCGCACCATCGCCACCAAGCGCGATGAAGAGCCGCAAATTCGCGACGACTACAACGCCCTGCACCGGACACTCAGCCAATGACGCGGGCTGTGTATGGTTTGGCGCACAACATGGGGCTATCCTGTGGACAAGCGGTGGGCAACATGGCGCGGCGAATCAACGCACATGTTATCCACAGCAATGCAGATGACTTGTCAGACCAGTTTGAGCCGGCAAAAAGAATTGTAAGTTATTGTTTTGAAAAGATAATTTATCTTATCAACAGCGTAAGTAGTTGCCTATTATTACTACTATTTCTTAGCTTAAAAAACACACTATTAATAATCTATAGCCTGTCATCCAAAGCGAGCGCGCACGATGAAGTTTGAAATTGATCGCGGGTCATTCCTGCACACCGTCCAGTCCGTCATTGGCGTTATCGAACGCCGGCAGACCATGCCAATCTTGTCGAATTTCTTGGTCGAGGCGTCTGACACGGGCTTGCGCTTGACCGGCACCGATCTTGAATTGGAACTTGTCAGCCACGTCGAGGCCGAGGTTACGCAGACTGGCGAAACCACGGTTCCAGCGCGCAAGTTGTTCGACATTTGCCGCGGCCTGCCAGAGGGCGCGCGGATCACCTGCGAGCTCAGCGAGAGCCGGTTCACCGTGCGCTCGGGCCGCAGCCGCTACACACTGGCCACCCAGCCCGCCGCCGAATACCCACGCATGGGCGAAATTGAAGGCAGCGACAGGCATCAAGTGCCGCGCGAGGCCCTTGCCCAAGTGTTGGCGCGCACGCAGTTCGCCATGGCCCAGCAAGACGTACGCTATTACCTCAACGGCTTGTTGTTGTGCTTGCGCAAAACAGGCTTGCGCGCTGTCGGTACCGATGGCCACCGGCTGGCTTTGTCGGACTACGACACCGAACTTGAGGTCAGTGAAGAGCAGCAGGTTATCGTCCCGCGCAAAGGTGTGGTCGAACTCAGCCGCTTGATTGGCGACGACGAGGATGACGTGTCACTAACGCTGACGGGCAATCACATTCAGGTTGACCTGGGCACGATTCTTTTCACCAGCAAATTAATCGACGGCCGCTTCCCAGACTTCGAAAAAGTGATCCCGGCGGCGAATGACAAAGTGATGATTGCCGACCGCGAGCTGGTGCGCGCCGCCCTGTCCCGCGCCGCAATTTTGTCGAACGAGAAATTCAGAGGTGTGCGCATCGTGCTCGAGGGCAACACCCTGAAATTGCAAACCGAAAACCCCGAGCACGAGCAAGCCGAGGAAGAAGTCGAAGTCGATTACGGCGGCAGCGCGCTGGAGATCGGCTTCAACGTCAATTATTTGCTCGACGCCTTAGGCGTGATGACTAGCGAGAACTTCCGCTTCCTGCTCAGTAGTTCCGATGCCGGCGGCTTGCTCAAAGAAGTTGGTTCCGACGCGCACGCCTACGTGGTCATGCCCATGCGCCTGTAGCCGTTTGCCGCAGTATTGCGGCGTACGCGCATGCATCTTGAACACCTCAGCCTCACCAACCTGCGCTGTCACGACAGCGTAGAGGTCGCCTTGCCACCCGGCTTGAGCGTTTTTGTTGGCGACAACGGCAGCGGCAAAACCAGTTTACTGGAGGCCGCTTACCTCCTCAGCCGCACGCAATCGTTTCGGGGCAGCCGTAGCGGCGACCTGATTCGCCGCGGCACGCAGTCTGTCGTAGTGTCGGGCCAAGTGCAGTCCGCCGAACAGGCTCAACGCGTTGCCGTCGAGCGCAGCCGGCAATCTTTGAGCACACGCCTAGGCACGCAGCGCGACGTTGGGCTGATGGACCTGCTTCGCGCTGTACGCGTTCAGGTCATTGATCCGCGCCTGCATCAATTGGTTGATGATGGCCCCAGTTACCGTCGGCGCTTCCTGGATTGGGGAGTGTTCCACGTGGAACATGGCTTTGTTGATGCGTGGCGCAGCTACTCCCGCCTACTGCGCCAGCGCAACGCCGCTTGCAAAGCTGGCGACCGTCGCGCGCTAGCGGCGTTCGATCCAGCCTATCAACGTGCCGCTCTGCACCTACACGAACTACGCAGCCAATATTTAGCCAACCTGGCCGATCGGTGGGCGGCGATTTGCTCGACATATTTGCCTGACCTTCCAGAGCCCAGCTTGCGTTACAAAGCCGGTTGGCCTGCCGACCGCAGCCTAGCGCAAGCGCTGACCGATTCGCGGCAACGTGAACTTGAGGCAGGCTACACACTCGTCGGTCCGCATCGCGCTGATTTCGTCGTTGCTTGCGATGGCCGGCAAGTGCGCCACCAGTTATCTCGCGGGCAACAGAAAATGCTCATCATCGCCCTAGCCGCTGCGCAGATGTTTGGCGTGGCGCATGCGACTGGCGAGACGCCGATCATGTTGTTGGATGATTTGAGTTCGGAACTTGGCGCCAACTATCGCCGCGCGCTTTTTGACATTGCTAGATCCACGCAAGGGCAATGGCTGATGACGCAGCTCGAGGCAACAGAACCGGTTGCTGATGTGCAGATGTTCCACGTGGAACATGGCGCCGTAACGCCGAGATAAAGCCGGCTCGCCTGCGTGTCGTCTGGCGTAGGCACGCCACGCTGCTGGAGGCCCGTTGTGGCGCGCCGCGTGATAAAATGTGCGCTTGCCAAAGGTGAAGCCATGACAGACAAAAACGAGGGGCTTTATGACTCCTCGAGCATTCGCGTGCTCAAAGGCCTGGAAGCCGTGCGCAAGCGCCCCGGCATGTACATCGGCGATACGGATGACGGCACCGGCTTACACCACATGGTGTTCGAGGTTGTCGATAATTCCATCGACGAAGCCTTGGCCGGCCACTGCAGCGAAGTGACAGTTACCATCCACGCTGACGCCAGTGTTTCGGTGTCAGACGATGGCCGCGGAATCCCGGTGGATGTTCACGCCGAAGAAGGCCGCCCCGCCGCTGAAATCATCATGACCGTGCTACATGCAGGCGGTAAGTTTGACGACAACGCCTACAAAGTCTCAGGCGGCTTGCATGGTGTTGGTGTGTCGGTGGTTAACGCGCTATCCGAAAAGCTGGAATTGACCATCCACCGCGATGGCAATATCCACCATCAGACTTACAGCATGGGCGAGCCGAAAACGGATTTATCCGTCATCGGGCCGACCGATCAGTCCGGCACGCATGTGCGCTTCTATCCCAGCGTCGAAGTGTTCCGCGTTGTCGAATTCCACTACGACATTCTCGCCAAGCGCCTGCGCGAGTTGTCGTTTCTGAACTCTGGTGTGCGTATTCGGCTGACTGAAGAGGCCACCGACCGCGAAGATATTTTCGAGTACAAGGGCGGCATCCGCGCTTTTGTCGAACACTTGAATCAGAACAAGACGCCGCTGCACGAGGTGGTTTGTCACTTCGAGGCCGAGCGCGATGGCATCGTGGTTGAAGCCGCGCTGCAGTGGAATGACTCGTTTCAGGAAAACGTATTTTGCTATACCAATAATATTCCGCAGCGTGATGGCGGCTCCCACATGGCGGGCTTCCGCGCCGCGCTGACCCGCACGATCAACGGCTACATCGAATCCGAAGGCTTGGCGAAAAAAGAAAAGGTCAATACCTCCGGCGATGATGCGCGCGAAGGGTTGACCGCGGTGATTTCCGTCAAAGTCCCAGATCCCAAGTTTTCCTCCCAAACCAAGGATAAATTGGTGTCGTCCGAGGTTAAGCCCGTGGTCGAATCAGCCATGGGCGAAAAGTTGGGCGAGTTTCTGCTGGAGCATCCCAAGGACGCCAAAGCGGTTGCTGGCAAGGTTGTCGATGCTGCCCGTGCGCGTGAGGCGGCGCGCAAGGCGCGTGAGATGACTCGCCGCAAAGGCGCGCTGGATATTGCAGGCTTGCCCGGCAAGCTGGCCGATTGCCAGGAAAAAGACCCGTCAAAATGTGAGCTGTACCTGGTCGAGGGTGACTCGGCAGGCGGCTCGGCCAAGCAAGGCCGCGACCGCAAGTTTCAGGCCATTCTGCCCCTCAAAGGCAAGATCCTGAATGTCGAAAAAGCCAGGTTTGACAAGATGTTATCGTCGGCCGAGGTTGGTACGCTAATCACCGCGCTGGGTTGTGGCATTGGCCGCGACGAGTTCGACCCAGCGAAGCTGCGCTACGACCGCATCATCATCATGACCGATGCCGATGTTGATGGCTCGCACATTCGCACATTGTTGCTGACCTTCTTCTACCGGCAGATGTACACGTTGGTTGAAGACGGCCATATCTATATTGCCCAGCCACCGCTGTACAAAATCAAATCCGGCAAACAGGAGCACTACGTCAAGGACGACGCTGCGCTGAATGCCTACCTGTTGCAAAACGCGCTCGATGGTGCCGAATTGCGGGTGGATGGTGATGCGCCGCCGATTAGCATCGCGTCCTTGGACGAATTGGCCAAGACCTTCCTGCAGGCAGAGGCGCAGTTGGATCGCATGGCGCGCCGCTACGAGCGCGTGGCGCTCGAGGCGATGATGTACTTGCCCGGCATCGATTCACTCGAAGACCCTGCCAACGCGCAAGCTTGGTTAGACAAGTTGTCGGCTTGGCTGGCCGAGCGTAGTGACCAGGAGCATCGCTACGAGGCGCGTATTGAACGCGATGCCGAGACTTATCTGGAAGTTGTGCGCCACAGCCACGGCATTCCGCATGCCTGCCAATGGGGCGAGGCGTTTTTCGTCTCGCCGGAGTACCAGCAGTTACAAGCGCATGGCGACAAGTTGCGTGATCTGATTGGCGAAGGCGCCACAATCAGTCGCGGCGCACGCTCACAAGCGGTTGAAAACTTTAAGGAAGTTCTAGACTGGCTGATGCATGAGGCGAAGCGCGGCCAGCACATCCAACGCTACAAGGGCTTGGGCGAGATGAACCCCGCACAGCTTTGGGAAACCACCATGGACCCCGAAGTACGGCGCTTGATGCAAGTGCGGATCGAGGATGTGGTTGCATCTGACCAGATTTTCACCACACTCATGGGCGACCATGTTGAACCCAGGCGTGAGTTCATCGAGAAAAATGCCCTATTGGTCGGCAATCTAGACGTTTAATCGCCATATTTTTGCATGCTGCTAACTTAGGCGCTGCCATGATTAACAGCATGCGCAGATCGTCTATTTAGAGTTCTACGCACTGAAGCGTAGCTGCGCGCAACCACCATGGCATTATCATGGCAGGTCGTGACTCATTGCACCAAGGCAATACTGCTTGCGACAAAAAGGGCAGGACGCCCGCCCCACGTGCGCCTTTGGCGCAGCCGGCGCGCGCAGCGTATTTCGGGAGGCAAGCGAGGACGTGTTTGAGCGACTGAAAGGAGCGAGTTCCGCAGCGCCCGAAATGCGTGAGCACGACGGGCAGTCGAA
>JAAFAL010000185.1 GCA_018222345.1 bacterium
GCGCATGCTCGCGGCCGTCGAATTCCAGTGCCTTGACGCCGAAGCGTTCGCACAGCTCGATGTTGAACGCCGGGGTGGCCTTGACCCAGCCCCCGTCCAGCCACAACTCGGTATAGCCGTGGTAGTAGAAAATGTCCGTCTGCATCAACGCCAACAGACGTTGGCTGGCCAGGTGATTTTTCACATCCGCCAGGCCGATGCGAGCGGGGATGCCCGCGGCCCGGGCGCAGGCCGCCAGCAACACGGCCTTGGGTACGCAATAACCACGGCCATCAGCCAGCGTTGTGCTGGCGCGCAACCTGTCAGGCTCCAGCGAAAATGCATAGGGGTCGTAGCGGATTTCATCGCGGACTGCATAGTAAAGCCGGATGGCGCGCTGCCGGTCATCGCCTTCCCCGGCGCGGCTGCGGGCGAAGGCCTGGACGTCGGGGTGGTCGCTATCAATAAAATCGCCGGGGGCCAAGTACTCGCGGGTGTCTGCCTTCATGTGTGCGTTCTTTCGATTCAGAGCGGGGGCACTCGCAGCCGAGTGGGAACGACCGAAGCGAATGCCGATTTTAAGAAGTTCAGGTTAGGTAGACGGCGGGACGCCGGCGAGGACATTTTTTGACAGCATGGGGGCATATAAAGACACGCCCCGTGTTCTGGAGGCGGGCTAACCCGTACTTTGCCGATATTGTTCAGGCGGAACCCCGAACCAGCGCTTGAAGGCACGCCTGAAACTCGCGGTGTCGTGGTAATTCATCAGCGCGGCAATGGCCTCTACGGACATTCGGCTCTCACGCAAATAGCCGGCGGCCTGGCGGGACAGAATCTCCTCGCGAATCTTCCGAAAACCGCTGTTTTCCTGTTTGAGTTTACGCGCAAGGGTGCGTTTGCTCATGAACAGGGCGGCTGCCGCCTCTTCTTCACAGAGCGTGCCTGGCGGGTGGGACAGCATCATTTTCTTGAGCCGGGTCCGATAGTCCGGTTCACGGCTCTGAAGTCGAGCGAGCATGGACTCGCACTGCTGCAAGGCCAGGCCATAGTTTTCACTATTGGCAGAGACGTTTGGCATCCTGCACAACGCCATAGGAAATCTGAGCTTCAACTGATCGCAGCCAAAGTAGATGCGCCCGGGCAAATACGCCGGGTAGTTGGCGCGGTAAGCCGGTGCCGGATGGACAAAATAGGCCTCGGCCTCAACCAATGGCCGGCCGGCGATAAATTCGCCGGTTGCAAAAAATGCCTTGACCGCCGTATCCGCCAAGCAACGCGCAACGTCTTCATCCATCGGTACCTGGAAATCCAACAGGCACTCCGTGTGGTCTTCTACCTGTTGCAAGCGCAAGTGGATGAAGCTCGCGCGCGTGGGCAAGAATTTTTGAAACGCCTGTAGAGCGGTGAGTAGGTCAGGGCTGCTGCAAACGGCAAACCCCATCGCGCCGTGTGTGGCCGGTGTCAGGCGCTCACCCAGCCTTAAACCGAAGTCCGGCTGGCCAGACAGCGCCAGCGCGTTGCGCAGAATCTGGACCTGCTGGGCTGGCGTAAGGAGGCTGTCATCAGTCAGAAATTGTTGAGTGCCAACCCCGGTGCCGCGCAACAGTTTGGGCAATTGTGGCGCGGTCAGCCCAAGTTCACGGGCGATCAGCAGCGAGTAGTTTGACGGAATGTCGGCTTCGGGGTTTTGCAAGCCCGCCACCTGTCTGGTGGTTGTCATACAGTTCCTCCACGGACCCGTCGAGTGTCTTTATATGCCCCCGTGTTGTCAACAAATGCCCTCCCCCGAGGGTTGGCACACAGTCACTATAAGTTGCAGTTAGCACCGACAGGAGAAACGCAGTGGGCAAAATTACCTTTATCGAGCACGACGACTCCGAGCATGTCGTTGCATTCAAGGCTGGCGCCTCACTGATGCAAATCGCCGTGGAGAACATGATTCCCGGCATTGATGGGGACTGTGGCGGGGAATGTGCCTGTGGCACTTGCCACGTGATCGTCGCGGACGACTGGTACGACAAGACCGGCACGCCGGGTGATGACGAACAGCAGATGCTGTCGATGACCCCGGAGCTGGCAAAAACCTCGCGTCTGGGCTGCCAAGTTCTAACCACCGAGGCGATGGACGGCATGACCGTCCGCCTGCCTGAATTTCAGATGTAAGCACTGGAGGACGCCATGTCAACAGAATTGCAGATGAGCGATGTAGTCCAGACCAAGCTGGTCAATGCCACATCCAGAGTGGTGCCGATGCACCTGCAGATCCGGACACTCAAGATGCTGGTGAGGGCAAAGAAGAAGGTTATCGGCCCACGGCGGCCTCCTGTCCATTTCGTCGAAGCGCCCGTTCCCGATGTCAACACGTTGGCGCTCGAGGACATCGACACCAGCAACCCGTTTCTGTACCGGCAGGACCAATGGCGCGCCTACTTCAAGCGCCTGCGTGACGAAGCACCGGTGCATTATCAGAAGAACAGTCCCTTCGGCCCGTTCTGGTCGGTGACGCGCTACGAAGACATCCTGTTCGTGGACAAGAACCACGAGCTGTTCTCCTCCGAGCCGCTCATCGTGCTGGGCGACTTTCCGGAAGGGATGCCGGTAGAGATGTTCATCGCCATGGACCCGCCCAAGCATGACGTGCAGCGCCGCTCTGTGCAGGGCGTGGTGGCGCCGAAGAACCTGAAGGAAATGGAAGGGCTCATCCGCCAGCGCACGGGGGAAGTGCTTGACAGCCTGCCCCTCGATCAACCTTTCGACTGGGTGCCGGCGGTATCGAAGGAGCTGACGGGCCGCATGCTAGCCACATTATTGGATTTTCCGTACGAAGAGCGTCACAAGCTGGTTGACTGGTCGGATCGTATGGCCGGCACCACAGCAGCGACCGGTGGTGAGTTCGACGATGAAGACAACATGTTCGATGCCGCCGCAGAAATGGCCTGGGCTTTTTCCCAGCTATGGCGCGACAAGGAGGCACGACGTGCGGCCGGTGAAGCGCCCGGTTTTGATCTGATCAGTCTGTTGCAGAGCAGCGACGAGACCAAGGACATGATCAATCGTCCGATGGAGTTTATTGGCAATCTGGCACTGCTTATCGTTGGCGGCAATGACACCACGCGTAACTCGATGAGCGGCGGCGTGCTCGCCCTGAATCAGTTTCCCGACGAATTCGCCAAGCTCAAGTCCAACCCGGAGCTGATTCCCAACATGGTGTCGGAAATCATCCGCTGGCAGACGCCGCTGGCCAATATGCGCCGCGTCGCCACGCAAGATGTTGACCTGCGCGGCCAGACCATCAAGAAAGGTGATCGCGTAGTGATGTGGTACGCCTCGGGCAATCGCGACGAGCGCAAGTTCGACAACCCGGATAACTTGATCATTGACCGCAAGGGCGCGCGCAACCATATTTCATTCGGCTATGGCATCCACCGCTGCATGGGCAACCGCCTGGCCGAATTGCAGTTGCGCATTCTGTGGGAAGAGCTGCTCAAGCGCTTCGACAACATCGAAGTCGTCGGTGAGCCCGAGCGGGTGCAATCCAATTTCGTGCGCGGCTATTCCAAGCTGATGGTCAAGCTGACGCCCAATGCTTGAGGCGCGCTTTCAACCAGTATGGCGTCCGGACAATTTGATGATGCAGTGCTCTGCGACATCAACAGTCAGCTGATTACCATGATTGGACACAAGGGCGCAGCGATACTGATCGAGGGTGCGCAGGCCAGTGGCGGCTATGCGTCGCGATGCGTCACGGGCCGCGGTTGACGGAGCCGCACCAGGCCTCCTACTCGTCCCGATTCCCACGAAGAACCGATGAGAGAGGCTATGGCGAATACAGGCAACGATGTGACTGTCATCCTCGGAGGCGGGCACGCGGCAGGGGAGCGCATGACAACCTTGTGTCAAAAGCACTATCCACCGGCGGTGGCTCTGGTG
>JAAFAL010000186.1 GCA_018222345.1 bacterium
ACGACGGGCAGTCGAAATACAGGGATGTATTTCGACCAAGCCTCAGGCGCACACGCTTTTGCCTACTTTTGGCAAGACAAAAGTGGGTCGCCGCAGCCAGCGGCGAAACCTGACGTGGCGGCTGGCGCAGCAACGCAAGCAACCTGACCACACACCGCAATCTTGTCGCAGGCGGGCCCGCTCCTATTACAGACTCTCTACAACCCGTGGTGCCAAAACAGCCAACTGGATTCCCGCCTTCGCGGGAATGACAGCGCAATATGCGTTGCGGGGCATTGGTGCGGTTGGTTAGAAGTCCGAACGCCCTATTTCGGCCTCCCCGGCAAGGTCCCCATCATCTTGCAAATAATCCCCAGCATGATCTCGTCGGCACCACCGCCAATGCTCACCAGGCGGCTGTCGCGGTAGGCGCGGGCGATGTTGTTTTCCCACATGAAGCCTTGGCCGCCCCAGTACTGCAGGCAGGTGTCGGTCACCTCGCGCGACACGCGGCCGGCTTTGAGTTTGCACATCGACGCCAGCATCGAGGCGTCCTTGCCGGCGATGTATTGCTCGGTGGCCTGAAACACCATGGCCTTGAGGCTTTCGACTTCGGTTTTTAGCTCGGCCAGGCGGAAGTGCACCATCTGATTGTCGAGGATGGACTTGCCAAACGCGTTGCGCTGGCGGGTGTACTCGATGGTCTCGTCAATGTTGCTTTCCAGCCCCTCGATGCACGAGGCTGCGCCGTACAGGCGCTCTTCCTGGAACTGCAGCATCTGGTACATGAAGCCCATGCCTTCCTGGCCCACCAGGTTGCGCTGCGGCACGCGGACGTTGTCGAAGAAGATCATCGCCGTGTCGGACGCGCGCATGCCCAGCTTGTCGAGTTTGGTTTCGCGCTCCACGCCCTTGGCATCCAGCGGCACGATCACCAGCGACTTGTTCTTGTGCGGCTTGCCCTCACCGGTGTTGACCAGCGTGCAGGCCCAGTCGGACTGCGTGCCGTTGGTAATCCACATTTTTGAGCCGTTGATGACGTAGTCGCCGCCGTCTTTGGTGGCCGTGGTCTTGATTGACGCCACGTCGGACCCGGCGCCGGCTTCCGACACCGCAATCGATACCACCATGTCGCCAGCAATGGCCGGCGCCAGATACTCGGCGCGCAATTCGTCGCTGCCGAACTTGGCCAGCGCCGGCGTGGCCATGTCGGTCTGCACGCCAATGGCCATGGGCAGGCTGCCGCCGTTGCAGTTGCCCAGCGCCAGGGCCAGCATCAGCTCATAGGAATAGTCCAGCCCCAGGCCGCCATATTCCTCAGGCTTGTTAATGCCCAGCAGGCCCAGATCGCCCATTTGCTTGAGCACTTCATGTGCCGGCCAAGTGCCTGCGGCTTCCCAGTCGTCGAGCTTGGGGTTGATCTGCTCGTCCACAAAGCGCTTGGCGGTGCGGTGCAGTTCTTTGTGCTCATGGGTAAGGATCATTTCCTTATCTCCGTGCTTTGTTGATCCGAACGCGGCCTGCATGGTCTGCAATTCACGCCAAAATTGCAAAAGCAGATGATAGACGGGTGGAAATATGGGTTTCCATGTTGTGGCGATATACTCCAGCAATGGGGATATACGAAAAATACATGCTGCCGCGCTTACTGGACTTTGCCTGTAGCCAGACTCCGATCCCGCAACAGCGCGCGAAAGTCGTGCCGCGCGCGCATGGCAAGGTCTTGGAGATCGGCATTGGCAGTGGCCTGAACTTGGAACATTACGACCAAGCCAAGCTCACGCGCCTGCACGGCCTCGACCCCGCCAGCGAGATGAGCAAGCTGGCGCGCAAGCGCATGGCGGCAACAGGGCTGGAGGTGGAATTGCTGACCCTGTCGGCCGAGGACATCCCCGCCGACGACGCCAGCTTCGACAGCATCGTCTGCACCTTTACCCTTTGCACCATCCCCGACCCCATCAAAGCGCTGGGCGAGATGCGCCGCGTGCTCAAGCCAGGCGGCGAATTGCTGTTTTCGGAGCACGGGCTGGCGCCGGACGATTCGGTGGCGCGCTGGCAACAGCGCTTGAACCCGATCTGGAAGCCAATCGCTGGCGGCTGCAACATGCACCGGAATATTCCCGAGTTGCTCCGTGCGGGCGGCTTCAAGACGCGGGAACTGGAGCAGCAGTATTTACCCAGGGCACCGAAGGTGCTGGGCTACAACTACTGGGGCGTGGCGGTCTCGGAGTGAGCCCAGCACCCGCTTAGCGTTTGCGCGCGGCGTCCAGTGTCAGCACGCCGAATTCAATCTCACTGCGCAGCAAGTCCATCCAGCCGTTGTACCGGTCGTCAATGACGGCCACGTCATTTTTGATGGCGTAATCGAGCTTGTCGCTGCTGATGTACTCCAGATGTACAACGCCGCGGGCGACACGGGCCCGGATGCGGGCCTTGCCGGCGCCGTAGGGGCGCTCGGCAACGGCAATGCCGCGGTCAAACGGGCGTACGATTTGCCAGTTCTGTTTGTCCAGCGCGTCGAGCACCACCTGCTCGACGGCCTTGGGTGGCACCGTGACATCCACCGCCACGGGTGCGACATCTCGCAAGGGGGCAGGGCCCGTACTGGCGCAGGCAGCCAGCACAGCAATCGCCAGCAAGCCGGAGAACGTGCGCATGCTGTAAAAATTGCGATGGTTTGATTGCATGTTCAGCAGGCTGGATGCAAGTGGAACAGCTACAATACAGCGCTTGTTTCCCACGTTCATTTGTTCGAATTTTGTCCAAGCCCAACCGCATTGCTCCGTTGCGCGTCACCGCGTGGACATCGACGTCGGCCATGGGCAGCGGCAACGCTCAGACGGCTGCCGCTCTGCGCGACGGCCGCAGCGGCCTGCGGCGCAACGACTTCGCGCCGTGTGATCTCGACACCTGGATTGGCCGTGTCGATGGCATTGAACGGCTGAATTTCCCGCCCGAGTTTGCTGGCTGGGATTGCCGCAACAACCGTTTGGCGTGGCTGGCGCTGCAGCAAGATGGCGTGATCGACGCCGCCAAATCAGCGCGTGAGCGCTACGGCGCCGACCGGGTTGCGGTGCTCATCGGCACCAGCACGGCCAGCATTGGCCAAACTGAAGACGCCTACCGGGTGCAGGCTTCGGATGCCCCCGTGCCAGAGGCGCTACGCCCGCCGATGACACACACCTTGCACAGCACCGGCGACTTTGTCGCCCGCGCACTGGGTTTGACCGGGCCGTGCAGCACAGTTTCGACCGCCTGCTCATCCAGCGCCAAGGTGTTCGCCGATGCCGAGCGCCTGTTGCGCCTGGGGCTGGCCGACGCGGCCATCGTCGGTGGCGTGGACAGCCTGTGCCAGTCGATTTTGTATGGCTTTAATTCGCTGCAACTGGTGTCGGCAAATCGCTGCCGGCCCCTGGACGCGAATCGAGATGGCATCAATTTGGGCGAGGCCGGCGGCTTTGCGGTGTTGGAACGCGACGACACCGGCGACGCAAGCAGCCTGCGCCTGCTCGGCTATGGCGAATCAAGCGATGCCCACCACATGTCGGCGCCGCATCCCGAAGGCGCTGGTGCCGAAGCGGCCATGACCGAGGCCCTGGCGCGCGCCGGGTTAGGTGGCGTGGATTACGCTAACTTGCACGGCACCGCCACGCGCAAGAATGATGTTGCCGAAGCACAAGCCATCGGGCGTGTACTGGGTAATGTTCAAAGTTGTAGTTCCACAAAGGCGTTCATGGGCCATACACTGGGCGCCGCAGGCATCGTCTAAGCCGTGTTATCCCTTCATGCGCGCAACCAGCAATTCCTCCCCGGCAACCTGAATC
>JAAFAL010000016.1 GCA_018222345.1 bacterium
AATGTGGATAAGAGACCGATCGCCAACAATGCCGATGGCCTGAGTGCATCCGAGCAATTCCAGGCCCTGACCGACCTGCACTTCGAGATCCTGCAACTCGAACAACCCGTGTTCGGCACCTACATTGGTAGCAGCAAGCATCAGGATCGCTGGGCCGACAACTCGCGCCTGGGCACGCGCCGGCAGGAAGCGGCCACGCGTAATAGCCTGGCCATTCTCAAAGGGCTAGATCGCGCTGCGTTGTCTGATAGCGAGCAGCTCAACTACGACATGTACGTGGCGCAGTTGCAGCAGAACGTGGATGCGCAGCGCTTTTTGGGCAACCTGATGCCCATCAACCAACTCTCGGGCATTCAACAGGATGCCGCGCAGGCGTTGTCGCTCATGCCCACGCGCACGGCGCAGCATTACGAGAACATCCTCGCCCGGCTCGAGGGCCTCGACACGGTCATCGACAACACCATCGAATGGATGCAACTGGGGCTGGAAAAAGGTGTGACGCCGCCCAAGGTCACGCTACGTGACATCCCTCAGCAAGTGCGCAACCAACTGTTCGACAAGCCCTCCGACAGCCCATTGCTGCGCGCCTTTGCCAAGTTCCCCGAAAGCATTTCGGCCAAGCAGCAAGTCTCACTACGCCAGCAGGCCGAGGCCACCTATATTGCCGAAATCAAGCCCGCCTACGAGCGCCTGCTGAGCTTCCTGGAAGACGACTATCTACCGGGCGCCCGCGAAACCATTGCGCTAACCGAGCTACCCGATGGCGAGGCTTGGTATGCCTACAACGTCAAGATGCGCACGACCACCGACCTGACGCCCCGCGAGATCCACAAGATTGGTCTGAGCGAAGTCAAGCGTATCCGCGGTGAGATGGAAGCGGTAATGGCCGAAGTGGATTTCGACGGCGACCTGGATGCGTTCTTCGAGTACCTGCGCACAGAGCCCAGCTTCTATCACACCGACGCTGACGCCTTGATTGCCGAGTACCGCGCCATTGCGAAACGCGCCGACCCCGAGTTGGTCAAGCTGTTCGGGCGCCTGCCTCGCACACCCTACGGCGTGGTTAAAGTGCCGTCATACGCCGAGAAGTCACAAACCACGGCCTACTACCAACCAGGTTCGCTGGAGTCCGGCCGGCCGGGCAACTTCTTTGCCAACACCTATGCGCTGGACACCCGCCCGCGCTGGGAAATGGAAGCACTGACCCTGCACGAAGCCGTGCCCGGCCACCACTTGCAGATCGCCCTGCAGCAGGAACTGGACAACCTGCCGTGGTACCGCCGCTACGGCTGGGGCTACACCGCATTTGTCGAAGGCTGGGGCCTGTACTCCGAAAGCCTGGGTTACGACATGGGCTTTTATACCGACCCCTACTCACGCTTCGGCGCGCTCACCTACGAAATGTGGCGCGCCATCCGCCTGGTGGTTGATACCGGCATGCATGCGCTGGGCTGGAGCCGCCAGCAAGCGATCGACTATTTCAAGGTCAACGCCGGCAAGACGGAGAATGACATCGTCGTTGAAATCGACCGTTACATTGTTTGGCCTGGCCAAGCCCTGGCCTACAAAATCGGCCAGTTGAAGATTCTCGAACTGCGAGAAAACGCCAAGGCCACACTGGGTGGCAGCTTCGACATCCGCGGCTTCCACGACACCGTACTTGGGGCAGGCGCCATGCCGCTAGATTTGCTCGAGCAGCGGGTTGCCGACTGGGTGGCTGAGGTTCAAGCCGGCGGCTAAACCTTAGCGGAGGAAGGGTTCTTCACCTCTCCCGATGGGAGAGGTCGAAATCGCAGTGCGATTTCGGGTGAGGGCTTAGGTCGTGATCTGAGCTGGCCCTTTATTCAACCAGGCAACTGCCGCTTCAATTGGCAGCGGCTTGCTGTAGCCAAACCCTTGCGCCAGTTCGCAGCCTATGCCGCGCAGGCGCAAGGCTTCGCTGTTGGTCTCGACGCCCTCCACAATCACCGTCATGCCCAGCGCATTGCCTAGCGCGGCAATGGCCTTGATGATGGTCGCGCCGGCTCGGCCATGGCGCATTTGCACAACAAAGCTGCGGTCGATCTTCAACACGTTGGCATCGAGCTTTTGCAAGTAGCTGAGCGACGAGTAGCCGGTGCCAAAGTCGTCCAGCGCAACCTTGAAGCCCATATTGCGCAGCTCGCGTAGCACCTCCATCGCACGCTGGGGCGATTCGATCATCGCGCCCTCTGTTACTTCAATCTGTAGATGCTTGGGCTCGGCCCCGGTGTCGGCCAAGGTCTGGAGCAAGGTGTCCAAAAATGCTGACGACGCGAACTGCCTCGACGAAACATTAATGCTCACGTACGGCTTGGAGCCGCCGCAGCGCAATCGCAGCGCATCTTCGCAGGCGCGCCGCATCACCCACTGATCGATGTCCAGAATCATTAGAGACTGTTCGGCCACCGGAACAAATTCGAATGGCGAGTGAAACCCGCCTTCGCCATCCGGCCACCGCAATAGCGCCTCGAACCCGACGGTTTCGCCGCCATCGAAGCGCACAATCGGCTGATAGTGCAGCTCCAGTTCGTCGCGCTCCAACGCCAAACGCAAGCGCGCTTCTATGTCGGCACTCGCCCGTGCGCTTTGGTGAACACTGCTGACCTGGTCGGCCTCGCGGCCCTCGCCGACAACCTCGACCAACGATGCACGCCGCTCTTTTGCACCGAGTTGGGTAGATGCCGCACGCAGCCGATTGAGCATGCTGTGCACCAACAATTGCACCAGGGGGTCGGCCAATTGCAGGCGTTGGTTCAGTGTCGCCCTGTCGATGACCGACAGCTCGGCATCGCTAAGCGCCCGCACGGTGGCAGAGCGCGGTGAGGCGTCGATCAGCGACATTTCGCCGATGATTTCGCCAGGCCCCAAATGTGCGAGCACGAATAGTTCGTCGCCGCTGCCGCGCGATACCTCAAGTTGCCCGGATTCGACAAAAAACGCGGTATCGCCGGGCTCGTCTTCCAGAAACACCGTGTCGCCAGCGCGCACAAGCCGCCGATGGTGGTTGTCGATCAACACTTGCGCCGTCATGGCAAACCCCTAACGGTGCGAACCAAAGCGGTTCGCAGTACCCGGAGCATAGTTTAACGTTTCTTTAGCGCAATGAAAGCGCGCAGCGCCAGGGCGTTACAGGCGGCGCATCACGCCTAGCGCCAGCCCTTCAATTGCGAACTCCTGGGCGGCCAGATCGACCTCGATAGGTTTGAAATCGGCATTCTCGGGCAGCAAGCGCACGTGTTGCCCGGTTTTCTCGAAGCGCTTGACGGTCACCTCGTCTTCGACCCGAGCGACGACAATTTCGCCGTTCCGTGCGGTGGGCGTGCGTTGCACGGCCAGCAAGTCGCCATCGAGTATGCCGATGTCGCGCATGCTCTCGCCCACAACACGCAGAAAGTAGTCCGGCGTGGCGTCAAAGTAGCCGCTTTTGCCCTTGATGCGATCTTCGATATTTTCCTGCGCCAACAGCGGCAAGCCAGCAGCGACGCGGCCGATGATCGGGATGCCCTCTTCAATCAGCCGAATGCCCCGAGATGCGCCTTCGACCAGTTCGATAGCGCCTTTTTTGGCCAGCGCGCGGACATGGTCGCGCGCCGCGTTGTCGGACGAAAAACCCATACCGCGAGCGATCTCGCGCAAGGTGGGCGGCATGGCCTCGTCCTCGGCATAGCCGCGGATGAAATCGAGCACTTCGGTCTGGCGCTTGGTCAACATGAGGCGATCTCTGAAACTACTGCACTGCAAACAGTGCGACGCTGTCTATTTAATCACACCTGTGGATTTGCGCAAGTATCGCCAATGACGGCCTGCACGGCGGCGGCCAGTTGCTCGATGCCTGCAGCGTCCGCGGGCGTGAAGCGGCCAAGCTGGGGGCTGTCGATATCCAGCACGCCGAACACCTGGCCGGCTTCGGTCTTCAATGGCACGACCAGTTCGGCGCGCGATGCCGAGTCGCAAGCGATGTGACCATCGAATTGATGCACATCGTCCACACGCTGGGTTTGGCCGGTGGCGGCCGCCGCGCCGCACACACCGCTCCCCAGTGGGATGCGGATGCAGGCTGGCCGCCCCTGGAACGGCCCCAACACCAACACGTCAGCCTGCAGGCGATAAAACCCGACCCAATTGACCTGATCCAGCGCATGGAACAGCAAGGCACTGATATTGGCCATGTTGGCAACCGCGTCGGGCTCGCCGGCGGTCAAGGCCCGGGCTTGCGCGGTCAAGGCGGCGTAATCTGGCGTTGTGCTGGTCATGGGCGGGGTTGCGCGAGGGCGCGGAATTGTATGCCAAAGCTGCGAAAGTGACGCTACAACGTGACGCTGCGCACAGCTTAACGCTTGTTCACGAGGTATGCTGTTCCGCGTTACAATAGTGATTGACAAGTTAATTGTTGACGCACCGGGGGGGCTGGGCATGTCAATTTTTGATGGCGATAGCCACCGCGGCTAAGTATGAAGACGCCAAATGTTCCGAAACACGTGATGACGCCTGATTCGCAAGCCGTTGCTGAGCAGGCATTCCGCAACTTGCGCGATCAACTGGCCGAGTTGACGCGTATTTGCGCCAGCTTCACCGGGCCGTACGAGGTGGAGAACATGCACCGGCGCATCGTCACCAGCGCCCGCAAGCTTGCGGTGGTTGATGGCTGCACGCTGTACCGCATGGGCGACAACGCGTTGCACTTCGAAATTGTCACCTCCGACAGTCTAGGACTGCTCTACGGCGCCACTTTGGGCGACGCACCCGACTTTGAGCCGCTGCCGCTTTACGATGACAAGGGCGCGCTGGATGAAAGCATTGTGGCGGTGCGGGCCGCCGGCACCAACGACATCGTCAACGTGGCCGACGTGCCCAACACGCCCGGCTACGAATCGTCGCGCATCAAGCGCTTCGACCAAACCATGGGTTACACCACGCGGTCGATACTCGCGGTGCCAATTTCCTACTGCGGTGGCCCGGTCGAGGGCGTGCTTCAACTAGTGAATGCGAAAAATGCGCTGGGCAACTTCGTGCCGTTCGAGTCCGGGCACATCTCCACCGCGCGTTGCATGGCCGGGCTCATCGGTTTGATGTGGCACTTGCAGGCAATCGACCAAGGCCCGGTCTGAGTTCAGCGGCCGGATTGTCGCGCGCTACGCTGGCAGCCGCTTATCAAGCCACCACGTATCGCATTGTGCGACCCAGCGGCGCCGCGTTAGACACGCGCCTCGGCCAGCACACCCCGACCATCGACACCTTGCTGCGCAGTCACGCGACAACAAGCGCGGCCTTGATGACTGCATACAACCCAGGCAGCCAACGCCTGGAACCGGCGAAAAACGCAAGACGCAACGCCAGGTTGCAGTTCTACTTGCAGCGCTGCGCCGCACACACCTTGCTAGCTTGCAATATTGCCGATAGTGGCGATTGGCCCGACGAACCCGGCTGGCTGATTTTGGGGTCGGAACACGCAACCGCCGCACGCATTGCGACCGTCGCAGGGCAGGCAGCTTGGGTGGCGTACGCGTTGGGGCAAGCACCCAGCCTGCAATGGACACGCCACGCACCCTCAGACTGAACAGCAAATAACCGTTCGTCGGAAAGCAGCCATAAATAGCTTTTGCTGCACTGCAACATATTGACAATCACTTGACGACCCTTATACTGCACCGCAGCAATTGTTGCATTGCACAAATTTTTTAGCTGTTCCACCACTGAGGAGTCAAACCATGGAATTTCAAACACTGATCAACGACGTCAAAGGCAAGGCCCAGACTTATGCTGGCCAAGCGCAAAGCGCCGCTCAAACTTCGGTCGATACCGTCAAGAAAGCTAACGACGTCGTCGTCAAGCACTTCAAGACCCTGGCCGAAACCGAAACCACGGCTGCCAAAGACCTGTACGCCGAAGCCGTGAAAAGCTTCGACAAGGCCCGCAAAGATGGCGTCAAGACTGTTGCCGCTGCCCCTGTTGGCTACCTGCCGAAAGACCGCGCCGTCACTGCTTTTGACGACACCGTCAAGATTGTCGTGAAAACACGTGATGAACTGAGCAAAGTGTTCAACGCCGGTTTTGAAGGCGTGCAAATCGACCTGGGCATCAAAAAGGCTCCGGTCAAGAAAGCCGTGAAGCGCACTACCAAGCGTGCAACCACGGCCAGCAAGACCACTGCCAAGAAGGCCAACACCACGGCCAAAAAGGCAACCACTGCTGCCAAGAAAGCAACGGCCTAAATTTCGGTCGGGGTCACCCCTAAACCGATACGACAAAGGGGGCACACGCCCCCTTTGTCGTTTTCAAATCACGGGAATCCAACACATGCCTGCAATTGACATTGACAAGCTGCCCGGCACGCGAACCTTCAAACTTGCCACCGGAGCCGCCGCCGACGCGGCACATATCGTTTATGGCACAGGCGCCAATTTGGCCTGGATCGAGGTCAGTGCCTTGCGCGGCCACCGCGCCGACTTGGCAACCCGGTTTTCGTTGGCCCGTAGTGCCAATGACGTATTCGAGTTGATCGACAACCAACTCGACCTGATGCACGAAACCCGCCGCCGCCTCGCCAATGACCGCGCCCGCCGCCGTGAGGCCGTGGAGCGCATGCGCAAGAACCTGACCTGCGTCAGCCAACGGCTACAACGCCCGCCATTCGGCAGCGAATACGCGTGAGTTAGTCGCCGGTTTTCTTTCCCGTCGTCTTGCCCGCAGGTTTTCGCCGGCTTGCAGGTCCGCGGCGGGGCTTGGGTTTGTCTGCCTGTTCAGGCGCCGCGTCTTCGGCGGCACGCGCAAACGCGGCCGACAACACTTTTTGCCAGGCACGCGTGCCGCGTTCAACACCACCACGCACCAACTCGGTCGGGTCGAGGCCCTCGGCGCCACTGCTGACCCGCGTGCGCACGTAGTTGATGATGTCCTCTTGAATACCCACCACATCGGGCAGACCCAAAAAGGCCCGAAGTTCTTCGGGTTTTACGTCGATTTCGATTTTGATGATCATGCGCGCGGTTACAGGTGCGGGTGATACAGCGCAGTGTTGCGCACGGTGAGGCCTTAGCGCAAAGCCTGCCGATCCATTGCCGCCAAGGCGGCACGAAAATCAGTGTGTTGCGGCGGCGCTTTCAACACCGTGCATAGCCGCTCGATCCGCAGCCGGCGCGACTGCAGCAGGTACCCGCGCAACGCCGGGCTAGCCTGTTCCAGCACAGCTTCCAACGGCAGTTCAGGCAGCGCAGGCAAACCCATCGCCTGCGCACAGGCCTGCAAGTAGTCCGTCATGGTGCTCGGTGCGCCGTCGGCCACATTCACCGCCAGGCTTTCCCCGGCCTGCATCCGCTCACGGTGGCCCAGCGCCGCTTCAATGGCGCGCACCACATCATCCACATGCACACGGTTGCTCCAGGTGGCTTGGCCAGGTTCGACCACCGCGTCGCCGCGCTTGATGCGTTTGCGCGGCAAGCGCTGTGGCCCGTAAATGCCTGCCAAGCGCAGGCGCACTGCAGTCGCCCCCTGGCGGCGGGCCCAGTCGCTGACCTGCTGCTCGGCGTCGGCCCGCCGCTTTGCACGGTCATCAGCCGGGTTCAGCGGCGCGGTTTCATCCACCCAGCGGCCATCACAATCGCCATACACGCCGGATGTGCCGGCATAAACCAAGTGCCGCATGCGCGCTCCGTAGCGCGACAGGAAGCGCTGCAGGCGGGGGTCGGACTGTCCCTGGCGCGGCGGCGGCACCAAGTAAACACATAGCACTGCATCACTTGCCGGCAACGGCGCGTCGGTATCCAGGTCAATGCCCTGCAATGCGCCGAAACTTTCGGCCCTGCCGCGCCGCGCCCACGCATCCACCAGCCAACTCTTGGCGTGCAACTGCGCAGCCAGGCGGTGGCCCACATCACCGCAACCCATGATCAAAACATGTTTGTCTGCCTGCATTTGCGTACTATGCCAGCATGCGAATCGCTCGCTTGTTTATTGCGCTATATCTGTTCGCCGGCGCCGCCACTGCGCAACTGCCGGCACCAGGCGAGCCCCTGCCCAGCGTCAACATTGCCGAACCCGGCGCACTGGTGACAGATGGCGACGACTTTACCTTGCGGCCGTTTTCCACCGATGAACTGCAAGGGCAAGTGGTCAGCATTCACGCCGTCGCCGGCCGGCTGGGCATCGACAAGAAAAATGCGCCCTATGTCGAGGCGCTGAAAGCGGCCGATTTGCCCGAAGAGCGCTTTGCCACGGTGAGCATCATCGATCAGAGTCAGGCGCTGTTCGGCACCAAGGGCTTGGTGCTGGGCAAGGCCAAAGACAAGCAACGCGAGTTTCCCACCACCCAATTCGTCGTCGATGGCGACGGTGCCGCCACCGCGGCTTGGGGGCTGGACAAGAAGGGTTATGCGGTCATCGTTATCGACGCCGCGGGCCGCATACTACGCGCTCACGACGGCAGCCTCGACGCCGCACAAATCGACGACTTCGTTACCGCTATCCGCACCGCAACAGAGGACTGAATCTTGGGCAAGCCCCACACCATCCGCATCGCCGGCAGTGATGTGCAATTCGCCGTTGAGCCGGGCGAAACCGTGCTCGACGCCGCGCTGCGCCTGGGCCTGCCCGCGCCCTACGGCTGCAAGACTGGCCACTGCGGCGCCTGCCGCGCGCAACTCGTTGAAGGCAGCGTGCATTACAAGGCGCCGCCGCAGGCTTTGTCGGAGCGAGAGCGCGACGCCGGCCTGACCTTGCTGTGCGAAGCCCAGCCCGACAGCGACGCCACTTTCGACGTGCAATTGCTGGCCGCCGACGGCCACCTGCGTGCGCGCAACCTGCCGGCGCGCATCAACAGCCGCACGCAATTGGCACACGATGTCTGGCAATTGGAATTGCAGGTTCCAAAGGCCAAACCGTTCGATTTTTTGCCTGGTCAATATATCGACTTTCTGTTGCCAGACGGCGGCCGCCGCAGCTTTTCGCTGGCCGCGCCACCGAATGACGACAACGTGCTGCAATTGCAACTGCGTAAAGTGCCCGGTGGCAGCTTCGTGCAGCACGTGGTGGACGAGTTGGACGATTGCGCCGTGCTACGCATCCAGGGGCCATTGGGCGGATTTTTCATGCGCGAAGCCCCACAGCGCCCGGCGGTGTTTATTGCCGGCGGCACCGGCTTTGCGCCCATCCGCGCCATCCTGCTCAGCGAACTCGCCGCCGGCCAAAGCAAGCCCTTGCACCTGTACTGGGGCGTGCGTGCGCGGCGCGACCTGTACGACGCCGAACTGGCTGAATCCTGGGCGCGCGAGCACGCCAACGTGCAGTTCACACCGGTGCTGTCAGACCCGGAACCGGACGACAACTGGAACGGCCGCACCGGCTTTGTCCATCAAGTGGCCGCTGAGGATTTCCCCGATTGCAGCGAACTGGATGTGTATGTGAGCGGCCCACCCGTGTTGGTTGATGCCGCCAAGCGCGACCTAGGCAAGCAAGGCCTACGCCCTGCGCGAACGTTTTACGACGCGTTTGAATATGCCCACGTGACTTGGCCCGCCCTAGCGAGCGACGATTAGTCCGGATGCTTCACGTGATGCGCGGCAGCTGGCGCGGGATCGTTGGTTCTGGACGCCGCTCTGGAGCGAGAAACGTAGCAATAACTACGTTTGGAGTGAAGAGCAAGTCCAGGACGAACGAGACAAGTCAGATGTTGTGCAAGCGATTCTTCGGTAAAACTGGTTTTTTACAAAACCCTCGATTGTTGACCGTAATCATGGGCTTACAAGTTCTAACAAGCGGTCACGTGAAATATCCGGACTAGTCAGTCCGGAGTCGGGCTATCCGTGGCCAGTGCCAGTTCCAGACCGCGGCGGTAGAACTCCATCGCTTTGCCTGGCTCCTGGGTTTCTTCATTGAGACGCGCCAGCGCAAAGTAAGTGTCGGGCGAACTGCGCTTATCCAAACTGGATTCCAGATAGCTGCGGGCGCGGCCCCATAGCCGGTTGCGCAGGCACAGCCGGCCGGCGACGAACAACAACTCGGGCTTTTCTTCGTAGCGCTTGATCCACTGCTCGACCTTGGCCAATTGCGACACCGGATCGGCGGCGCGCAGATCGCCATACAGCAACACCAGATCCGCATCCCAACCGGTTTTCAGCGCCGCATCGACCATGGCGATGGCCTCGCTGTCGGCACCCGCCGCAGCTAATTGCCGCGCATAAGCACGCACTAGTTCGGCGCGGCTGCGAAAAGCTTTTGGCACGGACGACCACGCAGCTTTCAGGCTATCCAGCGCATGATGTTTGCCGGCGGCTTCGAGCATCTGCAACTGACACTGCAGCATCAGCGCATCCCAACGCGGCGCCGGCAATACCGTGCTGCCCTCAACTTTTTGCAGGAGTTCGCGCAAGGCTTCCCACTCTTGTGTCGCCTCATACACGCTCACCAAACGGCGCTGCACGCCAGGATGATGCGGCTCCAATTCTTCCAGCCGCGTTAGCGTGGCCAGCGCCTCGGCATGGCGGCCGCCGGCCAATTGCAGGTCGGCCTGTTTGAGCAACACCGGCACTTCATGGCCAGGATTAGCGTCGATGGCCAGTTGCAGGTAGTGGTCGCGGCGGTCGGCGGCGGCAACGCCATCGGCGGCCTCGGCGGCGGCCAGATAATTCAAATAAGCGTGGTCGTGATGCGCGGCGCGGCGAACCAGATCGACCTCGGCTTCCTGCAAGCGTGCTTCATACAACTTGCCGATGCCGTCAAGAAACGACTCGCGCGCCTTGTCGCGCTTGCGACGCGCCAGGGCCTGCGACACCTTGCGCGGCGCCTGCACGGTGCCGCGGATGGTGCGAAAGGCCAAACCCGCGAGCAGGAACAGCAAGACGACACCCACCACCAACACAATGGCGTTGGTCTCGACCACGTAGCCACCAACATTGACCAGCACGTAGCCGGCATCTTCACGGATGAACACCGCGCCAATGGCGGCGACTGCGAACGCAGCCAGAATGAGCAATAAGACGACCATGGCCTATTGCCCTTGCTGGGCAATGACCCGCCGCACCGCTTGTAGGCTGGCACTGATATCGGGCCGCGCTTCAGCAACGCGTTCGCCCAACAGACTGCTGAGTTCGGCCTGCATGGCCTGCACACCACGGTTGTCGGTATCAAAATTGGCGCCCACCCAGGCTAGCGCCGTTTGTAGCGCATCGCGGTAAATGGTGGCCTCGCCGCGCAGTAGCGCCACGCGCGCGGTCTCCAGCTTCAGGGTCAGGTTCTGGCGCAGAAAATAATCCTGCTCCGGCGGCAGCAGCGGCCGCGTGGGCTCATCGGCTTTGCGCACCACCACCATTTGTTTCAGCGCCTGCTTGGCCATGTGCAGCGCGCGTTTGCCGGCATCGGCCATGGCTTCGGCGCCGCTGGCCGTGTCATCGACCGGAGCTGGCGCTACAAAGTCGGTTGGCGCGATACGGCTCAGGGGCAATTCCGGCACCTGGCGGGTCAAGCTGGCCAGCTTTAGCGCAATGGCACGTGTATCCACCCGTGGCGTCGCGGCGATTTGCGCCAACTCATTGGCCACCTGCTCGCGCGCCGGCAGCAATGCCGGGTCATTCATGGTTGCCATACGCGCCTGGGCTAGTTGCAAGGCCGTGCTAGCGCCTTCGAGGTCGCCGGACAACTGCAGGCGATCATTGGCGATGAGCAGCAAATGCTCGATCTCGCTGAGCTGCCAACTGCGGCGGCCACCGGCCACGAGTTGTGTCACATCGGCCATGGCGGCTTCGGTGGTGCCCAAGCGCGCGTCTTGTGCGTCCATCCGCGCCGCGTGTTTGGCGCTGGTTTGCTCGGCCAGGTCTAGCTTGCGCTGCAAGCTTGCGCTGCGTTGTTTTTGGTCATCCAGGCGTTCGGTCTGGCGCTCGTTGACCAGCGCCTGTTTGGTCACGCGCTCGTTCAGGCTCTCGCCCTTTTGCAGGGCACCGTCGAGCCACGGCAGCGCCAGCCGCCATGCCAAAAAGATGGCAGCGCCAAGCACCATCAAATTGAGCAAGGTGACGAACAGCGCTGCAGCGGCAAAACTGCGCCCGGACTTGGACGCAGCAGGCGCCGCATCGGTAGGTGGGGGCATGGCGGTTTCGGCCTGGTCGGTAGTGTCAGCTTCGGTCATGGCGCGCGGCTCGGCCGGTTGGGCAGCGGCAGTGGCTGCGGGGTCAGTGTTTAGCTGGCGCATTGCCGCCAGCACGGCAGCAGGGTTCATGCCATCGGCCACGGCATGCGTGCCCGAATAACCCCGCTGCTGCGATGTTTGTATCACACGCATGCTGGGCGCCACCACTGGTAGGCGCAGCAAGCGCGAGCGGTCGCCCTCAGCGCATGCGGCGAGCAGGGCTTCGGCGGTTTCGACACTGGGCAGCAAGACGTGCGTGGCAGTGGCCAATGCATCAGCAAGCGCGGCGCTTGGCGGTTGCAGCCGCTCGCGCTGATAGGCGATGGCCTCAGTCACCGTGGCGCCGCGCGCACGCAGCGTATCCAGCAATGCCGTGCGGCCACCCGCGCCAGTCAGCAGCAATACATGTTGGCCGCCCAGATCCTGCAATTGCGGGTGCGCCAGCAAGCCCTCGGTGCTGGCGGGCTCCGGGCACGTCGCTGCGGGCCAGCCCGCCGCCTGAATCGCTTCGGCCGTGCTCGGGCCGATGGCGAACACGCTGTGCGGCGGCGTCCAGCCAGCGTCCAACATTGGCAGCACATGGCGCACTGCGTTGGCACTGGTGACGACCAGATGCTCGGCCGGGCCGTTCATGGCTGCTTTGACGGCTGCGGTGTCGGCGCTTGGCGTCGTTTCGACAACCTGCACCACACTACTGCCGATGCCGGCTTGCGCTAGCGCCTCGACTAACGCGGCGGCGCGCTCGGGCGCACGTGGAATCAATAGCTGCATCGTCATCAATGCGCCGCTTGCCGCAGCGTTCTCAACATGGCGTCCGCGCCTTGCGCGCGCAGGCCGTCGGCAGCTTGCTGCCCAAGCTGCGCGGCGACGCCCGGCGTAATCTCGCCGGACACATCACCATGCCAACGCAACTGCGCACTGCCGTCGGGCAGGCCCAGGAACGCATCAATGTGCAAATTTGCTGCGCCCAACACCGCGTGCGCCGCTAGCGGCAAAGTGCAGTCGCCGCCTAGGGCCAGGCTGACAGCGCGCTCGGCGGCGAGGCAAATCGCCGTTGGCGTGTGATGCAAAGCCGCAAGCTGCTCGCGTGTGACGACGTCGCCGGCTGCAATTTCGATACCGATGGCGCCCTGGCCAATGGCTGGCAGCATCGTCGTCACTGGTAAGCGCTGGCTGATGCGCGGCGCCAAACCCAGGCGGTCCAGCCCGGCGGCCGCGAGCAGCAAGGCATCGAACTTGCCGCTATCGAGATGCGACAGGCGCGTGCCCACGTTGCCGCGCACTGGCGACACGCGCAGGTCGGGCCGGCGGGCGACAAGCTGCGCCTGGCGGCGCAGGCTAGCCGTGCCTACATGACCGCCTTGCGGCAAGTCATCGATATCTGTGACGTCGCCGGCAACCAGCGCGTCGCGCACATCGGCGCGCTGCAATATCGCTGCCAGTTCAAAACCCGCGGGCAACTGCGCAGGCACGTCTTTCATGCTATGCACGGCGAGTTGCGCGCGGCCATCCAGCAACGCGTGCTCGAGCTCCTTGATGAACAAGCCCTTGCCGCCAGCCTCAGCCAGCGGCGCGCCCAGCCGGCGGTCGCCTTCGGTGGTCATGGTCAGCAGTTCGACCTGCAGGCCCGGATGCGCCGCCATCAGGGCATCGCGCACATGTTCGGCTTGCCATAGCGCCAAGGGGCTCTGGCGGGTTGCAATCGTCAGGGTCATGGGCAGATTCTACTTGCCCGGCGGCTCCACGTGCTGGTTGTCTTCGCTGATCATGCGGCGCACGTCGGACAGGCGGCGGCGGCTGACCGGCAAGGGCTCGTCGGTGTGCAACAAATACAACTCGTGCTGGCCGGAATCATTGCGCTCCAGCCGCGCGATATAACGCGTGGCCACCAGCGCCTTGCGGTGCACACGCAAGAACCACGGCTCGAAATCGACCTCAAGCTGGCGCAGCGATTCTTCGATAAGCACTTGGCCGTGCAAATGAAACACGGTGACGTATTTCTGGTCGGCCAAGAAATACAGAATGTCGCGCGCCGGCACGCGCACCAGGCCAGTGCGGGTGGAGGCGACGATGTGCGTGCGCTTGGGTTCGGTGAACTGGTCGGTAGCAACCTCCAGTTGTGCGCGGCTGGGGCGACGGGCGCGCTGCAGGGCCTCGCGCAACTTCTCTTCGCGGATCGGCTTGAGCAGGTAAGCCACGGCCTGCGACTCGAAAGCGGTCAGCGCATGCTCGGCGAATGCCGTGGTGAAGATGACCGCCGGCGGGGTGTCATGCTCGGTCAGCGCACGGGCGACTTTGAGGCCGTCCATCTCACCCATGCGGATGTCCAACAACACCACGTCGGGCTCGGTGGCCTCGATGACCTCCAGTGCTTTTCTGCCGTTTTCGGCCTGGCCGACAACCTCCCAACCTGGGAAATGCGCCACCATCTGGCACAAGCGTTCGCGCGCCAAATGTTCGTCATCGACGATGACCAGCTTCACACCGACCTCATGCCGTCGTCTGCTCCTTGCCGACTTCAGCCAGCACCGGAATCCGGATGCTGGCGCGGAAAATACCGGCTGCTGTCCCTGTGCCGTCTGCCACGCGCTGCGTGCGCAGACTGGCGTGATCACCGTACACCAAACGCAGGCGTTCCGTCAGGTTGGCCAGCGCCAAGCGCGTGCCGGCGCTGCTGCGTGGTTCGTCGGGCAATGGGTTCTCCACCGTCAGTTCCAAAGCGGGCTGATTGGCACTTGTAGCTAACTTGGCACTGATCCGGACTACGCCGCCAGCATCGATTTGTGTGATGCCGTGGTGCACCGCATTTTCAGCGAGCGGTTGCAAAGACAGCAGCGGCACCGGCACACGCCGCGCCGCGTCGTCGATGGCCCACTCCACGCGCAGCCGATCGCCGAGGCGCACTTGCTCAATGTTCAAATACGCGCGGGTGATTTCCAGCTCATCATCCAGCGGCGCTTCACGCTGACGGCGATCAAGCGCCACGCGGAACAGATCGGCCAAGTCCGCCACCATCGCCTCGGCGCTGCGGGCATCGGTATGAATCAGCGCCGCCAGGCTGTTGAGCGTGTTGAACAAGAAATGCGGGCGGATGCGCGCTTGCAGGGCCTGATAGCGTGCTTCGGCCTCGGCCTCGACCTGGCTACGCCACTGCGCCTGCACCCAAAAATAACGCAGCGCTACCAATCCGACGATTGCTACCGTGCCCAATGTGGCAATGATGAAGGGGTCGTGTGTGGCCAGGCCCAGCATCGACTGCCAACCCAACACCAGCAACACAAACCAGGCAATTTCGGCTAACAGTGCCGCCAGACCCAGCAGCATCACATAGCTGGCCAGCAGCACGAACCACGGCGGCATACGCTGCAACCAGCTGCGCGCCTGGCACAGCACCGCCGCGCTGCACACACCAATCCACTGCATGTACAGCGACAGCAGCACAAAACGCTCCCAGAACAACACCGCCGGTGGCTGGGTGACGAACACCGTGAGCACGGCCACGAGCTCGACCATGATCATCACGGAAATCACCGCGCGGCCGCTGCAAAAGTCGGGCAGCAGGTGATCGGGAACTCTTGGGCGCTCTACAGACATTGCAGAGATAGTCCGCCCGGGCCACCGCAGTGGTCAAGCGGCGCGGTATCATGGCGCGCCGCAACATTCTCCGCTGCGCCTGACCATGCCCGACACCAACACACCGCCGCCCGCCAAGCTTTGGGACGGCCGTTTCGATGAAGCCACCGACCCGCTGGTGGAAGCCTTCACCGAGTCCGTGAGTTTCGACGCCCGCCTGGCGCCCTACGACATCCAGGGCAGCATCGCCCACGCCACCATGCTGGGCCGGGTAGGCATACTCAGCGCCGAAGAGGTGACCGCCATCACCGATGGTCTGAACGCCATCGCCGGCGAAATCTCAGCCGGCGACTTCGTCTGGAAGCCGGCGCTGGAAGATGTGCACATGAACATCGAGCAGGCGCTGACCGACCGCATCGGGGACGCCGGCAAAAAGCTGCACACGGCGCGCTCACGCAACGACCAAGTAGCCACCGACATTCGCTTATTCCTGCGCGATGCAGTCGATCAGACCATCGCCGCGCTGAACAGCTTTGCCGACACCCTGCTCGATGTGGCCGAGCGCGAGGCCGACACCATCGTGCCCGGCCATACGCACTTGCAGGTGGCCCAGCCCGTGAGTTTTGGCCACCATATGTTGGCCTGGCGGGCCATGCTGCTGCGCGATGCCGAGCGCCTGGCCGACTGCCGCAAACGCATCAACCGCATGCCGCTGGGCAGCGCCGCATTGGCCGGCACACCCCACCCCATCGACCGCAGCATCACCTGCGACTTGCTGGGCTTCGACAGCATCATCGACAACTCGCTGGATGCCGTGTCCGACCGAGACTTCGCCATTGAGTTTTGCAGCGCGGCGAGCCTGATCATGGTGCACCTTTCACGCATGAGCGAGGAACTGATCCTGTGGGCCAGCGCGCCGTTCGGCTTCGTTGAACTACCCGACCGCTTCTGCACCGGCAGCTCGATCATGCCGCAGAAGAAAAACCCGGATATCGCCGAGCTAGTTCGCGGCAAAAGCGGCCGCGTCATCGGCAGCCTGCAAAGCCTGCTGGTGATCATGAAAGGGCAACCGCTGGCCTATAACCGCGACAACCAGGAAGACAAGGAACCGCTGTTTGACACCGTCGATACGGTGCTGCGCAGCTTGCACGTGTTCGCGCCCATGGTCGGCGCCATGGCGGTCAAGCGCGAGCGCTGCCTGGCCGCAGCGGCTCAGGGGTTCTCGACTGCAACAGACCTGGCCGACTACCTGGTGATCAAGGGCGTGCCGTTTCGCGATGCCCACAGCATTGTTGGCCGTTGCGTACGGCTGGCGACAGACCGCGGCTGCGACCTGGCCGAACTGCCACTGACCGAAATGCAGGCCATCAGCGACGCCATCAGCGACGACGTGTTCGATGTGCTGACTGTGGAAGGCTCGGTGGCCGCACGCGATCACATTGGCGGCACGGCGCCGGCGCAGGTGCGCGCGGCGGTTCAGCGGGCGCGAAGCGGCTAGTTTATTGGTTCATCGCACATAGGCGTGGGCCAATGCCGCCACCGGTCGCTGGGCAGGAGGGGTGTGCAAGTCTTGAAACCCCTCACCCCAACCCTCTCCCAGTGGGAGAGGGAAGAATCAACCCTTCTCCTATGGGGAGAAGGTGCCCCGAAGGGGTGGATGAGGGGTCGGGCGTATTGGGGCACAGGCTATCCCGTCAATCTGAGAAGAACCTAATTATTCCGCTTGCGGATCGCCGTTAATCAGGCCACGCAAGTTCTGCCCCGCCAAGCCTGACTGCATGCCCGCTTCCAGCCCGCCCAAGGCCGCATGCACGGCGGGAAACGGCGCGCTACGGTCCATGGCATTAATGCTGTCCAGGTCGTCTTCGCGAACGACGGCCAACACATCCGGCAAACCGATGGCATCGAGGTCGCGGGTGGGCAGCAGTGCGTTGGGCGTGTCGTCGGTTTCGGTCAGCAGGCCAGCCTTGATCAGCCGGTCGGCCACTGACGAAATCACCTCAGGCGGCTCACCCGTGACTTGCGCGAGTTCTTCGGTCTTCAGCGGCGCCTCGCCGCGTGCGAAACGGCTGGCCACAAGGCCCATGATCAGCAGCGCTGCATACTCGCGTGAGCGGTTGCCCACATAGCTTTCCTCGGTGTGGCGGCGCACCACATTCGGGTAATGCAAAAAGTAGCTGAGCTGGCAGCCGATGAGCAAAATCAGCCAGCCCACATACAGCCACAGCAGCAGAAACAGCAGGATGGCAAAGCTGGAATACACCGCGTTGTAATTGGTCGCGCCCGAGACGAACTCGGCAAACAAAATACTGGCGCTTTGCCACATGAAACCGGCCAACAAGGCACCGCCCAGCGCGGCGCGAAACTTCACCCGTGTGTTCGGCACGAAGGAATACAGGAAGGTGAACGCCGCCACGATCATCAGATACGGCACCAGCCGGCCGGCCAGTTGCAGCACGAAGCCGATGGCCTCGTAGCTGGCCAATTCGGTCACCACGGCATTGTTGGCCAATGACGCCGTCACGCCCAATGACGAGAACACCAGCACCGGGCCAACAATCAGTACCGACAGATAATCACCAAAGCGCTGCACCAGCCGCCGTGGGCGCTTGATCTTCCATACGAAATTGAAGCTGGCCTCAACCTTTTGCAGCATCGAGATTGCGGTGTAAAACAACAGCAAGATGCCAGCCGCGCCGAGCACGCCGACCTTGATGTTGTCGGCAAAGCCGATCAGCGTGGCGGCGATCTCGCCGGCCTGGTCACCCAGCGGCGCCAGCAGCCCCAGCAGCACCGGCTCCATGGTCTCTTGCACGCCCAGCGCCTTGAGCATGGAAAACGACAGCGCCAGCAGCGGCACCAGCGACAACAACGTCGTGTAAACCATGCTCATTGCGCGCATGGACAGTTGGCCGCGGGCCAACTCGCGGCCGAGCACGAAGATGTATTGCGCCACGCGCTGGCCCAGCTTGCGCCACCACGGCGAGCCGGCTGCAGGATGTGCCCACAGCCGGTCGTCGAATTTGCCTTTGATCAGATCAGTCATGCAGCTAGCTTAACAACCTGCCAGCTACAGGCGGCTTACTCCGCTCGACCGTGCCCAAGGCGCTTGAGCCACGGCGACAGCACCAACACGACAGCAGCGATGACGATGGCGACCATGGCCACGTTGGTATAGACATCGGCGTAATTGGCCTTGGCCGCAGTGAGGTCGAGAATCTCGCCGCCGACGGTCTCGGCGCCTGTGGTGGCGGCAATGGCGCCGGCAATGTAGTTACCAAAGCCCGAGGCCAGGAACCACGCGCCCATCATCATGCCCACAACTTTAGGCACCGCCAGCTTGGTGACCATGGACAGGCCGACTGGCGACAAGCACAGCTCGCCGGTGGTGTGTAGCAGGTACAGCAGCGCCACAAAAATCATCGGCGTCAGGCCGTCGGCGCCGGTCATCTTGATGCCTTGCACCAGCACCAAAAAGCCCAGGCCGACCTGCAATATACCGAGGCCGAATTTGGCCACGGTGTTGGGCTCCAGGCCTTTACGCGCCAAGGTCACCCACAACCAGGCAAACACTGGCGCCAGCGTGAAGATAAACAGTGCATTGAGTGACTGGAACCACGACGCAGGCACCTCGAAGCCACCAATCATGCGATCCACAGCGCGGTCGGTGAACAGGTTCAGCGACGAGCCGGCCTGCTCGAACAGTGCCCAGAACGGCAGTTGCAGCAAAATCAAAAACAGCGCCAGCAACATGCGGTCGCGATCAACGGCCGGAATCTTGATCACATCCAGCACGATGACGACGCCAATCAGGATGGCGCCCAACGCCAGCGGCCACGACGCAATCAGCGCCGGCACGGCTGAAACATCCACGCCCAGCGTGCCGGCCATCTTGATCAACACCGGCACCGCCATGATCACCACACCGGCGATAAACAGCGTGATCTCGGCGCGCGGGTTGCGGCCGTCGGCTGGGCGGCCGAACACGAACAGCGACAAGCCGATGATCAGCGCCATGATGATCATGCCGGCAGCATTGAGCAGGTCGCCGACAAAGCCCTCATTCATCACCAGCAGCCACGACACCAGCACCATGACGATGCCACCCAAATACACCAGCCATTCGCGATTGATGGGGCCGAAGACCTTCTCTTTCAGCGCTGCCGGGTTGGGCGGTTCGGCGCGGCCTTCGAGGAACTTCTGCCCCCACAAGAACACCACCAAGCCGGCCAGCATGCCCAGCCCGGCCAGGCCAAAGCCGTACTTCCAGCCATACACCTGCCCCAGATAACCGCACAGCAGCACGGCAATGAACGAGCCCAGGTTGATGCCCATGTAGAAGATGGTGAAGCCGCCGTCGCGCCGCGGGTCTTCCGGGCCGTACAAGGCACCGACGATGGTGGAAATATTGGCTTTCAGAAAGCCCACACCACCGATGATCAGCGCCAGCGACAGGTAGAAAATGCTGACGTAAAAGTTGTCGCGCTCAGCCACTTGTTGGTAGCTGCCACTGGCCAGAAACGCCGGCAGCCCATCGGCATTTTCGGCCCCGATCAGCCGCACACCACTGGTGGGCGTGTAAAAGCCCGGCAACACCGCATCACCGGCGATCACGCGCAATTGATTGCTGTCATTGCCACTACGCACCAGCAGGTATTCGGCGCCCAGGTGTTCGATGGCCTCCTGGCCAGTGGCGCCCGGCTCCATCAGTGCCAGGCTGCCACCGTAGGCAGCCGCCGGAATAACAGCCGGCACGCCCTCGGGGCGCTCCACTGCATCGATGCTGATGCCAGCAGGAATCCCCTTCACGCGGTAGCGCTCACCGCCGTATTCGACAAAGGTTTCGCTGTCGCTGCCGCGGCCATCAGTGACGACGCTGTAACTGGCGCCATCGGCCGCCTGCAAGCTGGCCTTGGCAGGCTCGCCCTCGAATGCCATGCCGAAGTGGCCCAGCACCAGCAGAATGGCGCCGAAGGTCACTGCCTTGCGCGAACCTAAGTAGCGGTCGGCTAACATGCCGCCAATCACCGGCGTGACATACACCAGCGCGGTGTAGGCGCCGTAGATCAATGCCGAGCGTTGGTCGGAAAACAAAAAGTGCTGCGTGAGATAAAAGATCAGCAGCGCGCGCATTCCGTAGTAGGAAAAACGCTCCCACATTTCGGTGAAGAACAGGATGGACAAGCCCTTGGGATGGCCAAAAAAGCTGCTGTCAACGGTGGCGTCGGCCGCCGCTGTGGTGTTGTCGGTGTTCACGTGATTGTTTGAGCCGGACAAAGCCGGCTAGTTGTGATGGTTATGTAATGAGTATGCGCGCCGGGCAACGCGCATGCCAAATGGCGCAACAAAACCAACGCTATTTCGGCGCCATGCGGATCGCGCCATCCAGGCGGATGGTTTCGCCGTTGAGCATGGTGTTGTCAACGATGTGCGCGACCAGCGATGCAAACTCCGCCGGCCGGCCGAGGCGTGACGGGAACGGCACCTGCTGGCCGAGTGATTCACGCGCGGCCTCGGGCAGGCCCGCCATCATCGGCGTTTCGAACAAGCCGGGCGCAATCGTCATGACGCGGATGCCCGAGCGCGCGAACTCGCGGGCAATGGGCAGGGTCATGCCGACGACACCGCCTTTCGATGCCGAATAGGCGGCCTGCCCAATCTGGCCGTCGAACGCCGCAACCGATGCCGTGTTGATGATGACGCCGCGCTCGCCCTCGTCGTCGGGGTCGTTGTCGGCCATGGCGGCGGCGGCCAAACGCAGCATGTTGAAGCTGCCGATCAAATTGACCTGAATCACCTGCGTAAAGGCCTGCAACGGCATCACGCCGTCGCGGCCCAACACTTTGGCCGGCGTGCCGGTGCCCGCACAGTTCACCAGCCCATGCACGCCGCCAAACTCGGTCTTTGCCACCTCGACCGCGCTGGCGCAGGCCGCCTCTTCGGTCACATCGACAGGGACGAACCGCACACTGCCCAGTTCGCTCACCAGGGCTTGGCCGCGCTCGGCGTTGAGGTCAGCGATGACACAGTTTGCGCCGGAGGCGCACAGGCGACGCACCGCGGCCTCGCCCAAACCCGAAGCGCCGCCGGTAACGATGAAAGTCTTGTTTTTGCTTTGCATATTTGGCCCCAATTTAACAATCAAATTCTTGACGCTGGCTTATACCTGCGCAGGCAAGCAGACACAACACGGCACGTGCAGCACCAGCCGCTCGGGTTGGCTATGAGATACTGATGCGCCACCAATCTGGCATCCGAACTCCACATGAATATCGACTTGGACACCGGCAAGCTGGTCGTCTTCATCGGCGGCTTTGCGTTGCTGTTCGGGCTCGAAACGCTGTTCAGCAAACGCGGTTATCTGCGGCCGCGGTGGAAGCGGCTGGGCTTCCACGCCGGCATCGCACTCTTCAACATGGTCACGATCCGCGTGCTGGCCTATGTGCCGCTGCTGATGTGGATTGTCTATGTCGAGCAGCAGGGTTGGGGCCTGCGGCGCGTGTTCGGGCTGGTGGGCTGGGCCGAAATCATCGTCTCCATCATCGTGCTCGATGCCTTCGATTATTTTTGGCACCGCGCCAACCACCGCGTGCGTTTTTTGTGGCGCTTTCACAAGGCGCACCATTCCGACAACGAGATGGATGTCACCACCTCGCTGCGCTTCCACCCAGGCGAGTTGCTGATCTCGGCGTTTGTAAAAGCCGGCTGGATTCTGGTGTGGGGGCCGACGGCGGTGGCCTGGTTCCTGTTCGAGGCGCTAGTGAGCCTGTGCGCGCAGTTCCACCACGCCAATATCGACTTCCCCGATCGTGTCGAGCGCGTACTCTCGGCGGTGATCGTCACGCCGCGCTATCACGCCGCTCACCATGCGGTTGACCGGCGCTGGGGCGACCGTAACTTCTCGACCATCTTCAGTGTTTGGGATCGCTTGTTTCGCAGCTACGCGCGGCCTGCCGACGGCGGCGAGACCACCAACGGCAAACACGCCATTGGCCTACCGGATGCACGCGAGCGCGATTTCTCGCCAGTTGCCGTGCTTACCGACCCGCTTCGGAACGACAACCTAGGCCTGCGGTCAAACGCTGCATCGGACCAGCCCTGAGCCACGAATACTTGGGTAGCGTTCTGTCACGTCCCAGCGCATGCTTGGGACACCCACTCGAACCTCTACGGAGCGATTCACGATGAGAATTTTTATTGCAGCACTAATGGCAATCGGCTTGATGGCCTGTGCCCACGCTGGTGAGCACGGCGGCTCGGCTGCCAAGGAACACGGCGGCACATCCGCCCAAGAGCACGGCGGCAAAAAGGCCGATGACAAGAAAGAGCATGGCGGCGACGCAGCCAAAGAACAGGAGCACGGCGGTGAGGAAGCCGACGAGCATGGCGGCGACGCAGCCGATGAGCACGGCGGCGACCCGGCGCACTAGTCACGCATTCGCCGCAAAGGTGGCCGCAACAAAGCGGCCACCTTTGTTTTTGCGCTAGGCAAGCCCCGCTCTGGCGCGCAACCTGGATCGGAAAACCCCGCATGACACGAGCCACGCAAACAAGCTTCCTGGCCAGTGCGCTAGCCGCCGCACTTTGCGTCGCCGCGCCGCATGCTGCGGCGCAAAGCGACGCCAGCGACACGGACGCCGAGCCCAAAACCTACTACGCCACCGACATCAAAGCCGCGATGCAAGACCACATCAAGGCACGCGTGGATGATGACGGCGTGTTCCGCATCCGCGATAACAAGGTTGGCGAAGTGCTCGAATTGCGCTTTGTCACCATCCATGACCCCGTACGCGTGATTGACGACAACACCTACTTTGCCTGCACCGACTTCCATGTGGTGGGCGAGGAAGACAAGCTGTATGACCTCGACTTCTGGATGAACCCGGTCGATGGCACGCTGAAAATCTACGACGAAAAGATTCACAAGGAACCGCGCCGCTCGCTGCTATACGGTTGGTACAAGCACCCCCGTTACACATTCGTGGACGACAAAGTCGTCCCATTGGATTGAATCGATGAACATCAGAATTTGTTTTGCCGCGCTGGCGGCACTTGGATTGGCCGCCTGCGGTAACGGCGACGCGCCTGCCGAATCTGACGCTGCCGCCACTGCCGCCGCACCCAAGCCGACACTGGTTTACACGGCCATCCCCGATCAGGACGCGCGGCAGTTAGAACAGCGCTTCGCCATCGTCACCGATGCACTGGAAGAATCGCTGGGTATCGACGTTAAATACGTACCGGTCAAATCCTATGCCGCGGCCGTCACAGCGTTTGTAAACGACAAAGTGCAGTTGGCGTGGTTCGGTGGCTTTTCCGGTGTGCAGGCACGCTTGCGCCAGCCCGGTGCGCGCGCTATCGCTCAAGGCGTGGAAGACCCCAACTACCGCAGCTATCTCATCGCTCACCACAGCACCGGCCTGGAGCGCGCGGACGAATTGCAGGATGCCTTCAAGGGCAAAACCTTCACCTTCGGTTCCAAGGGCTCCACTTCGGGCCGGCTGATGCCGGAGTTCTTCATCCGCCAGCATTATGGCGCTGCGCCGGATGAAGTGTTCTCGCGCGTGGGCTTCTCAGGCGACCACAGCCGCACCATCCAACTGGTGCAATCCGGTGCCTACGAGCTGGGCGTGCTCGGCTACACCACCTGGGAGAGCGAATCCAAGCGCGGCAACATAGATACCGACAAGGTCAGCGTCGTTTGGCAATCGCCCGGCTACCCCGATTACCAGTGGACGATCCGCGGCGATGTGGATGAGCGCTTCGGTGCTGGCTTTGCCGACAAGGTGCAGGCCGCCATCATTGCCATGGACGACCCCGAATTGCTGGGGCGCTTCCCGCGCAGCGGCTTCATCCCTGCCAGCAATGCCGACTTCGAGCCGATCGCCGAAACAGCGCGTTCTGTTGGCCTGATCGAAGACAAGTAGCCAGCCAACAACTCCATGCTGCACCTGACCGCCGAGTCGCTGACTGCGCATGGTCAGGTGCTGTTCACCGGGCTGGACCTCAAGGTTGAGGCCGGTGAGCGAGTGGTGGTGTTGGGTGCCAGCGGCGCCGGCAAGACGACGCTGCTCAATGCCTTGTATCGCCACGCTGGGAAAAACGCTGCGCTCATTCCGCAGCCGCACGGCCTAGTCGGCCCGCTGTCGGCCGCGCACAACGTAGCCCTTGGCCGCATTGATCAGGTCAGCCTGCTGGGTAATTTGCGCAGCTTGCTATGGATGCCGCAGGCCGAGCGCTCGGCCATTCAGGACCAGTTGCTGGCCGTCGATTTGCCTTCGCATTTTGATCAGCCCGTCGAAACCTTGTCCGGCGGCGAACAATCACGCACCGCCATTGCCCGGGCGCTGTATCGCGGGTCACCGTTGCTGATTGCCGACGAACCCTGCGCGGCGTTGGATCCCGAGCGCGCCCGCAGCGTGCTAGCGGTGCTGCGCGCGCGCTTCGACACCATCGTTTGCAGCATGCACGACGTGCGCGCCGGGCTGGCGCTGGCCACCCGCATCATCGGTGTGGCCGATCGCAAGATGGTCTTCGACCAGCCAGTTGGCGATGTCACCGAGGCGCAACTGGATGCGCTGTACAACAACGGTGACAAATCGCAGTCCAGCGCCGAGCAATCCGAAACCAATCCGCTGGATACCATGCCCCGCGGCTGCATGTAAGCCCGCATGTTTCACGTGACCGCTCTCCGGAACTCCTAGGCCGATGAATCTCTGTGAAGGTGCTGGGAGGACTCTGAAGTGCTCACTTTGGATTGTCGCGTCGCTCGTACGGCATCTGACTGGTCTCGCCCGCCCTGAGCTTGCTCTTCATTCCAAATGTAGCTACGGCTACATTTCTCACTCCAGAGCGGCGCCCAGAACGGTCGATCCGGCGCCAGCTACCGCACGCCACGCGAAACATGCGGGCTAGCCGCTCCCGGTTTAGTCTGCTGGCCCTGCTGGCCGCCGGGCTACTGCTGCCGTTTGCCGACCTGGCCATCGTCAGCTCAGACCCCGGCAGCGAGTTCGCCCGCATTGCCGCCGGCTTCGCCACACCCGCGCTGCCCGAATGGCCGGTGCTGCTGAGCGCACTGGGCTATACCTTTGCGTTTGGCCTGCTAGGCACCTTGGTGGCCGCCCCGTTTGGCCTGCTGATGGCACTGGTGTGGCGCTCGCGCGCTGTGCGCACGGTGGCCGCCAGCATCCGTGCCATCCACGAACTGTTCTGGGCGCTGATCTTTCTGCACGTGTTCGGGCTGACGCCGCTTACGGGCCTGCTGGCCATTGCCATTCCCTATTCAGGCATCTTCGGCAAGGTGTTCGCAGAGATTCTGGACGAGCAGCCCGACGATGCCGTGCGCCACTTGCCGCCCGGCACATCGGCCGTCAGCGCACTGCTGTTCGTGCGCTTGCCGCAGGCGTGGCCGCAACTGCGCAGCTATTTTTTCGCCCGTACTGAATGCGGCATGCGCTCCAGCGCCGTGCTGGGTTTTGTCGGCTTGCCGACGCTGGGCTACCACCTGGAATCGGCGCTGTCCTATGGTGCCTATTCCGACGCGGTCGTATTCCTGATGGCGCTGATTTTGTTGATTGGCGCCTTCCGGCTGGTGGTGCCACCGCGCAGTTGGCTGGTTTGGCTTTTGGTATTGCCGTGGATGATCCCCGGCGAATGGGGTGTGCAAACCACAACGCTGGTGCGGCTGATCACGGAAGACTTATGGCCCAGCGCCCTACTGACCGGCGACTGGGCAGACTTGTGGGTGTGGTTCGAGGCGCTCATGGTCGAAGCCTTGCTGCCCGGCCTGTGGCAGACCATCTTGCTCAGCGTACTCGCCCTGCTGGCCACGGCCGTACTCACGCTGCTGATCTGGCCCATCGCCATCCGCATGGTGGCCGGGCGCACCGGGCAAGCCGGTGGGCATGCGGCATTCCTGGTGTTCCGCGCCACGCCGGAGTATCTGCTGGCCTACCTGTTCCTGCTGCTGTGGGGGCCGTCCATGCTGCCGGCCATCGTCGCGCTGATGTTGCACAACGCCGGCATCATCGCCTTCTTGCTGGCACGCACCGCCGACCGCCTGCCGCGCCGCCTGGATGCCCCGCGTGGCCTGCGCGACTACCTGTGGAACAGCCTGCCCCGGCTCTACGGCCCGTTCCTCGCCTACTTGTTCTACCGCTGGGAAATCATCCTGCGCGAATCGTCGGTAGTCGGCATCCTGGGCATTGCCACGCTGGGCTTCTATGTTGATTCCGCGCTGGCCGAATTGCGGCTGGACAAGCTGTTACCGCTACTGATCGGCACGGTGTTGCTCAATGTCGCGGTCGATATCGCTTCACGCAGGCTGCGGCATTACCTGCAACTGGATGGCAAGCGAGGCACCGTCTCATTCAGCTAGTCGAGATTTAATGGCGGCTAGGCGCTCAAAATCACATCAAAGCCGCCCCAAATCATCCGCTTGCCGTCAAACGGGAAGTCTTGCGGCATGTCCGGGTCTTGCATGATCTTCGCCCAGCCCGCGTCGCGCGCAGCCTTGGATTCCCAGGCAATCCAAGACATCACCACAGTCTCGTCCGGCTTGCGCATCACTGCCGTGTGTAGCGAATTGACCTCGCCTTCGGGCACGTCATCACCCCAGCATTCGGTGAGTGACAGCGCGCCATGTTTTTTGAACACCTTCGCAGCCTCTTCGGCATGCGCCTTGTAGGCGACTTTGTTGGCAGTCGGCACGGCAGCGACTACACCATCGACATAATTCATGATCGGCTCCTGTTTTTGTCTTGTTTGATGTATCCGGCGCCGCGGTGGCCTGCGCGCTGGCGGCGTGGCGACAGCATAATGGCAAACCTATAGGCTGCGGGTATCACATCGTTGCCGAAGGCAACATCGGAGACACCAGATGATCTACGACGACTTGATTCGGCAACTACTGCTAGGCGCCACAGGGGTGGTGTTTCTGGCTTTCGCGCTTTGGACGCTGGTCAAGGCCGACGCGTTCGCGGCAGTGCTTGGCTACAAGCTGGACAGCAACAACAGCGTTAGCGAGTTCCACGCCATCTATCTGGGCGTGTTCGTGGCACAAGCCATCCTCTGCATGGTCGCCGCGTTGCGCGTGCAAGATGCGCTGATCGGCGATCTTGTCGCCATTTTTCTGCTCAGCCAACCCGCCGGGCGCGTGATTGCCGCCATCAAGCGCGGCTGGCCATCCGGTTTGATGGCGCTGCTATTCGGTGTAGAAATCGTTGCCGGGTTGCTGGTCCTCGGCGTTCGCCCGACGGCCTAGCCGCTACTCCACCGTAACCGACTTGGCCAAGTTTCGAGGCTGGTCAACATCCGTGCCCTTGAGCACGGCAACGTGATAACTGAGCAATTGCAGCGGCACGGTATAGACGATGGGCGCGATGCTGTCGTCGCAGGCCGGCATGCCGAACACGGTGTAGCCGTCTTCCTGATGCAGGCCGGTGCCGTCATCGGCAAAAACATACAGCTTGCCGCCGCGGGCGCGAACGACTTCCATGTTGCTTTTTAGCTTGTCGAGTAAGCCGTCTTTGGGCGCTACAACAACCACGGGCATGTCTTCATCAATGAGTGCCAGCGGGCCGTGCTTGAGCTCGCCGGCGGCATAGGCCTCGGCGTGGATGTAGCTGATTTCTTTAAGTTTTAGTGCGCCTTCCATGGCAATTGGCCACATCGGGCCGCGGCCCAGGAACAGGGTGTGGTGCTTTTCGGCAAACTGTTCGGCCAGGCGCTTGATGGCCTCGTCCATTTTCAGCACGTCTTCGATACGCGCCGCCAAGCTGTGCAATTGTTTGACGATGCCGGCTTCGCGCTGCGCGTCCAAGCCGCGATGGCGGCCAAGCATGAGCGCAAACAGCAACATGGCAACCAACTGGGTGGTGAAGGCTTTGGTGCTGGCTACGCCGATCTCCGGGCCGGCTTGCGTCATCAGCGCCAGGTCGGACTCGCGCACCATGGAGCTGTGGCTGGTGTTGCACAACGTCAGGCTCGCCACATAACCGGAGCGCTTGGCAAGGCGCAGCGCCTCCAGCGTGTCGGCTGTTTCGCCCGACTGTGACAAGGTGACGAACAAGGTGCCCGGGGGCACGACTACTTTGCGATAGCGGTACTCGCTAGCCAGCTCCACTTGCACCGGCAGGCCGGTGAGGTTTTCTAGCCAGTATTTACCCACCAAGCCAGCGTGAAAACTGGTGCCGCAGGCAACGATATGCACGCCTTGAACTTGCGGCAGCAGCTCGCTGGCGCGTGGGCCCAAGCTTTCGGGCAGCACGGCATCTTGCTTGACGCGGCCTTGCAAGGTGTTGGTTACGGCCTGCGGCTGCTCGAAGATTTCCTTAGCCATGTAGTGGCGGAAGCTGCCGCGGTCGGCGGCACCGGCGCGCACGGCAATTTCGTGTTCCTCGCGCTGCACTTGCTGGCCATTGGCGTCGATGATGCGCACGGCGTCGCGGGTGATCTCGGCGACATCGCCTTCTTCCAAAAAGATGAAGCGCTGGGTGACGGGCAGCAAGGCGGCAATATCGGAGGCAGCAAAGTGCTCACCAATGCCAATACCGATGACCAACGGCGAGCCCATGCGCGCGACCACCAGGCGGTCAGGGCTTTCGGCATCAGCCACGGCCAAGCCATAGGCGCCGGTCAGCGTACCCACGACCGTGCGAACCGCGTCCAGCAAACTGGCATTTTTGCTTAGCGCACCGTGGATCAGGTGGGCAATAACCTCGCTGTCGGTCTCCGATGCAATGCTGTAGCCCTGCCCACGCACATCGTTGCGCAGCGGCGCGTGGTTTTCGATGATGCCGTTGTGCACCACGGCCAAACGGCCGGACGACACATGCGGATGGGTGTTGGCTTCGGTGACCGCACCATGTGTGGCCCAGCGGGTGTGGGCAATGCCGGTTTTGCCGCTGGCGGGCTCGGCTTTCAGGCTGGCCTCGAGCTGCGCCACCTTGCCGACGCAGCGGCGCTGGTGAAGCGCGCCATCTGCCAGCACAGCCAAGCCGGCCGAGTCGTATCCGCGGTATTCCAAGCGGTGCAGGCCTTCGACCAGAATCGGGACCACATTGCGCTGCGCGACTGCGCCGACGATGCCGCACATTAGCGCTGCCTCCCCTCACCCCAACCCCTCTCCCCGTGGGAGAGGGGCTCAAAGGCTTTGGCGAAACGCATCACGGATTCGTATCGAGTTCCGCTCTCCCGCGTGGGAGAGGGGTCAGGGGTGAGGGCATCAACGATCATGACTTGTCCTTGCTCGGCCGGTTCCAGCCGTCAATGCTTTTTTGACCGCGCGCGCGGCAGATGGTCAATGCGTCAGCCGGAGCGTCCTTGGTGATGGTCGAGCCTGCAGCAACGTAGGCGCGCTCGCCCAGAGTCACTGGCGCCACCAACTGGCTATCGGTGCCCACAAATGCGTCATCGCCAATGACTGTCGGGTGCTTGTTCACACCGTCATAGTTGCACGTAATCACACCGGCCGAAATATTCACCCGCTTGCCCACCGTGGCGTCACCCAAGTAGGCCAAGTGGCCCGCCTTGGCGCCCTCGTCCAAAACGGCTTTTTTCGTTTCAACGAAGTTGCCGATCTTGTTCTGGCCTTTAAGCACGCTGCCCGGGCGTAAGCGCGCGAAGGGGCCGATTTGGCAGTCCGGGCCAATGTCAGAATCTTCGATTACGGTGTTAGCGTGCACCACCGAGCCGGCGGCAACTGTCGCGTTGCGGATGTAGCAGTTGGGGCCAACACGGACGTTGTCGCCCAAACTGACATCACCTTCCAGGACTGCGTTGATATCGATAAAGACATCTCGCCCGGCGCTGACGACGCCCCGCACGTCGAGGCGCGCCGGGTCGGCCAAGGTCACGCCCGCTGCCAGAAGAGCATCTGCAGCACGCTGCTGAGTTGCGCGCTCGGCCTTTGCCAATTGAGCGCGGTTATTCACACCAGCAACCTCAGCTTCACTGTCGGCAACCACGCCCGCGACAGCCACCCCATCGCCCACAGCCATGGCGACAATGTCGGTCAAGTAGTACTCGCCTTGGGCGTTGTCGTTGCCCAATCGGCCGAGCCATTCGGCAAATTTGTCGGCGCGCCCGGCAAGCAATCCGGTGTTGACCTCCTTGATTGCACGCTGCGTCTCGCTAGCATCTTTGTGCTCGACAATTGCGGTTACATGCCCAGCGTTGTTACGAACGACGCGGCCGTAACCAACGGGGTCGGCCGCGTTCACGCTGAGCAACGCGCAACCGGATTCGGATGCGTCGAGCAGGCCGCGCAGCGTTACGGGGCGCACCAACGGCACGTCGCCGTATAACACCAAAACCCGTGCATCATTCGGAATGGCGGGCATGGCCTGCTGCACGGCATGGCCCGTGCCCAATTGCTCGGTTTGCGTGACCCAAGTCACGTCGGAGCCAGCAAACGCTGCTCGCACAGCATCGGCGCCGTGGCCAACAACGACATGAATGTGTGCTGGCTCTAGAGCTTGCGCACTGTCGATCACGTGCGCGAGTAGCGGCCGCCCCGCCAAGGGCTGCAACACCTTTGGCAAAGCGCTGCGCATGCGCGTGCCCTGCCCGGCGGCCAGAATAATGATGTGCAGGGGGGCCTTGTTCATGCCGCAGATTCTAGCGATTTAGACTGGCACGTATGCGCCAAGCATCAAATTCGCGCTCAGCGATTGCCCTTGAGCTTTTTGAGCAGATGCAACCGCGCCGCGGCTTCCGCCAATTCGGCCTGCGCACGTGCGATGTCGATTTCGGCGTTGGCGTTTTCTACCGCTTCTTTGGCGCGCTGCTCGGCTTCGACCGCAGCGGCCTCGTCCAAGTCCGCCGCGCGCGCGGCGGTGTCCGCCATCACAGTCACAACATACGGTTGAATCTCAAGAACGCCGCTGCCGACAAAGAACGATTGTTCGTCGCCATCGAGCTTGCGCACGCGGACTTCGCCCGGCTTCAAACGCGTCAGCAGTGGGGCGTGACGGGGGGCAATGCCTACCTCGCCCATCTCGGCCGAGGCGAACACCATGGCGGCCGCGCCCGAAAAAATCTCGCCTTCGGCACTGACAATGTCAACGTGTAATTCCATAGCGTGCTCCGCGTCCAATGCTGCGATGCGCGGCGCCTAGCGCCGCGCTATCCGTTACATGTCTTTTGCTTTCTCGGCGGCTTGGTCGATGCTGCCCACCATGTAGAACGCTTGTTCCGGCAGGTGATCGTACTCGCCATTAACAATGGCATTAAAGCCTGCGATCGTATCTTTGAGGCTGACGTAGATACCAGGGCTACCAGTAAACACCTCGGCCACGTGGAACGGTTGGCTGAGGAAGCGCTGAATCTTGCGCGCACGCGATACCGTCAGTTTGTCGTCTTCGCTGAGCTCGTCCATGCCCAGGATGGCGATGATGTCCTTGAGCTCTTTGTAGCGCTGCAGCACACCCTGCACGGCACGGGCCGTGTCGTAGTGGTCTTGGCCAATCACGTTGGGGTCAAGCTGGCGGCTGGTGCTGTCCAGCGGATCCACGGCCGGGTAAATACCCAACTCGGCAATCTGGCGCGACAACACGACCGTTGCGTCCAAGTGAGCAAAGGTTGTTGCCGGCGAGGGGTCGGTCAAGTCATCGGCAGGCACGTAAACGGCCTGGATTGACGTAATCGAGCCGGTTTTGGTGGATGTGATGCGTTCTTGCAGCACGCCCATTTCTTCGGCCAGCGTTGGCTGATAACCCACGGCTGATGGCATACGGCCCAACAGCGCCGACACTTCGGTACCGGCCAGCGTGTAGCGGTAGATGTTATCTACGAACAGCAGCACGTCGCGGCCTTCGTCGCGGAAGAACTCGGCCATCGTCAGGCCGGTGAGTGCCACGCGCAGACGGTTGCCAGGCGGCTCGTTCATCTGGCCATAGACCATGGCCACTTTGTCGAGAACGCCGGACTCTTCCATCTCGTAGTAGAAGTCGTTGCCTTCACGGGTGCGCTCACCCACGCCGGCAAACACCGACAGGCCCGAGTGCTCTTTGGCGATGTTGTTGATGAGTTCCATCATGTTGACGGTCTTGCCCACGCCGGCACCGCCGAACAGGCCAACCTTGCCGCCCTTGGCGAACGGGCACAGAAGGTCGATGACCTTGATGCCGGTTTCCAGCAACTCGGTGCTGCCTGCTTGGTCTTCATAGCTGGGCGCTTCGCGGTGAATGGCCCATTTCTCATCGGCCTTCACTTCGCCGGCGTTGTCTTGCGGCTCACCCAGCACATCCATGATGCGGCCAAGTGTGCCCAGACCCACAGGCACGCTGATTGGCTCGCCGGTGTTCTCAACGGCCATGCCACGCTTGAGGCCTTCAGAGACCCCCATGGCGATGCTACGCACGATGCCGTCACCCAATTGCTGCTGGGTTTCCAGTGTCAGGCCAGTATCGCCAACGGTCAGCGCGTCGTAGATCTTGGGGATGTTGTCGCGCGGGAACTCCACGTCAACAACGGCGCCGATGATCTGAACAATTTTTCCGGAACTCATAGGGTTCGTCCTATATGTCTTGTATTCAATCGCCTCACGCGAAGTTCGCAAAGGCGCAAAGTTTTAAACTGCAAGCCTCAAAAACCTTTGCGTTTTTGCGGACTTTGCGTGAGCAAAAAATAGTGCCGTTAAACAGCGGCCGCGCCACCCACGATCTCAGCGAGCTCTTGCGTGATCGCAGCCTGGCGGGCTTTGTTGTACTCGAGCTGCAGGTCATCAATGATGTTTCCAGCGTTATCGCTGGCGCTCTTCATTGCGACCATGCGCGCGGCCATCTCACAAGCAACGTTTTCTACAACGCCGCCATAAACTTGCGACTCGACGTAGCGCATCAACACGCCGTCGAGCAGGTCTTCGGCACTGGGCTCGTAGATGTAGTCCCAGTGGTCGAGCAGGCCTTCGTCGTCCAGCGGCGGCACGGGTAGCAACTGCGCCGCTTCCGGGCTCTGCGTCATGGTGTTAACAAAGGTGTTGTGCACCAACACCAACTTGTCGATTTCGCCGTCACGATACTTGTCGAGCATCACCTTGATAGGGCCAACCAAGTCGTTCATATGCGGCTTGTCGCCAAGGTTCGAGACCTCGGCCACGATATTGCCACCCATGCGCTTGAAAAAACTCAGGGCTTTGCTACCGACCAGCACCAAATCAACTTCGGCGCCCATCTCTTTTGCCGCCTTGAACTCACCCAATGCCTTGCGGAACAGGTTGATATTCAAACCGCCACACAGTCCGCGGTCGGTGGACACCACCATCAAGCCCACGCGCGTCACATCGCGCTCGACCATGAACGGGTGCTTGTAGTCGGGGTTGGCCTGCGCCAGATGCCCGATGGTGCGACGGATACGCTCGGCATACGGACGCGCCGCAGCCATGCGGTCTTGGGCCTTGCGCATTTTGCTGGCCGCGACCATTTCCATCGCCTTGGTGATCTTTTGCGTGTTTTTAACGCTCTTGATCTTGGTCTTGATTTCTTTTCCGACTGCCATTGGTACTACCGTTGGGGCAAGTGAGTGCTGTCTTCAGGCTGCGCGGCGCAATCAGGTTGAATGCGGCTGCGCTGAGTCCATGAACACGTGTCAGTTGCCTTGATTGATTGGTCTCCCGGTTAGTTTCGGATTGCCTGACTGGAAAGTGCTAAAAAAGACTAAAACGCGGACTGCTTGGCGAAGGCGCTCAATGCTTCCTTCATCTTGGCTTTGGTTTCGTCTTCGAACTTCCCGTCGTCGTCAATTTTTGCAATCAGGTCAGCGTGATCACTGTCCAGGTATTGATGCAGCGCCAAGTCGTAATCCACGACCTTGTCCACATCTACGCTGTCCAAGAAACCTTCCTCGGCAGCCAACAAGCTAAACGCCATGT
>JAAFAL010000017.1 GCA_018222345.1 bacterium
GGGTAATGGTGCTGCCGCCCTGCACCACTTGCCGCGCCCGCAGGTTGGCCCACGCAGCACGCGCAATGGCCACCGGGTCAACGCCCCAATGGCTGCGGAACTTGCGGTCTTCAATGTCCAGCAGCGTTTCGATCAGCAGCGGCGGGACGTCCTCCAAACGCACCAGCACGCGGTCCTCACCTTGCTTGGGAAAGATACTGCCGATCAGCAGCGGATCGAGCCGGGCAATGGCGACCGTGCTGCCCTCGTCGGCCAGATTGATGCTGCGGATGCCGCCGTCGCCAAACCGCAGCCGCAGGCGCCGCGCAGGCTCTGCGGCGTCCCAGAACTGGAAACCACGGCTGGCGACCAGCAAATCGCGGCCATCAAAGGCAAAACTACCCGTGCTGGCAGCATTGCTGCGCTGGCGATAACCCAATTGCTGCAAGCGATCGACAAGCTGGCTGCGGTCAATGCGGCGGCCGGCGTATAACTCGGTGGGTGCAGCGTAAATTTGCGCCGGCAATGCCCATTGCACGTCGGCGAAGCGGTCACGGACGATCCAGTCCAAGCGCGGCACATGCACCGCCAGCAGCAACGTGAACAAACACGCGCCAACGACCGAAGCAATGAATAGTTTGCGCAACCAACCGCGGGCTGGCGCGGCTTTGCGGGGGGAAGCCATTACCGCCTAGTTTACCAAGCCAGAACCGGACTGATGCCCACTTCCAGCAGACAACCTCGCCTAGCTGACCTTGCTGATAGGGCCAGTGATGGAGGTGTGGCGAATATCTTTACCGAGTACCAGATAAATGACGTATTCGGAGATGTTGCTGGCGTGATCACCGATGCGCTCCAGCGAGCGCGCCACCCACATCAGGTTGAGCACGCGCTGAATACTGCGCGGGTCTTCCATCATGTGGGTGATACAGGTGCGTTGCATGGCTTCGTATGCCGCATCAACCTTCTCATCTTCCTCGACCACTTTCATGGCGCCGTCAGTGTCCATGCGTGCCAGCGTGTTCAGCGCCCGTGTCACCATGGTGCGCACCATGGCACCCATGGGCTGGATTTGGCTCATGGCGGCACTGGGCGGCGCGCCCAAGGCCAACTTGCTGGCCATGCGGGCAATCTTCTCGGCCTCGTCGCCGATACGCTCGAGATCGGTGATGGTCTTGATAACTGCCACCAACAGGCGCAAATCGGACGCTGCCGGCTGTCGCAGCGCGATAATGCGGCTGCACTCTTCGTCGATTGCGACCTCGAATTCATTGACCTTGTAGTCACGCGATGCAACTTTGTCGCCCAACTCGCCGTCGCCATCAACCAGCGCTTGCAAGGCCTCGCGCACCTGCTGCTCAACCAAGCCGCCCATGGCCAGCACGCGTTGGCGCACGTCGTCCAACTCGGCGTTGAAACGCCGAGAAATGTGGTTGCCTAAATGCAGGTCGGTGTCACTCATCCGTAGCGGCCAGTTATGTAATCCTCGGTCTGTTTTTTGCCGGGGTTGGTGAAGATGGTGTCGGTTTCGTTGTATTCAATAAGGTCGCCCAAATACATGAACGCGGTGTAGTCAGACACTCGCGCAGCCTGTTGCATGTTGTGGGTGACGATCAGCACCGTGTAGTCGGCCTTGAGTTGGTCGATCAGCTCTTCGACCTTTAGCGTGCTGATCGGGTCCAGCGCCGAGCACGGCTCGTCGAGCAGTAGCACCTTGGGCTGCACGGCGATGGCGCGTGCAATCACCAGCCGCTGCTGCTGCCCGCCCGACATGCCCAAGGCAGATTCCTGCAGGCGGTCCTTCACCTCACCCCACAGCGCAGCGCCCTTGAGCGCCCACTCGACGGTGTCGTCGAGTACGCTTTTCTTGTTCTCGCCCGCCAGACGCAAGCCGTAGGCGACGTTTTCGTAGATCGACTTGGGAAACGGGTTGGGTTTTTGGAACACCATGCCCACCTGACGACGCAGGCGGGCAACATCAACATCCTTGTCGAAAATGTTCTTGCTGCCCAGGCGAATCTCGCCCTCCGTGCGCACGGTATCGATGAGATCGTTCATGCGGTTGAAGCAACGCAGCAAGGTGGATTTGCCGCAGCCGCTGGGGCCGATGAAGGCGGTCACCTTGTTGCGTTCGATATCCAGGGTCACGCTGTTCAGCGCCTGTTTGTCGCCGTAAAACAGGTTCAGGCCATCGACCTCCACAGCCACTTCACCGCGCGCAGCAGGCTGCTGCCGCGGGGCTGAAAGGCTCTCGGCCAATGCTTCTTTGCTCTTGTCACGCATCATCGTGTCTCGCAGTGTGCCATTTCCGGGCGCATCCATGTTCTACCTAGTGTTCCAAGGCGCGATAACGCTCGCGCAAACGGTTGCGAATCCGCACCGCCGCCAGGTTAAGCAAAACGATTACCAGCACCAGCAACAACGCTGTTGCATAGACCAGTGGCCGAGCGGCTTCGACGTTGGGGCTTTGGAAGCCGACGTCGTAAATATGAAAACCCAGATGCATGAACTTGCGGTCCAGGTGCAAAAACGGGAAGTTGCCGTCCATGGGCAACGACGGCGCCAGTTTGACTACGCCCACCAGCATCAGCGGCGCCACCTCGCCAGCGGCGCGGGCAATGGCCAGAATCAAGCCGGTCATCATTGCCGGGCTAGACATGGGCAACACCACCTTCCACAGCGTTTCGGCCTTGGTGGCGCCCAATGCCAAGCTGGCCTCGCGAATGCTGCGCGGAATCCGCGCCAAACCCTCTTCGGTGGCTACAATCACCACAGGCAAGGTGAGGATGGCCAGCGTCAGCGATGCCCAGAAGATACCGCCGGTGCCAAATGTGGGCGCCGGCAAGCTCTCGGCGTAAAACAATTGGTCGATGCTGCCGCCAATGGCATAAACGAAAAAACCGAGCCCGAACACGCCATAGACGATTGACGGCACGCCGGCCAGGTTGTTCACCGCGATGCGAATCGTGCGGGTGATGACACCCTGCTTGGCGTACTCACGCATGTACAGCGCGGCGACCACGCCAAACGGCGTGACCAGCACCGACATCAGCAGCACCATCAACACGGTGCCAAAGATTGCCGGGAAGATGCCACCTTCGGTGTTGGCCTCACGCGGCTCTTCGGAGACGAACTCCCAGATCTTGGCGAAGTAGAAGCCGATTTTTTCACCCAGCCCCATGGCATTGGGCTGGTAACCGCGCACGACCTCTTCCAGCGGCACAGTCACCGTCTCGCCGGTCTGTACGCGCACGGTGATGCTGTCGCGTTCGATCCGCTCCTGCAGTTCGTTCAGTTCAGCTTGCAACTCGGCGTAGCGGGCATCCAATTCAGTGCGTTTTTCGGCCATTTCGGCCTTGCGCGCCGCAGTGAATGCGTCGTTGAGCTCATAGCGGCGTTGCTGCAGCCGCAGTTGCTCCAGCGCGTAATTGACCTTGCCGATCTCACCATCCTGGATGTGCTCGATCTGCGCATACAAGTCGCGCGCGCGGTCGTGGCGCTGCTCAAACGCGGCCCACGCACTGTCACCACTGGCAACGCGATTGCCGGCCTCGCTGACCGACACCAAGGTGCCGAACAGGTCGCCCCACTCCAGCCGTTCGAACACGGAAATATCCGCCGGGAAGCTGCGCTCGACGATCCACTGGTCGAGTAGATAACGGAAATCCGAGCCGTAAACATCGCGGTTGGCAACCTTGACCAAACGGCGGTCATAAAATGGCTGATCGGTATCGACCGGGATGCCTGCCGACTCCAGCCGCGCCGCCGATACGGTTTCGGTGGCGCCAAGTTGGGCGATCAACGGCCGCGCGGGCTGGCCCGGCTCGGCGTACTGCGCCACGGTAACCGGCGCGGGCCAAAAATGGCCCAGGCCGCGCACTGCGATGAGCAGCAGCAAACCGACGACAAGAATGGCGCTGATGGCCACGGCGCCACCTGTGAACCACACCCACGGTGCGCCGCTGGCGTACCACTCGCCAAAGCTGCCGGCGCCGCGGCGGTTGATGTCAACAGCGGTTGTGTCGGGATGGTTCATAGGTCGCTGTACTTACGGCGCAGGCGTTGGCGGACAACCTCGGCCACGGTGTTGAACACAAAGGTGAACATGAACAGCACCAGCCCGGCGAGGAACAGAATGCGGAAGTGGGTGCTGCCGACCTCGGATTCGGGCATCTCGACCGCGATATTGGCCGACAGCGTGCGCATGCCCTGGAAGATGCTCATGTCCATGATCGGCGTGTTGCCAGTGGCCATCAGCACAATCATGGTCTCGCCGACGGCGCGGCCCATGCCGATCATGACCGCCGAGAACATGCCCGGGCTGGCAGTCGGCAACACCACGCGCACCAGTGTTTGCCACGGCGTCGCACCTAGCGCGAGCGAGCCCTGCGACAACTGCTTGGGTACCGAGAAGATCGCGTCTTCGGCAATCGAGAAAATCGTTGGAATCACCGCAAAACCCATGGCGATGCCAACCACCAGCGAGTTGCGCTGGTCGTAATCGATGCCCAGTTCATTGGTCAGCCAGTTGGGCATGCTGCCGCCGAACAACGCGGCTTCAACCGGGTTCGACAAGCTGAACGCCAACACAGCCACCGCGATAACGACCGGGATCAACAACACCGGTGCCCAGCCATCAGGCACCAGGTAACGCATATTCGGCGGCAGGCGCGTCCATAAAAAGCCCGCGAGCGGAATCGCCGGCGGCAGCAGCAGCAACAGCAAAAATGCGCCGGGCATATTCAGTTCGAGATACGGCGCCAGGAACAAGCCGGCCAAGAAGCCCAGGATCACGGTGGGCAGCGCTTCCATGATCTCGATGGTGGGCTTGATCAGTTGCCGCAACTGCGGCGACATGAAATACGCCGTGTAGATCGCGCCGAAAATCGCCAGCGGCAGGGCAAAAAGCATGGCGTAAAACGCCGCCTTCATGGTGCCGAAACTCAGCGGTGTGAGGCTGAACTTGGGTTCAAAATCATTGGTGGCGGATGAGGATTGCCAGACATAGTCCGGCTCGGGATAGCTCTCGTACCAAACCTTGCCCCACAGCGCGCCCATGCTGATCTCGGGGTGCTCGTTGTGGATGTCATAGCGGTGTAGCTGTCCGTCGGCGGTTTCCACCAGCATGGTGTCGGCGCGTGGCGCCAGTGCCACGCTGCGAACGGCCACGTCGCCAACATCAAAATTGGCCAGCCGGCGCTTGGATGTGGCGTAGTACAACGCCACTTTGCCGCTGTCGGTGCCCACCACGAAACCGCGACGGCGCTGCTCGATGTCAACATCGGTCACGGTACCCGCAGGCAATTTGAAGTCGCGGACACGCTGCAGGCGGTAACTGTTGTCGTCATTGCGCACCGGGAACCACTGCGAAATGAGCCCGCGCTCACCACTGCCCGGCTCGGCCAACATCAACGAGATGCCGCCGTTGAGGAAAGTCGCCTGACGCAGGCTCTCACCCTCGGCCACGGTGATCAGATCAATACGCTGCGGATTGTCCAGGTCGCGAATCGACCAGAATGCCAGCCGGCCATCGGCTGACAAGGCGTACAGCCACGCCTGCTGCGGATCGATGCGAATGGTAGTTGGCGCGAACTCCAGGTTGAGTGTTGTTTGCGCATCGGCTTCCAGCTCGCCGGCACCACCGAACAGTCCGACCTCCTGCACAAAGCGGGCGATGCGCACCTGATTGCCGGGCAGTACGCCGGCCAGCAACACCGACTCCTCGGCGGTACGCACCTCCAGCGCATCGACGGGCCCATCGGCGAGGGCTAAGGAACCTTCGCCATAGGGATAAGCGATGCCAGGAATGATCGTACGCACACCGTCGGTGAACTCCGAGCGGTAGCTGTGCTCGGCAATGCGCACACTGCCATCGGCCAACGCAATGGCGAAGCGGCCGGAGGCACGGTCGATAATGTCGAAAGCAACTGCGGGCGGTTCGCCGTCAGCGATGACCGGCACGGTCTCACGCAAGGCGCCTGTGGCAACGTCAAAGAAGTGTGCCTGCCCGTCGCTACCCAGCCGAACGCCAATCTCAGCTTGCTCCTCCATCGCCAGCAACCACGGTTGCTGCGCGGCCATTGCAGGCTGCAGCGCGTAGCTGCCGTGGCTGGTGACCTTGGCCGGCGCAAACAGCGGCAGCACCACATAGGCCAGATAAAAGAAGATCAGCATGATGGCGACAATGACGCCAAGGCCGCCGACTGCCACGCCCCAGCGAGCGAACCGGTCTTTGAGGTAACGCCAGCGCGTGCGCGCGTCCATAACGCCGAGCAGCGCATGCCGGTCAGACGCGTTGGAGGGCTTGGTCGAGGACACTGCAGTCATCGGGCAAGTCTAGTGGCGGTTTGTGACATCACGATGATAAGGCTGGAAACAGCGACAGCCCGATCGCTTGATCGGGCTGTCGTCAACAATCAGCAAGGCTCAGAAGTCGAACTGAAAGCGTGCGGTGACGGCATTCGGCTCGTCGGCACCTTCAGCAACGTCAGACGCGATGTAGTTCAGCATCAAACGCATTTGCGGGTTCATATACCAGTTCACACCCAGCGTTTGTGATTCGACTTCCAGCTCGGTGGTGTCATTTTCGACATAGTCGGCACGTGCGGCCAGTTCGATGGCGCCCCAACTACGCTTGGGTTTGACGCGGCCGAACTTGCCCGCGCCAACGACGTAAGGGCGCGATTCGCCAGTCAGGAAAAAGCTGACATCGACGTACCAGGCTTTGATGTCACTTTCCTCGATGTCGTCCTCGTAGGTGCCGTCAACCAGCTCCATTTGCAGCGACAACGGGCCAGCGATGGCGGCGGTTTCGATGCCCAGGCGCATGGACTCGCTGCGCAGGCCGTTGTTCAGATCGACAATTGCCGTGCGCGACGCATCAGACAAATGACCTGCAGGGCGCACGCGGACGCGGTTTCGCGCGTCGAAGCCGCCCTCTTTAACTGCTGCAATACCGAAGTGGGTTTGCACCATGTCGCCGAATTTTGGCCCGGCTACCAGCCGCACGCTGCCGCCAAAGCCTTCGTTCTCGTCGGCATCGTTGTCATCAACGTTGTAGGCCGAGATGCCACCGCCGAAAATACCCAGCGTTTTCCAGTAGCCCACACCAATCTGGTGTGCGGGGGCAAACTGGGTGACGAACGAACGCTCAAGGAAAGTCAGATAGCGCGAACTTGTAATCTCTTCCAACGAGAAGTACTGCTTGAACTGGCCGACCGTTAGCTTGCCGCCGAGCGTATCGAACTGCAGATAAGCGTCTCGCAGGCCGATTTCATTGTCGCCAAAATCAAGATCGATGACGTATTTTGCGTCGTAGATTTTTCCTTTGGCATGAAACCGAATGCGGCGAAATTCGGAGCCGCTCTGGTTGTCAGCCGTATCGTTGTCGAACACTGCAGCGTCGAGCATGAAGCGGCCGCCAAACGTGCCGACAAAGCGGCCATCTTCTGATTTGACCGTAATGCCGCCTTTGGTGCTGGCGCTGTCGGCAACTGCCTGTGGCCCGATTGTGGCCAAGCCTGTAGCCAATGCCAAAGCTGCGCCGTGCGCAGAAAAAATCCGTTTAATCATGTGTGAAAGTCCTGAGTTGTCCCCGTAACCTGTCAGAACACGGCCCGAAGCTGTGCCGGGCCGGCTGCTCCATATCCAAAACAGGGCAGCCAACGCTGCCCTGCTTCGTGGAGTCTAACGCAACCCGGGGTCGCGTCGCCTCAGCTTGCTTACTGCAGCTTCGCCAACTCTTTGGCGGCCTGCGAAGCGGGCAGCGGGATGTAACCGTCCTTGGCCACAACTTCCTGGCCGACCTTGGCCAGCACCATCTTGAAGAACTCACGCTCCAAAGGCTGCAGCGGCTTGTTCGGGTGCTTGTTCACATACACGTAGAGCACGCGTGCCAGCGGGTATTTGCCGTTGATCGCATTGTCGGGGGTGGGCTCATAAACCTTGCCACCAGCCTTTTTGGTCAGTGGCACTGGGCGCACACCGGAGGTGATGTAGCCAACACCGGAATAGCCAATGGCGTTGAGGCCGGTCGAGACCGATTGCACCACCGATGCCGAACCCGGTTGTTCATTCACCGAATTGCGGAAGTCGCCCTTGCACAGCGCTTTTTTCTTGAAGTAGCCGTAGGTACCCGACACCGAGTTGCGGCCATAAAGCTGGATCGGCTTGTTGCTCCAGTCGCCAGTCAGGCCGAGTTGGCCCCAGCGCGTCACATTCTCGGCAAAACCGCACTTGCGGGTGGACGAGAACACCGCGTCAACCTGCGCCAAGGTCATCCCCTTGATGGGGTTGTCCTTGTTCACGTACACGGCCAGCGCGTCAATCGCGACGCCAACCGGTGTCGGCTTGTAACCGAACTTTTTCTCGAACGCTTCGATTTCGCCGTCTTTCATCGCCCGGCTCATCGGTCCAAGGTTCGACGTGCCCTCGGTCAAAGCCGGCGGCGCTGTTGAACTGCCGGCAGCCTGCACCTGAATGTTGACGTTCGGGTACAGACGCTTGAACTCTTCGGTCCACAGCGTCATCAGGTTGGCCAGGGTGTCGGAACCGACACTAGACAGGTTGCCCGACACACCTTGGGTTTTGGTGTAGGTGGGCAGGTTTTCGTCAACGCCGGCGGCGGCGGCCGGTAGCGCGACAACAGCGGCGGACAGGCCCGCAAGGAAATAGGCGGAAGAAAATCGCATAAAAACCTCAGGATAAGTAAGCGTGGGGAAGGTCCCCATTGAGAACGCGCGCAACTGTAGGAGTTCAAGGTTGCAGTTTTGTTACAGCGCGGTGTTAAGGCGACGACTATTTCAAAAACATTCAACGGCTTATGCAGCCTCTCGCACCAGGCGCGAAACCGGGAAATGGCATGAGAAGGTGCTGCCCTGGCCCACCACGCTGTCGATATGCAGATGGCCGTTGTGATGTTCCACTGCATGCTTGACGATGGCCAGCCCCAGCCCGGTGCCGCCAGTTGCCCGCGAGCGGGCGACATCGACACGATAAAAGCGCTCGGTCAAACGCGGCAAGTCTTTGGGCGCCACGCCGATGCCGGTGTCACTCACGCTAAGGTGGCAGCCTTGGTCATCAACCCACCAACGCACAGCCACTTCGCCGCCGTCGGGCGTGTACTGCAAGGCGTTGAACACCAGGTTGGAAAACGCGCTATACAACTCTGAGCGCCGGCCGAGCAATTGCCGGTGGTCTTCAATGCTGAACACCAGGCGATGGCGCTGGCGTGATATCTCTTCGGCCTCGTCTTCCAACTCGGCAAACAGCTCGTCGATATCCACCGGTTCTTCGGGCGTCTCGTCCGGGGTCGATTCCAGCCTGGCCAGTTTGAGCAGGTCGCTGATGATGCGTTCCATGCGCTCGGACTGCTGCTGCATCTCACCCAGCGGCGCATTCCACACGGCAAGCGGGCCTTCGCGCTCGCTCGCCATCATGTCCAGATAACCCTTGAGCACGGTCAGTGGCGTGCGCAGCTCGTGCGAGGCATTGGCGACGAAGTCACGCCGAGTTTGTTCCAGCCTGCGCAGGTGGCTGATGTCGCGGCCGATCATCAAGCGCTGCCGGTTACCGTAGGGTACGACGCGGATCGACAGGGTCACGTCTTGGTTGACGTGCGACGGGATCTCTACCGGACCATCGTAGTCGCCGCCCGCCAGGTAGCGGTTGAATTCCGGGCTGCGCAACAAAAAGCCGACGCGCTGGCCAATGTCGCGATGGCCAATGCTCAGCAGGCGCTCAGCAGCGTCGTTAAACCAGACAATTTCATCGTCTTTGTTGAGTACCACGGCGGCATCAGGCAGCGCTGCGGTGGAGGCTTGAAATTCCGACACAATCGCCGTCAAGCGCCGCTTACGTTTGCGGTTGCGGCGCTTGAGGTCGTAAATGCCTTCAAAAACCTGGCCCCACAAACCCTTGGCTTGCGGCAGTTCGCTGAGCTTGCCCATGGCCAGCCAGCGCACCAGGCGGTGCAGTTGAGCGACATGCAGCAGCAGCAAAGGCAGCACCGCCGCTAACAGCGCCCACGCCCAACTGCCTGCCATCCAACCGATCAGCAAGCCGAACAGGCAGAACAGCACCGTGCGGGAGAATTCGGCACGCCAGGCTTCACGGTTTGTCATGACAGCAAAGCGCGCACTGCTCTACGTCTGGGTGCTGAAGCGATAGCCGGTGCCGCGCACGGTCTGGATGTGCTCATCGAAACCGTGCGGCGCCAGGGCTTTGCGCAGGCGCCGGATGTGCACATCCACAGTGCGCTCCTCGACATATACGTTCTGGCCCCAGACCCGGTCCAACACCTGCTCGCGGGTGTAAACGCGCTCGGGGTTGGAGACGAAGAAATACAACAGCCGATACTCGGTTGGCCCAAGGCGGACGCCGTCGCCATTGACAGTGACGCGTTGGCTTGCGGCATCAACCACCAAGCCGCCAATCTCGATCTTTTCCTCGACCCCGCCCGGCAAGCTGCGGCGCATGACGGCATTGATGCGGGCAATGAGTTCGGCGGTGGAAAACGGCTTGGAAATATAGTCATCGCAGCCCAGGTTGAGCGCACGAATGGTGTCTTCTTTCTCGGCCCGCGCAGTGAGCATGATGATGGGCAGGTCGCGCAGCGTGCTGTCGTTGCGCAACTCGCGCGCCAACTCCACGCCGGAAGCGCCAGGCATCATCCAATCCAGCAGGATCAAATCAGGCCGGCGCTCGGCAATGGCCAGACGCGCTGCCTGTGCATCTTCGGCCTCGACAACGATGAACTCGGCGCGCTCCAGCGCAAACCGCACCATGTCGCGGATAGGCGCCTCGTCTTCGACGACCAATACACGTTTGCCCTGCAATACCGATTGCCCCACGGCCTGCTCTCGCGGCGTCATGACATTTTCTCCGATCCAATACATCGCGCAGCTCCGCCCGCTTTAGCGCGGAACTCTAGGTGCCAACGATGACAATGCCGTGACAGCATTACGCCGCGGCTTCCAGGGCTTTTTTCGCCAGTTCGGCAACATTGGCCGACACTTTGGGCTGCGCCAACACGCGCTCCAGCGCTTCACGCATCAAGCCGCTGCGCTCACCGTGCAGGCGCGCGAAGCGGGTAATCGGTACCACCATGCGCGCAGCCACCTGCGGGTTGATCGCATCCAGCGCCGTCACCGCATCGGCCATCACCGCATAGCCAGCGCCATCGGCAGCATGAAACTGTGCAAAGTTCTGCGACGCAAAACCCGACAAAACGGCGCGGACGCGATTGGGGCGAGTGAGATCAAAATCATCTCGCGCCTGTAAATCACGCACGCCAGCCGGCGTGCCTGCCACGGCCGACGCCGCCTGCAAACGGAACCAGTGATCCATGACCAGGTCTTCGTCGGCCCATTGCTCGGCGAATGCCGCAAACATGGCTTCGCGTTGCGGCTCGGCCATGTCGTTAACAGCCTGCAAGGCTGCAAGCCGGTCACTCAAATTGTCGGCGCCAGACAACAGGTCTTGTGCCGCCGCCAAGCCAGCATGTGCGTCTGCCGCAGCCAGCAAATCCAGCGCGCCCGCATGCAGGCGGCGGCGGGCAACCTCGGCCTGGGTAAACTGCCACGCGCCACCGGCCTTACTACGCGCCAGCCACTGCGGCAATTCGGCTTGCAAGCGCTTGCCCAGCCCACTGCGCACCGCATCGTGCATGGCCAGCACGGCATCAACATCTGTGCTGTCGTGGCTGTCGGCTAATTCATGCGGCGTGGGCAGGCTCAACCATTCCGGCAAAATAGCGTCATCAAGGTCAGTGGCCTTGAGCACCTCGGCCAACACATCAAGACTGTGTTCAACAGCAGCCGCTTGCCCTGCTTGGTGCGCCTCGCAGGCCTGATGAATCAGCCGTTGGCAGGCCTCCCATCGGGCAAAGGCATCGCTATCTTCACGCATGATCGTGGCCAGCGACTCGGCAGTTTGTGCGTATTGCAACCGCACTGGCGCCGAAAAGCCGCGCAGCAGCGATACCACGGGCTCGGCATGCAGGCCCGAGTACGTCACTTGGCCTTGCGCGTCATCAAGAATCAACACCTCGCCCTGCTGGCGCATGCCGGTAACCTCAGCCGACGCTGCCTCTGCGCCCAGCAGCCGCACGGCAATCGGCAACGGCATGGGCTGCTTGTCGGCCTGCCCCGGCGTGGCGGGCACGGTTTGGCTGAAGCTCAGGGTCAGCGTGTCACCATCAAACTGTTGCTCGACCTGTAGCCGTGGTGTGCCCGCCTGGCTGTACCAGCGGCGGAACTGCGCGCCGACCGAGACGCCGCTGCCATCTTCGATGGCGCGGACAAAATCCTCGATGGTGACGGCCTGGCCGTCGTGGCGATCAAAGTAGGTATCCATGCCGCGCGCGAAGCCGTCGGCACCGACAATGCCGCGCATCATGCGGATGACCTCAGCGCCCTTCTCGTACACCGTCATGGTGTAGAAATTGTTCATCTCCACGTAGGACTCGGGCCGCACCGGATGCGCGTTGGGGCCCGCATCTTCGGGAAACTGGCGCGCACGCAGGTGGCGCACCTGCTCGACGCGGGCAATTGCCGGGTCGTTCATGTCCTCGCTGAACTGTTGCTCGCGCAGCACGGTCAAGCCTTCCTTGAGGCTGAGCTGGAACCAGTCGCGGCAGGTGATGCGGTTGCCGGTCCAATTGTGGAAGTACTCATGCGCAACCACGTCGCGCACCATGATGTGGCTGGCATCGGTGGCGATATCGGGTGTGGCCAGCAACAGGCTGCTGTTGAAGATGTTCAGGCCCTTGTTTTCCATCGCCCCCATGTTGAAAGACGACACTGCGACAACCAGATAGCGATCGAGATCGTATTCGCGGCCATAAGTCCGCTCGTCCCACAGCATCGCTTGGCGCAGCGATTCCATGGCAAACGCCAGCCGATCCTGTTGGCCGTGCTCGGCATACAACTCCAGGCTGACTTCACGGCCACTGGGCGTGGTGTGCGTATCAGTCACGCGCAGCAAATCGCCAGCCACCAGCGCAAACAGGTAGCAGGGCTTGAGATGCGGGTCGTCCCAGACGACGCGATGGCGGCCGTCCGCGGTCTCGCTTTTTTCGAGGCAATTGCCGTTGGACAGCAAAACCGGGTAACGCTTGGCGTCGGCTTCAATGCTCACGCGATAGCGCGACAACACATCGGGGCGATCGGGGAAATACGTGATGCAGCGAAAACCCTCCGCCTCGCACTGCGATGCCAGCATGTCGCCACAGGCAAAAATGCCTTCCAGCGCGGTGTTGTTCGCCGGGTCGATCAACACTTGCGTCGTCAACGTGAACTTGGCTGGCACGTCGGCGACATGCAGCGCCTCATCATCGACACGGTAGGCATCGTCAGCCAGCGCCGCGCCGTCAATCGCAACGGACTGCAACTCCAGGCGCTTGCCGTCCAGCCTCAGCGGGGCGTTGTCTTTGGCTTGAGCGGCGCGCTCTATCTGCAGTTCGGCGGTGACGCACGTGGTCTTGTCGCCAATGTCGAAGTGCAAATTGATGGCTGGCACCAGATAGTCTGGCGGCGCGTAATCGCGCAGGTATTTGGTCTTCAATTCGACCTGATTATCAGCGTCGCGTGGGTTCATAATTTTTTCAGCACCACTGCGCCAGCCGAGTAGCCGGCACCGAAGGCACACAGCACGCAAACATCGTCGCGCTCCAGGCCGTCCTGGTGCAAATGCATGGCGATAACCGAGCCAGCCGAACTGGTGTTGGCGTATTCATCCAGCACGACCGGCGCCTCATCAAAGCTGGGCTCGCGGCCGAGCAGGCGCTTGGAAATCAGATTATTCATGTTGAGGTTGGCCTGGTGCAGCCAGAAGCGCCGCACCGACTGCGGCTCGATGCCCAACTCGCCCAGGTGTTGGCCGATCAAACCAACAACCAGCGGCACGACCTCTTTGAACACCTTGCGGCCCTCCTGAATGAACAACCGGTCGCGGTCGCTGCGCGGCGGTGTCTCTGCGGGGTTCAGGAAGCCAAAATTGTTGCGGATGTTGTTGGAAAACTGTGTCGCGAGACGGCAACCCAAGACTTCGAAGCCTTGCTGGTTTTTTGCGTCTTCGGCGCGCTCCAACACCATGGCCGTGCAGGCGTCACCAAAGATGAAATGGCTGTCGCGGTCGCGGAAGTTCAGATGGCCTGTGCAAATTTCCGGGTTGACCACCAACACACAACTGGCGCTGCCATTGCGCAGCGCATCAACAGCGTTCTGAACGCCGAATGTGGCCGATGCGCAGGCTACGTTCATGTCGTAACCAAAGCCGCTGGCGCCCAGGCGTTGCTGCACCTCGACGGCAATCGCCGGATAGGCGCGCTGCAGGTTGGAACAGGCAACGATGACGGCATCGACCTCGCTGCCGCTGCGGCCAGCTACTGCCAAAGCTTGCTCGGCCGCCGCGAGGGCCATTTCGCACAACTGCGAGGGCTCTTCATTGCTGCGCGTAGGCAGCTCGGGGCGCATACGGGTGATGTCGAGCACGCCCGACTTGTTCATCACATGCCGGCTTTTAATGCCGGAGGCTTTTTCGATGAACTCGCTGCTGGACAGCGGTGCGGCTTCAAGTTCGCCGGCTTGTATCGCCTGCGCGTTGGCAGCGTTGTGCGCGTCGGCCCAAGCGTTGAAAGCAGCCACCAGCTCGTCGTTGCTGATGGACTCGGGCGGCGTAAACAAACCCGTCCCAGTGAGCAATATTTTCGTCACGGCGCATCATGCGTTTGTAAAGGTTTGAGTGTAGCAGCCCGCAAACGCAGGGGTGACCTCGGGTGCGGCCCAATTTTGCGACAGCATCGGTCGGCCAAGGTTTGGTGCCGAAGCGCGATTCAGCTCAGGCCGGCGCAGGCACCAAGGCTTCGCCGGGGCCGGCAATCAGCCCGGCGTCTGCAAGCGCTGACTCGATGCAGTCTTTGACGACACGCTCGCGCCGCACCGATAAATGCGAGCCAACAAACCAGCGCGGCTCGCAATCCCAATGCCGGGCCAAGGCTTGGGCCTGCGGCGGTGGCAGCAGTTGGTCGGCGCTGCCGGCAAACACATGGCGGTGCGGCTTCGGCACTTGGCAGCCGGCGGCCAACGGCGATATAGGCTGCAGCAGCCGGCGGATCAGCGTTTCGTTGACGCCCAGCGCTTCAATGCCGCGTTGTGGAATATCGGGGAAGTTGCGCCATAAGGCGTCTGCCACATCGACCAAGGGGATGCCGGCGATGACCACATCAAATGCGTCGCAATGTGCGGCCAGCAGCGAGGCGTTGTAGCCGCCCAGGCTGTAGCCCAGCAAGCCAATCTGCTCGGCGCCCTGCTCGGCTTGCAACCAGGCGGCTGCGCTGCGCAGGTCATGCAGCGCCTGGGTTTGTGCATGAACGAGGTTGAGAAAATCGCCGTCCAGGTAGTTGTCGCCGCTACGCCGGCCGGCTCGGCGCGGCCCATGCAGTGGCAACACCGGCATGAACACATTGAAGCCCAAACGCTGGTGCAACCAGGCCGGTGGGAACAGCGACATGTCCAGCCAAGGTATGCCCATGCGGTAGCCATGAATCGCGACCAGCCACGGGCGCGGCGTATCGTCGGCGTGACGCAGCATCCAACCATGCATGGTTTGGGTGTTGGCAAAGCCGGCGTAGCGCTCGGCGCCTGGCAGTTCGGCGTGCGGCTGAAAGCCACTGCGCCAAGTCACATGGGCATAGTCGATATCGCCACGCTTTGCAGCTTGGATCGCGACATCCTTAGGCAGCGCCGGCTTGGCGTGATAAGTCGCCGGTTTATCAGCCCAGCCCCGCGTCTGAATCACTTCGGCAGCGGCGTGAACCTCGTTGGCCACGCGCTCGGCGCGCGCCCCAGTGGGGATTTTCGCGCTGCTGGTGAAGTAGCCAATCAAAGCGTTGTCGAGCATGGCCTTGAATGCCACGCTACGTGTCACCGGTGGCGGTTCGACGCCTTCGAAATCTGCTTGCTCGGCCAAGGCCAGATAACCCGACACCAATGCCGCCAGCGCAGACGCCGCAAACACCACCAAGCCGGCGAACAGACCAGCAAACAGCATGTAGGGCAAGGCCAGCAGGCAGCCCAAAACACCCGCCAGCGCCATGAATTGATTGAGCCGAGGATCACCGGCGTAGAGCAAACTGCCAACGCCGGTCGAGGCCAATACCAAGCCGGGCAGCGCCGCAAGCAAAGCTGCGCCCAGCCCCGCACCACTGGCCGTAAATGCCCACAGGCCACCCGCCAACAAGGCCACCAGCCCCAGAGGTTGATACTGCGGGTACTGGGTCACGGCAGGTAGAACAGCACGATGCCGGCAATGCTTCCCAGGCCAATGGCCTGCCCGATGCCGGTCAACAGGCCGAACTGACCACTCAGCAAGGCGCGGCGCAGGGTCCACGTGGCCACGGCCATGGCACTGGCCACACCCATGAATAGCAACGCGCTGACAATCAAGAACGGGAACTCGGCGCGTAATTTTGGCATTTCGCCGAGATAAACCGCGTAGATCAGGCACACCACACCCAGCACTAACGCCATCACCGAGGCCAGCGCCAACAAGGCGCAATTGAGGATGAACAATTGCCGCATCAGCTTTGATCTTTACTTGGCTTGGGTTTGCGGCGCCGGCGCGCGGCCTGTGCGGCGCTAGCGGCGATTTTGGGTTGCAACATGGCGACCTTCACCAGCGACCTGCTCAGGTAACCCATGATGCGGTCGCGGTATTGAAACAGACTACCCACCAGCTTCATCTCGCGGTCATCCATGAACACGACCTGCTCATCGGCATCATCGCCGTAACGCACTGAAAACGACAAGCGCAGATCGAGCTTGTCGGGATTGCGTTGGTTTTTTGTCCGGGGCGGCTTGCTTGGCATCGGTCGATTATAGTCACCCGATGAGCACAAACAGCAAGCTGGTGGTTTTTGCACACGGCATGGAAAGTGGGCCGTGGGGGACCAAGATCAAGGCGCTGGCCAAAGTTGCCGAGGGCGCCGGGTGGGCCGTGGATAGCCGCGACTACCGCGCCACCAAAGACCCCGATGAGCGCGTGCGCATGCTGCTAGCCGACCCGCCGCGCGCTGATCGGCTCGTGTTGGTGGGCTCGAGCATGGGCGGCTACGTATCGGCCATGGCCTGCGAGCAACTTGAGCCAGACGGCCTGATGTTGATCGCACCGGCGCTGTACTTCCAAAAGTACGATGCCGAGCCGACTGGTATCCCCAAGGCTTGCGCCGTCGTCCACGGCTGGCACGACGACATCGTGCCGCCAGATCGTGCATTGCGATTCGCTGATACGCACAAAGCCGAACTGCATATGCTCGATGGCGATCATCGCCTGGTCGAACAAATCGGTGAGTTGGAATGGATACTGACCCGGCTGTTGGCGCGAGTCGCGGCTTAGTTTACCGGCCTGGATCCTGACGGCCACCACGCAAAAATACGACTGCAAAGAACAGCATGAACACAATGTCGTTGATGCCGTAAATCGTATAAAACACGCCTGCAGACCGGTCATCAGCGAACACTTCGGCAAGGCTCGGTGAGGCCGCTAATTGCCACCGCACCCAAACAACGACGTACACCAGCTTCTCAATTGCCAAAGCGCCACTGATCCACCTCAAGCGGCCATCGCTCAGGCCCGCGGCGAGATACAACAGCCCCCAGACCACAATCATCAGCAGGCCGAAGTTCGACATGACCACCGGGTCGGCCGCGTTGATCACCGGGTTGGTGAAAGCGCGCGAAAAAATCAGCACGCCACCAATGTTCATGGCCGCCGCGGCGATGTAGCCCAATGTGACCCAATCGCGTCTGACCGAGCTAAGCATGAATCGCGTGCCCCAAAGCCGACAGCGCAGACTCGGGGAAGGCCTCTGTCATGGTCGGATGCACGTGAATCGTGCCGGCCACATCTTCCAGGCGCGATCCCATCTCCAGCGCGTGGATAAACTCGCCGGACAGTTCTGACACATGCTTGCCGACGGCATGGATGCCTAAAATCACGTGGTTGTCGGCCCGCGCGGTGATACGCACGAAGCCGCCATCGGCGCCGGCTTCCATACTCAATGCGCGGCCATTGGCCGCTAGCGGGAAGTTGCCCACCTTGGTCTCGTAACCCGCTGCCTTGGCTTCGTCGGGTGACAGCCCCACGCCGATGATTTCGGGCTCGGTAAAGCACACGGCGGGGATGGCCACGGGCTCAAACGCGCGGCGCTGGCCGGCGATAATCTCGGCCACCATCTCGCCCTGCGCGCTGCCCTTGTGCGCCAGCATGGGTTCGCCCACCAGGTCACCAATCGCCCAGACCTTGCTCACCGATGTGCGGCATTGCTCATCGACCTTGACGAATGGGCCGTCCATATCGACTGGCATGTTCTCCAAGCCCCAACCTTGGGTGTTGGGTTTGCGGCCGACAGTCACCAGCACCTTGTCGACCTTGATGTTCAAATCATCGCCGTGGTCGGATTTGGCGGACAGCGTCGCCACGCCTTTGTTGACCTTGACGCCTTGCGCCTTGGTGCTGAGGTGCACTTTGAGCTTGTTTTTCTTGAGATATTGCTCGACCGGGCGCACCAAGGCCGCGTCATACAGCGGCAGAATGCGATCTGTGGCCTCAACAAAGGTCACGGTCGAGCCCATTTTGGCGTAGGCAATGCCCAGTTCCAGGCCGATGTAACCGGCGCCGACGACCGCCAGACGCTTGGGCACCTCGGGCAAGTTCAGCGCCTCGGCCGAACTGATCACGTGCTCACCAAACGGCAGATTCGGCAATTCGGTGGCCACTGAGCCGTTGGCCAAAATCACGTGCTCGGCGTGGATCGTGACCTCGCCCTCGTCTGTATCGACGGTGCAGGTTTTGGCATCGGAAAACGTCGCCCAACCATGCACCTCGCGCACCTTGGCGCGGCCCAGCAGGCTGCCAACACCACGCGAGAGCTTATCGACGACGCCGTCTTTCCATTTCACCGCGCCGCTCAAATCGAATTCAGGTTCTTGCGGCAATTTGATGCCCAGCACGCCCTTGCCGGCATGCTTGCGCATGTCGTCCAACTTGCTCGCTGCATGGATCAGTGCCTTGGACGGGATGCATCCGCGGATCAGGCAGGTGCCACCGTGGCGGTCGGCCTCGACGATGGTGGTGTCCAGGCCCAGTTGGCCGCAGCGGATGGCCGCCACGTAGCCACCAGGGCCCGCGCCGACGACAAGGACTTTGGTGTTGATTGATTTTGTTGCCATATCGCTTTACTTCATGTCATTGCGAGGCCGCAAAGCGGCCGCGGCAATCTCGATGTGTTGGCGCCTGTATTACAAGATTGCTTCGCTACGCTCGCAATGACAGGCCGATGGTTTCAGCTTGTGAACAGAGTTGCAGGAAATTCCAGCAAGCCTTTGATTTTCTGAATGAATAAAGCCGCGTCGTAGCCATCAACAATGCGATGGTCAAACGACGACGACAGGTTCATCGTCTTGCGAATCGCGATCTGGCCATCAATGACCACCGGCTTCTCGACCAGCTTGTTGACACCAATGATGGCGACCTCCGGTGAATTGATCACCGGTGTTGTGACAATGCCGCCCAGCGCGCCCAGGCTGGTGATGGTAATCGTCGAACCGGACAGTTCGTCTTTGGTGGCCTGCCCCGCCCGCGCGGCGTCAGCTAGACGTTTGACCTCGGCAGCGCTGTCCCACATGTCGCGCGCCTCGGCGTGGCGCACAACAGGCACCGTGAGCCCCACTTTGGTTTGTGTAGCAATACCGATGTGCACGCCTTCAAATTGGTGCACCACGCCGGCGGCGTCGTCATAGTTGCTATTGACCTGCGGGTAATGCGGCACGGCCTGCACAATGGCCTTCATCAAGAAAGGCAGCAGCGTCAGCTTCGGTTGGTCGTCGCGCCGGTTGGTATTCATGTGCTTACGCAGCGCTTCCAACTCGGTCAGGTCGATCTCTTCGACGTAGGCAAAGTGCGGGATACGCTGTTTGGCGTCCTGCATGCGCTCGGCAATCTTGCGCCGTATGCCGATGATCTTGATGTCCTCGACGCCAGTTTTCTGAACGAGCCCGGTTGCTGCTGGCCCGGCAATCTGGCCGGAGGCCAGATGTTCGTCGAGATCAGCATGGGTGATTTGCCCGGCCGGGCCTGTGCCCTGCAGATACGCCAGGCGGATGCCCTCGTCGCGCGCGCGGCGACGCACTGCGGGTGACGCCAAGGGTTTGTCGCCGGCCGGCCGGGTACGCCCAGCAGGCTTGCGGCTGGGTTTCTGAGCCGGTTTGCTGGCTGGCTTTTGGTCCGGCACTGCTGGTGCGGACGGCTCCTGCGCGCTCTCAGCCTTTGGTTGCGTATCCGGTTCTGGGTCGGGCTCCGGGTCAGCTTCTTCGGCGGGGCGAATATCCACATCCGCATCGATGGCGTTGCCATCGCCTTCCACTTCCATGGTAATCAGCGCCGAACTGACGGGCACCATGTCGCCGGGCTCGCCATGTAATTTGACGATCTTGCCGTCTGTTGGCGCCGGTACTTCCACTGCTGCCTTGTCGGTCAGCATGTCAACGATCGGCTGGTCTTCCTCGACCATGTCGCCAACCGCTACGCGCCATTCAGCAATCTCGGCCTCGGCGATGCCCTCGCCAATATCCGGCAGCTTGAATACGTAAGTACCCATTACGCCACCCCCTCAATCTCTAGCACCTTTCTGATCGCTTTCTGCACCCGTGCCGGCCCCGGGAAATACTCCCATTCGAATGCATGCGGGTAAGGCGTGTCCCAGCCGGTCACGCGCTCGATCGGTGCCTCCAAGTGATAAAAGCAACGCTCCTGCACCAGCGCCATTAATTCGGCGCCAAAGCCGCTGGTTTTGGTGGCTTCATGCACGATGACGCAGCGCCCGGTCTTTTTCACCGAGTTTTCGATGGCTTCGACATCAATCGGCAACAGCGTGCGCAGGTCAATCACTTCGGCATCCACACCGGTTTCTTCGACCGCACATTCGGCCACGTGCACCATGGTGCCGTAGGTCAAAATCGTCAGGTCGTTGCCGGCACGGGTGACCTCGGCCTTGCCGAGTTCGATGCGATAGTACTCGTCCGGCACCTCGCCTTTGGCGTGCTTGGTCCACGGTTGTACCGGGCGGTCGTGGTGGCCATCAAACGGGCCGTTGTAAATGCGTTTGGGCTCAAAAAACAGCACCGGGTCGTCGTCCTCGATCGATGCAATCAGCAGGCCCTTGGCGTCATAAGGGTTGGATGGCATCACCGTTTTCAGGCCAGCGACGTGGGTGAACAGGCCTTCCGGACTTTGGCTGTGCGTCTGGCCGCCAAAAATACCGCCGCCGCAAGGGCTGCGGATCACCATTGGCGAGGTGAATTCGCCGCTGCTGCGGTAGCGCATGCGTGCAGCTTCCGACACGATCTGATCGAACGCCGGGTAGATGTAGTCGGCAAACTGGATTTCGGCCACCGGGCGCAAGCCATAGGCGGCCATGCCAATAGCTGTTGCAACAATTCCGCCTTCGGCAATAGGCGTGTCAAAACAACGGGTTGGGCCGTACTTCTCCTGTAAACCCGCGGTGCAGCGGAAGACCCCGCCGAAGTAGCCGACGTCTTCGCCGAACACCAACACATCGGGATCGCGGTCCATCATCGTGTCCAGCGCCGAATTGATCGCCTGGATCATGTTCATGCGGCTCATACGCCCAGCTCCTGGCGCTGCTCACGCAGATGCCACGGCATCTCCTTGTAAACATCCTCGAACATGTATTTGGCCGACAATTGTGGGCCTTGGCCCAGCGTGCCGTTGGCTTCGGCTTCCTTACCGGCCTGCTTGACCTGCTCTTTCAGTTCCTTCGCGAGTTCGTCGTGTTGCTCTTCTGACCATTGCCCCAGCCCAATCAAGTGATCCTTGAGGCGCTCAATCGGGTCACCTAGCGGCCAGCGCTCGCTCTCTTCCTTGGGGCGATAAGCCGACGGGTCGTCACTGGTGCTGTGCGCATCGGCGCGATACGTGAAGTGCTCGATCAGGGTCGGCCCCAAATTGTTGCGGGCGCGCTCTTCGGCCCATTTAGTAACTGCGTAAACGGCGAGAAAGTCGTTGCCATCGACGCGAAGGCCTGGCAGGCCATAGCCCACGGCGCGGCTGGCAAACGTGGTCTGCTCGCCGCCGGCAAAGCCTTGGTAACTAGAAATCGCCCACTGGTTGTTGACCACATTGAGGATCACCGGGGCCTGATACACCGACGCGAAGGTCATACCGCTGTGGAAGTCCGCTTCGGCGGTCGTGCCATCGCCCACCCAGCTCGCAGCGATGGCCGTGTCGCCCTTGTAGGCACTGGCCATGGCCCAACCCACGGCTTGGCAGAACTGCGTGCCCAGGTTGCCCGAAATGGTGAAAAAGCCGCACTCCTTGCTGGAGTACATGATCGGCAACTGCCGACCCTTGAGGCGGTCCTTGGTGTTGGAATAGACCTGATTCATCATGTCCACCAGCGACCAGCCACGGGCGATGAGCAAGCCCTGCTGGCGATAACTGGGGAACATCATGTCGCGGTCTTGCAGGGCAATCGCCTGGCTGCAAGCAATCGCCTCCTCGCCTGTGCATTTCAGGTAGAACGAGGTCTTACCCTGGCGCTGTACGCGATACATGCGGTCGTCGTAGGCGCGCGTAAGCATCATCGCCCGCAGGCCTTGGCGCAGTATGTCGGGGTCGAGTTTCGGATCCCAATCGCCAACGGCGTTGCCGTCATCATCCAGCACGCGCACCAGATCGTAGGCGTAGTCGTGCATGGCCTTGGCCGACGTATCAACCGCGGGGCGGCTAACGGTGCCGGCGCTCGGAATCTCGAGGTCGGAAAAATCTGGCGTATCCCCTGGCCGCGCCTTGGGCTCGGGAATATGCAGCGAAAGCGGCTTGGCTTTCATTGCTATGGCGTCTCCAATGGCCGTCCTGAGAAACCTTCAGGCGGTAATTAATTGTTGCCGATAGCCTAACGCGGCTAAAGGCGGCGCGCCATGCCTTTGCCGGCCAGTGGCGGTGAATTTTGATTTTTACATCTTTTTCATATAACTTGCGCTGGCGTTAACCGCGTTTGGTCACGATGTTTGCTGGCCTGTCGTTGCGCGTAATCAATAAAATCAAGAATCTGGGGATTCACTCATGAACGATACCTTCGCAGGTCGCGCACTCGCGATCGCCGCTACTGCGTTGCTCGCCGCCGGTTGTGCCACGCCCATCAACCAACCACTGACCGCAGAAGCCACACAATCAGTGCGCACAAGCAAGGTCGTACCAAGCGTTAAGCAATCAGAAATCGGTGCCATCATTGATGTCCAGAACACTGGCGCCGTGATGGCTCAATTCGGCATCATAGGGGCGCTCATCGGGGCGGCAGTTGATAGTTCGGTCAACGCAAGCAGAACAAAAAGTGCGGAGGAACTGCTCAAAGACATTCGCAATGATTTGATTGAGTTCGATTTCTACAGCGTCTACTCCGCGCGAATTGACGACTCGATCAGGCGAGGCGAAGTGTTGTCAGCGAGCAAATCCGAACCCACTAAATCCTTTAACGACCAGGCACTTACGGCCATTGCGAGGACTGCCGACGAAGACGCCGTCCTCTATTTGATTGGCGACTACAACTTCAACGCTAGCTTCTCAGCTATCCGCACAGGCATTCGAGCACTCCTTATACGTTCAAAAGATGCTCGCGAAGCTGGCTCGCGCAAACTGACGGTCAAAGACGCCATTTACCGTTCGACCATCGTAGCCAGTGTCGCCCTGCCCGCACCCGCTGACGAAAAAGCCGCCAATGCCCAGCGATGGGCGGAAAACGAGTCGGCGCTAGTACGACAAGCCTTGGTCGCTGGCATCGAGAAATCTGCCAAGGCCCTGGTTTTAGACCTGAGTGCCCCGGATTACGAATCTGCGAGCAAGCGTTACAACAAGCAGCGCAAGATTGACAACGTGGTGAGCGATGCGGTTGCCGAAATTGATGAGGCCATGGTCTACCGGCGCAAGACAGATGGTTCGATATTTGTATTGGCAGTTGTTGATGCCTCGAAAGAACTGGTCGCCAAACAGTGACAAGGGCTGTAGCGGCTCTGGTTTGTGCGCTTTGCACTGTTGGCTGCGCACCGCAGTCGATGGGCATGCGCGATCAGGCCCGCATGTCAATTGTCGATATGCGGGCCATTCGTGCAGCGCAGAGCAGCTGCAACTTTACGATTGCCACTGTCAGCGACAAGCGCAAGAACCCCGAGGCTATTGGGGAGCTAGGTAGCCTGACGGAATTTCAGCAAGACAATGTGCTGACTTGGCTAGAGTCGGGCTTGAGCCAACTTGAGCGTGGCGACACATCCGCAAGTGCGGAGCCCGTTTTGATCGATGTCGAGTTAGTCAAGCTCTATCTTGACTTCGTCGGACTCTCGATCGCTTCGACAGTGGTCGTGCGCGCCCACCACAATCACTCTAGCCGCACCAAGCGAACAGACTTGGTGCGTGGAACAAACTTTGTGGGCAACTGGGCATCGGGCGCTGGCGAGTTGCAGACTGCGATGGACATGGCCCTATCTGACGCAGTCATGCAGCTGTCCAAAACAGCCGGTCACTGCAGTTAAGCTACGCGCGCCCTAGCCTTTCGCAAGTTTTTGCTCATAAGCATTAGGCACATTCATGTAGGCAAGTGTTTCGACGCTGACGGCACCACCAAAACTATCGGTCGTGCTGCGCGCTCATCCGGCGGGAGCAAATGCCTGCCAGGTTGTGCTGATTTCGCCTCCATCAAACACCGCAATACCTCCTAGCTGCCCCAGCACCGCCTCGCTCTGCGTAGGCCGCAAGAACACGAAATCGTCCGGGTTCAGGCCAGGATCAACGCCGGTGACGAGCACTTCCTGATTGGACGAGCGCCCAAAGCTGCGGTCATAACGCAAACCCGGTGGATCGACCGGCGTGGCTTTCCAGTACCCGCCGTGTATGCAAATGGCATTGCGCCGGCCCAGCAAGCGCCGCGCGCCGTCCAGGACCTCTAGCACCGGTGTTTTTACAGGCCGCAACACCTTGAGCGCTGGCGTGGCGATGTAGGCAGCCGGTTTATAGTCAACGAGCAAATCGGTGTCGAAATCGGTGGGTTTGACGAGCACCGACCCGAGTGCCAGTTCGTTGGCCACTGTGGTGTCCCGATACAGCCGGAAGGTCGGGCTGCCACCGGCGTTGCAGATCAGCGCATTGGCTGTCGCATGGCCAAGTTCAGCCGCCACTTGCCCGATTGCGATGCGGTATTGGGCCAACGCGCGATCAAACATGCGCTGCCGCCACCCAAGCAGCGTTGGCACCTTGGCCACGTGAGCCTCGTAGCCGAGCAGCGCGGTCACCCTCAAGTTGTCACATTGCGCGATTTGCCGCAGGGCGCCGGCAAGCGCGTCACCCGGCACAAACCCGCCGCGGTGCAGGCCTACATCCAACTCCAAGGCAACATTCAGCGTCACGCCCTGCTCGCGTGCCAAGTCAACGTACTCCGCCAAGCGTTGCGCCGTATCGACGAGCCAATGCACTTGCCCTGCGCGCTGCGGATGGTTGGCAACAAACTGGCGCGCTGCTGCAACCGGCAACGGCTTGCCCAGCAGTTGGTCGGCATCGGGAATCGCTTGGGCGATTTTCGTCAACATTGATGCGTTGAAGGTCATCAGGCGCTTCGTGTCCAGGCAATCGCAACACAACTTCAGTAACGCTGGGCTGGGTAGGGACTTGGCCACGACGCGCAGTGCCATGCCTGGCGGCAGCACGTCAGAGATGTGCTTCAGATTAGACATCAGTTGAGGCAAGTCGACAACGACGACCGGCTGCACGTAGCCGGCTCGGTGCAGCGCGCCGCGCATGGCCGCAAAGCGCTCTGATGATCTCATGCGCCGGCCGCTTCGCCGAACAACTTGGCAAGATGCGGGTTGAGCAAGCGTCCGTCCGGGTCGAGCGAGCGCCGCAACTCCTCAAACCGTGCAAAGTTAGGATAAAGCTCGCGTAGCTGGCTGCGGCCAAGGCTGTGCAACTTGCCCCAGTGCGGGCGGCCGCCATAGCGTAAAAAGATGGGCTCAAGTTGATCAAAAAACCACTGATAATCATCGTTGTGATGCACGTGCACCGCAATGCTGATGCGCGCGCCGCCCTGAAACGGGCTCAACCACGCCGTGTCGGCGGCGGTCATGCGGCACTCGATCGGGAAGAACAAGCGCGGCTGCTCTCGATCCAGCATGCTGCGAATCTCATCCAGCGCCGTCAGCCCGACCGCTTCCGGCAGGTGATACTCCATTTCGTGAAAGCGCATGCGCCGGTCGCTGGCCAACAGCTTCCAGCTTGTGCCCACTTGCTGTGCAGGCCGCTCGCTACGCAGCACGCGGTTCAGAATCCATCGCCGCACACTGGGCGCCCAGGCCAGCGTATTGCGCAGCCACAGCAGCTTTTGCAAACCGGCATGGTCATCGCCAAGGTTTTCGGCAATATCAGGCGCATCGGTCTCATCGGTCTCATCGTGCGTCAGTGTCAACGCGTAATCGCTGCCGGGGATGACAAAAAATTCGAAGTTGCGATGCTGCCGCCACAAGCTTGGCGCCTGCTCCAACACCTCGCGGTAGGGGCGAACCTGCGCCCGGCGATGCAACTTGAACGCCTCGCGCACGTGCACATCGGCGCTGAGCACAATGCCCAGCGTGCCCAGCGACACCTGCGCCGCCGCCAGCTCGTCTGGCGATGACACGGCATCAACACTGCGAATGTCACCATCCGCGGTCATGATCGAACACGCGCGCAATTCTCCCGACAAACATGGAAACTCACGCCCAGTGCCGTGAGTAGCTGTCGCCGTGGCACCCGCAAGTGATTGCACATCAATGTCGCCGAGGTTGCGAAATGCCAAGCCCTGCGCTTGCAGCGCGGCCGACAAGGCATTGAGCGAGGCCCCAGCCGGTAAGCGTGCTCGCAACTCGCCGTCGTCCGGCGCCAGCACTTGCACCATCGGGATCGCCATCTCGTCCAAACAAATCATCGTGCCGTCAGTGGCATTCAACGGCGTAAATGAATGCCCCGCCCCGCGCACGCGAACACCGCCGCGAGCACCCTGAATGGCTGCCCGCAGTTCATCTAGGTCACGCGGAAATAACTGCTGCCCAGGTTGCGCCTTGACGCAGCCAGACCAATTGCTCCACTGCGATGCACCAGCATCGCGCATCAAACAAACTTACCGGCACTCATCCTAGGGAATATGCCACAGCAGCTTGTGTGTGGCCCGTCAGGGCGGCTCTCTCAGCTACAAGCGCTCTTCAAAGAACCGCTTGGCCTTGTCCAGCCAGCCCTGCTCTTGCGGGCTGTGTTTTTCGCCGAGGCTTTCACCAAATTCGGCCAGCAGTTCTTTTTGCTTGGCGTTGAGCTTGATCGGTGTTTCGACGCTGACGGTGCACAGTAGGTCGCCGGTGGCGCCGCCGCGCACACTGGGCATGCCCTTGCCACGTAGCCGGAAGCGCTTGCCAGACTGGGTACCCTCGGGAATCTTCACCGTCGCGCGGCCGCCGAGGGTGGGCACTTCGATGTCGCCACCCAGCGCGGCGGACACAAACGAGATGGGCACCTGGCAGTGCAGATTGCCACCGTCGCGTTCGAAAAAGTCGTGCGGCCGGATCGCAACCTGCACATACAGATCACCCGGCGGCGCGCCACGCTCGCCTGACTCACCTTCGCCACTCAGGCGAATGCGGTCACCGCTATCGACACCAGCGGGAATTTTGACTGACAGTGTCTTGCTGCCTTGCGTGCGGCCTTTGCCATTGCAGGTGTCGCAGGGGTCGGCGATGACCTCGCCCTGGCCGCGGCAACTTGGGCAGGTTTGCTGAATCGAGAAAAAGCCCTGCTGCATGCGCACTTGGCCTTGGCCGTGGCATGTGGGGCAAGACTTCGGCGATGTGCCTTTTTTTGCGCCCGAGCCATCACAGGTCTCGCATTCATCCCAAGTCGGAATGTCGATGCTGGTCTCGATACCGGAAAAGGCTTCTTCCAGGTCTAGCGGCAGGTCGTAACGCAGGTCTGAACCCCGCGCAGAGCGGCCACCACCGCCGCCGAAAATATCCGAGAACACATCACCAAAAATATCGCCGAAACCGCCAAAGCCGGGCCCGCCCTGACCGGCGCCTTTGACGCCGTCATGCCCAAACTGGTCGTAAGCCTGGCGTTTTTGAGGGTCGGCGAGCACTTCGTAGGCTTCCGAAGCTTCTTTGAACTTGGCCTCGGATTCAGCGTCACCCGGATTGCGGTCCGGATGGTGCTTCATCGCCAGCTTGCGGTAGGCCTTCTTCAAGTCGGCAGTTTCGGCCGATCTGGAGACGCCGAGTACCTCGTAGTAGTCGCGTTTGCTCATGGTGGGCTTTGAATTGGCTGGCTAGATGAAATGGAGCAGGAGAAAAAGCAAAGCCGGACACTGCAATAACAGTGCCCGGCCCAGTGCGCATGGCTTACCGGTTATGCGCTCTTCTTCTCGTCGGTGACATCTTCGAATTCGGCATCGACGACGTCATCGTCCTGTGCCGCACCGGCTGCCGCTTCGCCTGCGGCAGCTTCTGCGCCACCCTCGGCCTGATAGGCCTTTTCGGCGATCTTGGCACTGGCTTCTGACAGCGCCTGGGTCTTGGTTTCGATGGCGTCCTTGTCGTCGCCCTTGAGCGCTTCCTGCAAGTCGGCAATCGCAGACTCGGCAGCCGTTTTCTCGTCGGCCTCGAGCTTGTCGCCCAAGTCCTTGATGGTTTTCTCGACGCCGTGGATCAAGCCTTCGGCTTGGTTGCGGGCGTTGAGCAGCTCGCCGAACTTCTTGTCGTCTTCGGCGTGCGCTTCGGCGTCCTTGACCATGCGCTCGACTTCGTCGTCGCTGAGGCCCGAGCTGGCTTTGATGACAATGCTCTGCTCTTTGCCCGTTGCCTTGTCCTTGGCATTCACATTCAGGATGCCATTGGCGTCGATGTCGAAAGTGACCTCGATTTGTGGCACACCGCGCGGCGCGGGCGGGATGTCGCTGAGGTCGAACTTGCCCAGGCTCTTGTTGGCACTGGCCACTTCACGCTCGCCCTGCAAGACATGCACGGTCACTGCGCCCTGGTTGTCCTCGGCGGTGGTGAACGTTTCGGCCTTGCGGGTCGGGATGGTGGTGTTTTTCTCGATCAGCTTGGTCAGCCGGCCACCCATGGTTTCGATACCCAGGCTCAGCGGCGTCACATCCAACAGCAACACGTCCTTGACGTCGCCGCCCAGCACAGCAGCCTGGATGGCGGCGCCAACTGCAACGGCTTCGTCCGGGTTCACGTCCTTGCGCGGCTCGCGACCGAAAAATTGCTGCACAGCCTCCTGCACCTTCGGCATACGGGTTTGGCCGCCGACCAAGATGACGTCGTTGATCTCTCCGGCCGACAGGCCAGCGTCCTTGAGGGCGACCTTGCATGGCTCAATCGTGCGCTTGATCAGTTCTTCAACCAAGGCTTCCAACTTCGCACGGCTGATCTTCAAGTTCAGGTGCTTCGGCCCGGACGCATCGGCGGTAACGTATGGCAGGTTGATTTCGGTCTGCGTGGTACTCGACAGCTCGATCTTGGCCTTTTCGGCGGCCTCTTTCAGGCGCTGCATGGCCAGCGGGTCGCCGGACAAATCAACGCCGGAGTCCTTCTTGAACTCGTCGGCAATGTAGTCGATCAGGCGCATGTCAAAGTCTTCGCCGCCCAGGAAGGTGTCGCCATTGGTGGCCAGCACTTCGAACTGCTTGTCGCCATCGACATCGGCAATCTCGATGATGGACACGTCAAACGTGCCGCCGCCCAGGTCATACACGGCCACGGTCTTGTCGCCGTCGGTCTTGTCCATGCCGTAGGCCAGCGCTGCCGCGGTGGGCTCGTTGATGATGCGCTTGACGTCCAGCCCGGCGATCTTGCCGGCGTCCTTGGTGGCTTGGCGCTGGCTGTCGTTAAAGTAAGCCGGCACGGTGATCACCGCCTCGGTGACCTTTTCACCCAGGAAATCCTCGGCGGTCTTTTTCATCTTGCGCAGGATGGTCGCGCTCACCTCTTGCGGGCTCAGCTTCTTGCCGTTGACATCCACCCAAGCGTCGCCGTTGTCGGCCTTGGTGATCTTGTACGGCACCATCTTGATGTCTTTTTGCACGACATCATCATCGAACCGGCGGCCAATCAGGCGCTTGATCGCATACAGCGTGTTGTTCGGGTTGGTGACAGCCTGGCGCTTGGCCGGACGGCCAACGAGTGTCTGGTCGTCATCGGTGTAGGCAATGACGGAAGGCGTGGTGCGCTCGCCCTCAGAATTTTCAATGACCTTGGCGTCCTTGCCGTCGAGTACGGCGACGCAGGAATTGGTTGTACCAAGGTCGATGCCAATGATCTTGCCCATGATGTGCTCCGAAATGCTGTTGGCCTACAGGCCGTTGATAACTTGAAAGAATGAATGGGGTTGGGTGCGCCAGATTCAAGCACCCCTGTGTCATTGCGAGGGCCGAAGGCCCGCGGCAATCTCGTCAGGAACTGCCTGCGTGACGAGATTGCGTCGCTACGCTCGCAATGACAGGCTTATTACTCGCTCTCGCCGGCCGACTTGGTTGGTGCTTTGGCAACAACCACCATCGCCGGCCGCAACAAGCGATCCGCCAGCAAATAACCCTTCTGCATCACGTCAATGACGGTGTTGGGCGCAACATCGCCGTTTTCCAGCATTGTCACGGCCTCGTGGTGCTCGGGGTTGAACGGCTCGCCGGTGGGGTCAAGCTGGGTAATGCCCATCTTGTCCATGGTGCCGGTGAGCTGCTTGAGCGTCAGCGTCATGCCCTGTTTGAGCGACTCGGCGCTAGCCTCCGGCGCGTCGGCCGACTTCAGGCCCAGCTCCAGCGAGTCGCGCACGCCTAGCAATTCGCGGGCAAACTTCTCGACGCCATATTTATGCGCTGCGGCCACTTCACGCTCGGCGCGGCGGCGCGCATTGTCCGCTTCAGCGGTGGCGCGTAAAAACTTGTCCCAGTTTTCCTGCGCCTTGGCTTCGGCGGCAACCAGTGCCGCAGTCAAGTCGTCGTCACCGCCGGCCGGCTGCTCCGGCGCTTCATCCGGCCGTGGCTCGGCTGTGGCAGTGTCGGTATCTTGCTCAGGTGTCGTCTTGTCAGCGTCTTGGCTCATGGCAGAAAAGCGTCGTAGGCGGATGGGTTACGGGCTGCGCCCGGCAATGGCTCCGTCAATGGGGCCGCATCGATGAGTTTCAAGCGCCAGCACCATTCCCACAGCACGGCCGCGCCAGCCGCTATCATTACCCACATGAGTTGCCAAAAATTCCTCGCCCGCCGTGTTTGAGCGTATCGGCCTGATCGCCAAGCGCGACGACGCCCGCGTCGGTCCCACCCTGACCCGTGTTGCCAGCTATCTGGCCGAATGCGATGTGACCGTCGCAGTGGATTCAGTATCGGCTGGCCTGCTGCGCCGCGACGACGCCATTTCGCGCGCTGAACTTGGCAAAACCTGCGACGCCTGCGTGGTCGTCGGCGGCGATGGCACCCTGCTCGACGCCGCCCGCGCGGTGACACCGTACGAGACGCCGCTAATCGGCATCAACCGCGGCCGGCTGGGGTTTATGGTGGACGTGCTGCCGGACGCGTTCAGCACCGCGCTGGACGAAATCTTCGACGGCAATGGCATCCGCGACGCGCGCTTGATGCTCGAAGCCAACCTGATTATCAACGGCCAGCCGCAAGAACCCTTTTTGGCACTCAACGACGTCGTGGTGCGCAACCAGGCGTTCGCCCGCATGGTGGAATTTGACACGCGCGTTGGTGGGCGCTTTGTCACCAGCCACCGCGCCGACGGTATTGTGATCGCCACACCGACAGGTTCGACGGCTTATGCGCTGTCCGGCGGCGGGCCGATCGTCCACCCCGGCATCGACGCCATTACCCTGGTGCCTATCTGTCCGCACACACTTTCCGACCGCCCATTGGTGATCGGCGCCAACGAAGAGTTGGAGGTCGTCATCGGCGGCACCCGCGAAACCGAAGCGCTGGTCACGTGGGACGGCCAGAAGCGCCACGCATTGGGCGGCGGCGACAAAGTGGTGATCCGCGCCGCAAAGCAAAAGCTGGTGATGATCCATCCGCCGGGCTATGACTACTTCAACATTCTGCGCACCAAGTTGCGTTGGGGCCGCGGGCAGCCGATCGAGCAATGATTCGGCATCTTTCCATTCGCAGTCTCGCGGTCATTGCGGAATTGGACTTGCCGCTAGATGCCGGCTTTTCCGTGCTCAGCGGCGAGACCGGCGCCGGCAAATCCATTCTTATCGATGCCATTGGTTTGGCGTTGGGCGCACGGGCTGACTCAGACGCCGTGCGCCAGGGCGCCAAGCGCGCGGAAGTCAGCCTGGAGTTCACCCTGGACGAGACCGCCGAAGCGCGCCAGTGGCTGGCCGAGCAAGCCTTGGACGACCCCGACGACAGCAGCACCTGCACGCTGCGGCGCGTGATCAATGCCGATGGCGGCTCGCGGGCATTCATCAATGGGTCAGCTTCCACGGTGGCTAATTTGCGCCACCTGGGGAGCCTACTGCTCGACATTCACGGCCAGCACGACAACCAGCGCCTGTTGCAGGCCGCCACAGCTCGGCAATTGCTGGACGATACCGGGCATTACGACGCCGAACTGGCTGCCGTACGCAAAGCCGCCAATGCTTGGCGCCAAGCGCAGCAAGCCCTGCAAGAACTCGACGCCGCAGCCACCACCAGCCCCAAACAACTGGAGTTTTTGCGTTTTCAGCTACAGGAGCTGGAGCGCATTGCACCGCAAAGCGGCGAGATGTCGGCGCTGGCAGCCGAGCACAAGCAGTTGGCCAATGCCGGGCAATTGCTAGCCGACGCCGAGGCCAGCATTGCCGCCTTGTCGGACGACGATGCCAGTGCCCTGAGCTTGTTGGCGCGGGTCCAGCAACTACTGGACAAGCTCACCAAGTTGGACGACGGTTTTGCCAATGCGCTGGCAGCCATCGAATCGGCACAAATCAGTGTTGAAGAAGCCGCCACCGACGTGCAGCGCCGGCTGGACGGGCTGGACCTGGACCCGGCGCGGCTGGAACAACTGGATGCGCGCATCGCTGAATTGCACGGCCTGGCGCGCAAACATCAGGTGCCGGTGGATGAATTGCCTGATCACATGGCCGCACTGCGTCAGGAACTCGACAACGCCGAGCATGCCGGCGAGCGGCGCGCCACGCTGGTTGCCGAATTGGAATCGGCAAACAACACCTACCTGGCGGCTGCCAAAACATTGAGTGGCGCACGGGAAAAAGCCGGCCAGCAATTTGGCAAGGCTGCCACCGACATCCTCCGCCCACTGGGCATGGCCGATGCCCAATTGCTGGTCGAGATCACACCAAAACCCGACGCCGCACCCCACCCCAGCGGCGCCGACCAAGTACAACTGCTGGTTTCAGCTAATCCCGGCTTGCCGCCGCGACCGTTGGCCAAGGTGGCCTCGGGCGGCGAGTTGTCACGCATCTCGCTAGCGCTGCTGCTGGCCGCCAAGCAGGACAAACTGCCCGGCTGCATGATTTTCGACGAGGTCGATGCCGGCATCGGCGGCGGCGTGGCGGATATTGTCGGGCAGCGCTTGCAGGAACTGGCCCGCCGCACACAGGTGTTGTGCGTCACCCACTTGCCGCAAGTGGCCTCACAGGCCGATGCGCAACTGCACGTACGTAAACAAGTCACCGACGGTCAGACCAGCACCCATGTTGATGCCCTAAGCGCCGAGCGGCGCGTGGAAGAACTCGCCCGCATGCTTGGCGGCATCGACAGCACAGAGCAAGCGACAGCGCATGCGCAAAGCATGTTGGATGCGGCGCAAAAGCGCGTGGTTGCCTGAGCGTACTCGGTCGATAGTGGTTGAGTGCCTTAGTTTACGCCGGCCTCGTGACCGCCGGCGGCATCAATCAGTTCCTGACGGCGCCTGCCGCCCCGCCTTCGCTGTTTGCTAAGTCGGCACAATGATCTGGCCCGGTTGGGTCGATCAGTGTGCACGTACAGTTGGTTACGCCGGTGGCATCGTCGATTTCACAGGTGATCCGATCGTTCTTGAGCGCGTAGGTTGACGCGCTGTCGCCGGACGCGTCGTCAGCACTCGCGCTCCCCCCGTACCGACCGCCGGAGCCAGTGGCGCGGCGTTTAGGCTGAGACATGTCCTGAATGCGTTGATTGCCCTCGGTGATGACCTGTGAGTAGGCTTGCGCGAAGGCCCGATAAGCTTCGTCTTCCCGTTGTTTTTCGAATGCTCTTCTTTCAGCGCGCTTGGCGTCCGCGCGCTGCTTTTCGGCGCGGTTCTTTGCACTAATTTCAGCCCATTCTTCCTCAAACTTGTCAACGCGGGTAAAGGCGTAATCCATCTTGCTCTTGTCGAACGACGGGCTCCCAGCGATATAGGGGCGCAAGCTCAATGCAAGCGCTTTGTCCTCGTCTCGTCCACGCCGATACAAGATCATCACCGTGGTATAGAAGTCGTGCCGCCCCCTCGCCCCGTACAGTGA
>JAAFAL010000187.1 GCA_018222345.1 bacterium
CTTTTAGGCTGGCGCGCCCAGTTCCCCCAGCAGGTCTACCCCCGTCGGGTCGAATGGCGAAGAAAACCGCGTGATACCGCGCTTCGCCGCGTGCGAAAACCGCTCCTCGTTCCACTCCCAAGGAGTATGAGCCCACTGATAAAGATCGTACAGAGTGTGCCCCGCCCATAGCCCTTCGGTGATCTGGAAGTCTGGCGCATCGGACTTCAGTGTAATCGTGTCCGGGCGGTAGGTCTGGATCTTGACGGCATCCGCGCCCGCGTCGACTGCAGCATCGATGATCTTCAGGGCTTGATCTAGGCTGCCGTTGTGGTTGGCGGAGAGCTCCGCAATCACGTAGGGGGCGTAGCTGTGGCCGATGGAACGGCCGGCAATGGAAACCGGTGTCATGTACTACCCTTCAAGTTCACGGTGAAACATCAGAAATCCGTTCCGTTCGGCTCGCTGCACGTATCCTGCCGCAGCAAAAATCTTGCGCGACGCGACGTTGTCACGGTGAATTTCGGCATCCAACCCCTCAAGCTTCAATGCCCTCCCCTGCCTTTCGGCTTCAGTCAGAAGCGCCTGACCAAACCCCTTTCCCCGAGCATCGAGTGCGAGACAAATGCTTACACGAGCACTGGTTCGGTTACTACGGTCTAACCGAATGTAGCCAGAAGGCAATGCTTCCAGAACTAAAATTCGCATGATGCGCCCCGAGGCTTGGAGAGCGCTGCAGAACCACTCGTCATGTGCACCATAGGGCGTGCTCTCGCCCCCAAACAGGAATTTCTTATCGCCGGCATTCCGCCATTCCCATATGCGGCGAGAGTCTTCGCGGGTAGCATCACGAAACCGAGACGTTGCAGGGCAGATTGCAGTCAGAACCCGGCCCACTCCGTCGCCATCGCTTATGGCAGCAGCTGTAGTTGACAGATTTGCCAAACGCGCTGGGTTCCCCGCCACAACCACTGCCTCCTGCAGATTTGCCGCGAAGTTTGGAGCCTGCAGCGGCCCGGCATAGAGCGCAGCGCCCCCTGCTACCAACGATTGCGCGATTTCAGCCTGATTATCTGCAATCTTCACGATGATGCTGGGCAACCCTAGGCAGCAACGCTCCCAGGTAGTGGCTCCTGCGGCACCAATAGCCAGATCGGCCGCTGCCATATGCGCAGCCATGTCGGAGACGTCGACCGCCACTTCGGTGGGACGGTGCATGTCCTGCGCCAGCACCTTGACCCGTTCAAGCGCGGGCGCGTTGCTCCCCATAATGACGGTGATTCGCAGATCACCGGGCAAAGGCGAGCCCCGAAGTGCGGTCAGCACAGCGGATGTGGCGTCAGCGCCATCCACACCCCCCATCGAAATCAGCATGCGCTTCAGGCCCCGACCGGCCCGCGCTGCCAGTGCTTCTGCACGCGCCGCGGCAAACTCGGGGCGCAGCAGCGCGTATCGCGGCCCGATCATCCGTGGGCAGCTTTCTGGGACGAGCCCATCATAGTCGGTCGCTGTGCGCCCCAGGTTCTGATCCAGAAGCAGGTCGGCCTCATGGGGCCGGTCCGCCAGATCGTCGATGACCATCAACCTCGTGCCCGTCGGTCGAGCCTCGCGTTGCCAGCGGGCGTCGAAGGCATAGTGATCCACCACCAACCAGTCGGGGGCGACACCATCTAGCACGGCGCGGGTCTCCTCAGCGTCTTGCGCCCATTCCACACCGGCCCAATGCGCATGCGCGGGCGGTCCTTCTGGCACTTCGCCCTGCGGCGCGGGGAGTCGTGTCACGGCAAAGCCTTCACCCTCGATCCGTCCAGCCAGACTCCCGGGAAGCTCCCGAGTCACGAAATGGCATCCTGCGCCCTGCTTCCGCAAGGCGTGCGCCAGTGCCAGGCAGCGCATAACGTGACCGGTGCCGATTTCTCGCGAGGCGTCGGTGCGAAACACAAAATTCATTCACACCGCCCTCGGAGCCTGAAGAGCCTGCATCATGCGTTCGGCCTGCAGCCAGTCTTCTTCGGTGTCAATATCCTGAACGCGATAACGTGGAACCGGCAGACCCTGGACGCCAGGGTCAAAGATGTTATGTGCGCGCTTCCACGTGTCTGCATAGCCCCAATAAAACTGCCCCGCATCGTGCCAGGCTTCTTCCAGATCCTGCGAGCGCGTTTGCGCCTGCTCCGAGTCCAACAGCTCAACGGCGCCCGACGCTGCGCGCCGCAGCGCGCGCTGGACGGGGAAGGCGAAGGTCGTCACGCTCAGCACGAACGGCGCCTGTGTCGTCTCAAGACGCTCGCGACCTTTGCGAAGATCATCTAGCGTGACAAACGGTGCTGTCGCGTACAGACAGCAAATTGAAGTTCGGCCATCAATGCCTAGTCGATCAATGGCATCGGCGATCACCGGCACCGTTGGCGCATGGTCGTCTGCCAGTTCTGCGCGGCGGCGAAAGGGGGCTTCGGCACCGCTGTCCTTTGCCACCTCGGCAATCTCATCATCGTCCGTTGTCACGACGATTCGTTCGAAACAGCCACTTTCCTGAGCTGCCCGGATCGACCAGGCAATCATCGGCCGCCCGCAAAAGCTGCGAATATTCTTACGCGGAATGCGCTTGGAGCCGCCTCTTGCCGGAATGATGCAGATGCTCATGCCATCATCTCGGTCGCCAGCGCCTCAACAACCGTTTGCTGTTCTACATCCGTCAATCCTGCATGCAGCGGGATCGAGATTGCACGGGAGTAATAATCCTCGGCGATCGGAAAGTCGCCGGGGGTAAAACCGAAACGTCGGTAATACGGTTGCAGATGCACCGGAATGTAATGCAGGTTGACCCCGATGTCGCTCGCGCGCAGGGCTCCGAAGACAGCCCGATGGCGCGCGGCATCGTCCAGGCGGATCACGTAAAGGTGCCAGGCCGATTCGGCGCCATCGATCCGCCCTGGAAGGCGCAAGGGCAGGTCGGCCAGCGCAGCATCGTAGCCGGCGGCCAGTTTGCGACGGCGGGCGACGAAGGCGTCAAGCCGATCCAGTTGACTTAAACCCAGCGCCGCCTGCATCTCGGTCATGCGGTAGTTCCAGCCCAACTCAAGCTGCTGGTAATACCAGGGCCCGTCGGGGGTATGAGTCATCTGATCCGGGTCGCGGGTAATGCCGTGGCTGCGCAGTCGCTCCATCCGCTCGGCCAGGCCAAAGTCATTGGTCAGCGCCATTCCGCCTTCAGCCGAGGTGATGATCTTGACCGGGTGAAAGCTGAACACGGTGATATCGGAATGCGCGCAATTGCCGACTGGAGCGCCCAAGTATTCGGCACCGATAGCATGGCTGGCGTCCTCGATCAGCCGCACTCCATGGGCCCGTGCCAGTTCGGCAATGCGCGCCATGTCCGGCGACTGGCCGCACATGTGTACGGCGACGATGACCTTGGGTAGCCGCCCTGCTTGCGCAGCAGCTTCCAGCTTTCATCG
>JAAFAL010000188.1 GCA_018222345.1 bacterium
GCGTATGCACCGGATACACGCGCGACGGTGATCTCCTTGATCGTGCACCCGTGGGCGCCTATGCCTTGGCTGATTGCCCACGGATCTACGACGATAGCGACGGCTGGAACTCATCCACCGTGGGCATCAGCGAATACGACCAACTGCCGGCTGCCGCCAAGGCGTATCTGGCACGGGTCGAGGAACTGGTTGAAACGCCTGTGGCCATCGTCTCAACCGGGCCGGATCGCAAGCACACGATTGTGCTGGAGCACCCGCTGGGCGGGTAGGAAGCGTGGGCGGTGTTCGCGAGCCGACAACGCACTGAGCGACCGCGGCCGAGATCGCCCCTGAAACCTGGGCCAATTCCGAGCTGGTCCAAGTACGCTGCTGTGGCGTTAGTCTGGGCGATGACAGCGTGCCCGGCGGCCGCAAGCGCCGCGACCGACGAACTGACACTCAGCCTCGACAGCGGCCGTGAGGTGGCGGTGCGGCTGCGCAACGATGCGCCGTCAGCCATGCCACAAGCGGCCGTCATCCTGCTCGGTGGTTTTCAGCGCGGCGGTGGCGCCATCGACCTGGTCACGACCGAATTGCCCGTCATCTGGGTCGGCATTGACTACCCCTACGACCCACCGCGCAAATTCATCTTCCCTGGCAGTTTGCGCCACTTGCCGGACTTTTCCACGGCGGTTGACGAAACCTGGGAGGCGCTGCGCAAGTTGGTGGCCCGCCTGCGTGCGCGGCAGGATGTCGATGCAGACCGCATCGTCATCATCGGTGCCAGCGCCGGCGCGCCCTTTGCCACAATCGCCGCCGCACAGGCGCAGATACCCAGCGTGATCATCGTCCAGGGCTTTGGCAATCTGTCGGCAGTGGTCGCCCACCAGTTCATTCTGCGTTGGCAGCCCAAGTATGGTGACTGGGTTGTGCGGCCAGCGCATTGGTTGGCCAGAATGCTGGTCTGGGGCCTGGGCTTGCCGCAGCCTGAACGCTACGCCGCGCGCTACACGGCCGACCAGCGCGTGCTGTTCATCGACGCTGTCCAGGACGAGCGCATTCCTGCGTCAGCCACCGAGGTGTTGTGGCAGGCAATCGAGGCAACGCCGGCGCAGGCGGATCGCCACCGCTTGGCTGGCGGGCACCTGAGCGGTGCGGGGGATCCCTTGATCGACGAAATAGTGCGCCTAGGCGCTCAGTGGATGGAGCGCAACCGTTTGCTGCGCCGGTGAGGATCACCCCGCCGTCGGGGTTATGCTTTTGGTGCCTGCAATCCGACTGCGGGCTTCGTATCGAGCCGATCTACTGCCAAGGCGGAATTTGTTGAACCAGCCTCTATTGCTTGCCATGGCGCTGTCGAGCGCACTGGCCGTTGCAGCCTGCAAAGACGGACACAGCGCCGCCGGCGCCGACGCGCCCGCGCACCACACCGCTACGGGTTTCCAGAATCGCTACCTCAATGTGCCTCATGGCTTGGGCGGCCTGCTGCGCTGGCGCTGGGACCGCATCGGGCTGGACGTGCCGCATGTGGACTTTCCGTTGGCGCAAAACAACCCGACTTTTTTGCGCGCCAATCGCTCGCAAGCAACACTGACTTGGGTGGGGCACGCCACGTTCTTGATACAACTGAGCGGTCTGAACATCCTCACCGACCCCCACTTTACGCCGCGCGCATCGCCGTTCAGTTTTGCCGGGCCAGAGCGCTGGGCACCACCAGGCCTGAGCTTGGATGAGCTACCGGATATTGATCTGGTTGTGATCTCGCACGACCACTACGACCACCTCGACAAAGGCAGCGTGCAAGCCTTGGCCGCACAGGCGGGCGGGGCGCCGCAGTTCTTCGTGCCGCTGGGTATCAAGGCGCATCTGGTCGATTTCGGAGTTGCGCCTGGCAAGGTCACCGAGTTGGATTGGTGGGAACAACGTGAATTTGGTAGCGCGACTATTGCCGCTACACCGGTGCAGCATTTTTCGGGCCGCTGGATCGACGACCGCAACGCCACCTTGTGGGCCGGGTGGATGATCCAAGCAGGTGGGCGGCAAGTTTTCTTTGCCGGTGATACGGGATATTCCCCTGATTTTCGTGATATCCATGCGCGGTACGGTGCGGTGGACCTAGCGCTAATCCCAATTGGCGCCTACCAGCCACGCTGGTTCATGAAGCCGGTGCATGTGAACCCGGCCGAGGCCGTGCAAATCCACCAGGACTTGCAGGCACGCTATTCGGTGGGCATGCATTGGGGCACCTTCAACCTGACCGATGAGCCGATGGATGAACCCCCACGCGCACTGGCAGCAGCCCGCAATGCAGTGGGTGTGAGCGCCGAGCGCTTCTTCGTGGTTCAGCATGGCGAGACGCGGTTACTTGCGCCCTTGTTTGCCGGACAACGCTTATAGGTTCGCGCCTTGTCGGGCGTAGCCGCCGTGCACCATGTGAAACATGTGGGCTAGGCCTTGTTGTCTTGTGTGGTTTGCTTTGCGGCCAAGCCCTTGGCGCGGCGCTCCCACAATTTGCGGGCAAGTGCTTGCATATCACGTGATGCGTCGGATTCGTCCACGATCTCTAGGCCTAGCAGTGTTTCGATCACGTCTTCTACGGTGACGATGCCGGACAAGCCGCCAAAGCTGTCGATGACCACCGCAATGTGCTCGCGCTTGCTGATCAAGCGGTCGAACAGTTCGGGCAGTGGTGAGTCTTCGTTGACGGTGAGGATAGGGCGGCGGAAGCTCTCGATCTGGCGCTCGCCATCGCCGTCCACCAGTGCCTCGAGTAGCTCGTCTTTCAGCACGTAGCCTGTTACATGTTCAGGCTCGCCACTCGCGTGGCAAGGGATACGCGAAAAGCTTAGCGGCTCGTTGTCGGCGCGAAAGTCCGCTGCAGTGGCGTGCTCGTCAGCAGTCAGCACCACCGTGCGTGGCGTCATGATGTCGCGCGCCGTGACCTCGCCAAATTGCAGCAGGCTGCGGATCGTGTCGCTTTCGGTTTTTTCGAGCACACCGTGGCTTTCGCCCAGGTCAGCCATTGCCAGGAAATCGGAGCGGGACAGCACGCTCGCCCCCTCGGGTGGCTTCAAGAAGCGCGTGATGTATTGGCTCATGACGACAAACGGCAGCATCAGTGCGCCGACAATCCGCAGGCTGCGCACGGTAAATGGTGCCAGCGTCCGCCAGTGGGTAGCACCGAGGGTTTTCGGGATGATCTCCGACAACACCAGGATCGCTAGCGTCATCCCAGCCGGAATCACAAACAAGGTGATCATCGGGTTGGCATTGGCCCAAATGGCCGCAGCCTGGTTCCCCACGCCAATAGCGCCGACTGTGTGAGCGATGGTGTTCAGTGTGAGGATCGCCGCCAAGGGGCGATCAATATTCTTTTTGAAGTCCGCCAGGTTCTGGCCGAGTGCGGTGCCGTCCTGCTGCTGTGCTTGCGCAAAACTCGGGGTGATGCTGAGCAATACGGCTTCCCACATCGAGCACAAGAAAGAGAACACGATGGACACGCAGAAAAAGATGACGAGCAGACTGAGCATAGTGCCGTGCAAGAAATGAAAGGGTTCAAGATGCCAGCCAGTGAGGCGACATGCCGCCAGGGTACGAGAAACCCGTGAGTGCCGCGATGTGTTAAGCGATCAGCGGGGGACCTTCATCGGTTGCGG
>JAAFAL010000189.1 GCA_018222345.1 bacterium
CTGTGCACCGAATGGAGGTATGCATCCACACTGCCGGTGAGCGGTGTAAGTTGTGTCGCGTTGCGAAGTGCCAGAGCTTGACTCATGTAACTCCCTCCAAAAGCATCGGATGGGGCCATCCGTGGGCGCGCGATTCTAGCAAAATGCCAAGGCGCTGCGCGCAACTCCCACAACCGGTGTTTAGGCTGCGATGAATAGACCCACTTCTGGGGGTAAAAGTTCCGCGTTCAAGTGTCGGCAACAGCCGCACAAAAAACTATGATTTCAATAGTTTGGAGAATTTATGCTGGACTATCTCGGCACCACGCTGCCCAGGTGCCGCGCCACAGTCCAGAATGCCCCAAACCAGCCCAAGCCCACGCCTACCGCAAACAGCAGCAAGGTTTGCGAAAAACCCAGCCCTTGCAGCACAAAACTGGACTGATACAAGCCAGACAACTTGGCCGCCGGCCCAGCCAGCAGAATGACCGCGGCGGTGACAAATACAAAAGCCACAAAGGCCCCCAGCAGCCCGTACCAGAAGCCTGTGTACAAGAATGGCCGGCGTACAAAGGCATCGGATGCGCCCACCAGCTTCATGATGACGATCTCGTCGCGGCGGTTTTCGATGTCCAGGCGGATGGTGTTGCCGACCGTAAGCACTACGGCCACGGCCAACAGCAGGGCAATGATGAGCACGCCGCGCTGGACGATGGACAAGATCGCGAACAGCCGATCCAACCATTGTTGATCCAGCTTGGCCTGTTCGACTTCCGGGATCGCGCTGAGCTTGCGCATCATGCTGTCGATTTGCTCCGGCGTTTGCGTGGTGCGCGGTTGCACCACGATCACCGCGGGCAGCGGATTGTCATTTAGCAGGTCCAACGCCTGGCCGAAACCAGATAGCGCCTTGAACTCTTCCAAGGCCTGCGCGCGCGAGATGTACTGCGCGTTGGCTACGCCGTCTTCGCTTTGCAGGCGCCGCGCCAAGGCCTGCCCGGCAGCCTCATCGACTGACTTGTTCAGAAACAACGAGGCCTTGAGTGTGCCCTCCCAGCTATAGCCCACCGAATTGACGTTCTGCATCATCAAATGCAGGCCGGCAGGCAAGGCCAGGGTAATACCGATGACGGTGGCGGTGAGCACTGTGGCGACAGGCCGGCGGTACAACTTGCCCAGCGAGAACAGCGCCGTCTGCAAATGGCGTTGCAGATACTTGCCCATCACGCTGGCTCGGCTTTGGGCAGGTCTGCCGGGTCGGCCAGGCGGCCGCCAGCCAGGTTGATCACCCGGTGGGGCATGCGCTCGATCAACGGAATATCGTGGGTGGCAATCAGCAGCGACACGCCAACGTCGTTAAAGCGCTGGAACAAATCCATGATTTCGGCCGACAACGCCGGGTCGAGGTTGCCGGTGGGCTCGTCGGCGAGGATGAGTGGCGGCTTGGTGACGATGGCGCGGGCAATGCCCACGCGTTGCTGCTCGCCACCCGACAGCACGATGGGGTGCTGTTTTTCTTTCTTGAGCAAACCGACGGTGTCGAGCGCGGCGCGCACGCGGCGGGCAATGGTCTTGTCGTCCTCGCCCCGGATCACCAGCGGCAGCGCGACGTTGTCGAACACCGTGCGGTCATACAGCAGGCTGAAGTTTTGGAAGATCATGCCGATCTGGCGGCGGAACTTGGGCACGCCCCAGCGCTTGACCTTGGCCGTGTTCTGGCCGTTGATCACCACTTGCCCGCGGGTTGGCCGCTCGATCAGCGCAGTGAGCTTGAGCAGCGTCGATTTGCCGGCGCCGGAGTGGCCGGTGAGGAAAGCCATTTCGCCTGATCCCAGCGTGAACGACACTTCGGACAGGGCATCGTTGCCGCCAGGGTAGCGTTTGGAGACGCGATGAAAGTGGATAATATCCGACACGTTGCGCTCGTTAGTTGCCGGCCTGACGGCCTTGCTGCGGCTTGTACTTGCCGTCGGCCAGGCGCTTGTTGAACTGGGTGCCGTCGAGGGTCTCCAGTTTTGCCTTCGCCTGCGGGTCCTGCGCAATGTAGCGCTCAAGCAGATTCATGGCTTGCCGAAACTGCGGGTTGAGCTCCATAGATCCGGACACTGTTAGACAAAAACCCAATCCCAAGGTGATCAACCGAAAGTGTTCAGAGAAAAAACCATTGGCTAGCATTGCGCCGCCGACAATGACCATTAAGCACGATAGCCACGAGCGCCTGCGGCGATTGCGCAAGTGCAGAAACTCTTCAACGTCCTCGTAACTCAGTCCACCGTCGAAGCCATCAGCTTGTTTACTCGAAGAGCGCTCGGATGAACTGCTCGGCATCAAAAATCCCCAAATCGTCGGCTTGCTCGCCGACGCCAATATACCGGATCGGCAGGCCCAGGCGTTTGGCGATTGCGAACACGATACCGCCACGCGCGGTGCCGTCGAGTTTGGTCACCGTGATGCCTGTCAGGCCGATGGCTTCATGGAACTGCACGGCCTGGCTGAGGGCGTTCTGGCCGGTGGTGGCATCCACCACCAGCATCACCTCGTGCGGCGCGTAGGCGTCGTGTTTTTGCACCACGCGCTTGATCTTGCGCAGCTCGTCCATCAGGTGGCCCTGGGTATGCAGGCGCCCGGCGGTGTCGGCAATGATGACGTCGATATCGCGGGCCTTGGCGGCCTGCACAGCATCGAAGATCACCGAGGCGGAATCCGAATCCTGCCCCTGCGCCACCACCGGCACATTGTTGCGCTCGCCCCATGTTTTGAGCTGGTTGACCGCCGCGGCGCGAAAGGTGTCGCCGGCCGCGAGCATGACGGACTTGCCTTCGCCCTGCAGGCGCTTGGCCAGCTTGCCAATGGTCGTGGTTTTACCCGCACCATTCACACCGACGACCAGCAGGATGTAGGGGCGGATGAAGTCCGGGATGTCCAGTGGCACGGCGCATGGCGCAACAATGCGTGACAGCGCGCCAACCAGTTGCTTGTGTAATTGCTCTGGCGACTTGATGCGCCCCGCATTGGCCTCGGCGCGCAAGTGGTCGATAACCTCTGTCGTGGCCTCGACACCGACGTCGGCCATCAGCAGCCGGTCTTCCAGTTCCTCCAGCGCGTCATCGTCCAGGCCAGCGCCCGGCATCAGGTTGGCCAAGTCGTAGGTCAGCCAGTTGTCGCCCTTGTTGAGCTGGGCGCGCATGCGGCCGATGAAGCCGGGGCGGGGTTGGTTAATTTCAGTCATGAATTGTTCAAACGTCATTCCCGCGAAAGCGGGAATCTAGCCGGGTGGTCGAAGTGCCAGTGGTGGCAGGGCTAGATTCCTGCTTTCGCAGGAATGACAGCGCTATTTGGTCAATGTGGAAAAAACATCCGCAGCCGCAGCAATCGTCGCGTCAATGTCTGCCTGTGTATGCGCGGCCGATACAAAGCCCGCCTCATAGGCCGACGGCGCCAGGTAAAAGCCGCGATCCAGCATGCCGTGGAAGAAGGCTTTGAACCGCTCCATGTCGCAGGCCGTGACTCTCTGGACGCTTATCAGGCGTTCGATGGCGCAGGAGCAGACGCCGACCATGGCACCTGAACAGGCTGCGGTCATGCGCACAACCCGCACACTATACCAATACGCGAGTCCACGAGACGTCGAGGAAATTCGCATG
>JAAFAL010000190.1 GCA_018222345.1 bacterium
ATGGTTATAAGAGACAGGGTGTGGGCTTAGGAATAAATGGCGCTGGAATTATGCGCCAAGATGGGGGATCATTTGCACAGTTTGCTTAAACACGCAGCGCAGCAAATCCAAACTAAAACCGACGCTTGCCTGCATTATCTCAACGGGGAGAGACATGAAAAAGATTCTACTGACTGCTGTGATGCTGGGTCTGTCGTCTGGTGCCGCGCACGCACAGTTGTTTGGCGACACTAGCTTGTATGTCGGTGTCGATACGGTCGATCTCGACGTGGATACTTTTTCCTCGCAGACCGACATGGACCCGCAGACTCCGCAAAATCAACGGAACGAGTTTGAATCGTCGATCATTCGTCTGCGTTTGGGATGGAACGTCAACGAGAACTTCGGCCTCGAGATTCAGTATGGGCTGTCGGACGACGATACCGATTTTGCCAACAACACCGTCGAAGTTTCCGACTACATCGGGATTTTTGCCGTGCCAACGGCCGATCTTGCCGACTACCTGAAGCTGGAAATTCCGCTGGGTTACGCCATTACCACCGTTGATGGGCAGTCAGAAGATGTCGAGAGTGAGTCCTACGGCGTCAATTTCCGCTTCTTGCCTGCCAAGCTTTTGGGCAGCGACTTCCCATTGTCGTTGAGCGCGGGATATCTGATCTATGGCTCCAAGAACGACACGCGTGTCAAAGGCACCAACTTGGGTTTGCGCTTGGACTTCTAGGCGCGGCGCATAGTCAAGCATCAAAAAAGCGGGCCGAGGCCCGCTTTTTTTGTGCACCGGATTGTTTTCAGTCGCGGTACTGCGCCTGAATTTGCTCGGTGGTGTCCTTGGCGTCGATGCACAACGTAGCCGTCGGGCGGGCCAGCAGGCGCGGGATGCCAATCTCTTCGCCGGTCTCTTCGCAATAGCCGTACTCATGGTTGCGAATGCGTTCTAGCGCCGAGTCGATCTTGCGCAGCAGTTTGCTCTCGCGGTCGCGGAGGCGCAGATCTAACCAGCGCTCTTCTTCGGTGGCTGCGCGATCTACCGGGTCGGCTGCTGATTCACGGTGGTTGAGGCGCTCACGGATTTCGCGTTCGCGACCAAGAACCTCTTCGCGTTGCTCCATGAGCCGAGCGCGAAAGTACGACAATTGCTTGTCGTTCATGTAGTCCTTGTTCGGCATACGCCGAATCTGCGACTCGGTCATGATTTTTTCGGCAGCTGATTTGCTTGTTGTCTTGGCAGCAGGGTTTTTGTCGGCTGCTTTTTTCGGCGCAGCTTTCTTGGTGGTCGTCTTACTTTTTGTGGCAGTAGCCATAGTTCAACCGTTTGTTTTGTCGTGAAAATGAACCGTTGAATCGGCGTGTTTTGTCAGCCGCCGGTATTTCGAGCGCGGGGACGGTACCGCAAAACATCGGCCCCGTCTATAAGGTGCCGACGACCGTGCGCTACCGTCAGTCGAATCGGTGATTTTCTGCAGGCTGCGCGGTATTGGCTAAATCGTGCGCGGGCGTGTGAGTTGGGCTGGGACAAGAAATGCCCGGCACGTGATATGCGGCGTTGTGACATCCCTACCGGCTAGATTCCCGCTTCCGCGGGAATGACGGGTAAGCCGCGCTTATGCAAACGCGAGCATTGCTCGCGTGCGCGGCGAACGCCCGCCATGGATGGCGGGCTGGACGGCGGCAGGGGCTTGGAGGGTGAGACCGATCAAGCGAAAGCACTGCTTTCGCCGGTCGAACGCCCGACAGGAAGTCGGGCCGGACGGCGGTAGGGGCTTGGAGGGCAGGAAGCCCGACAAGTAAGACACCGCAAAAGAACCCCAATGGTGCCGGAGGGTGAGTTGCGCTTATACAAGCGCGAGCACCGCTCGCGTGCGCAACGAACGCCCGACAGGAAGTCGGGCCGGACGGCGGTCGGGGCTTGGAGGGCAGGAAGCCCGACAAGTAAAACGCCTCAAAAGAACCCCAATGGTGCCGGAGGGGAGAATCGAACTCCCACTCCCGTAAAGGAACCGGATTTTGAATCCGGCGCGTCTACCAGTTCCGCCACTCCGGCATCGGGGCCGCGCATTCTACAACCGCCGCGCCCGGCAATCTACACAGCAGGTAGAATCCGCCGCCATGTTGCGTAGCGACTTTGCCTATACCCTGCCACCCGAGCTGATCGCCAAGCGCCCGCTGGCACGGCGCAGCGCCGCGCGCATGCTGCAATTGGATGGCGCCAGTGGCGAACTGACAGACCGTCACGTGGCTGATTTGCCAGACTTGCTGCAACCGAATGACCTGGTTGTGGTTAACAATGTCCGCGTGTGGCGTGCGCGGCTGCATGGGCAAAAACCCACCGGCGGCAAAGTTGAGGTGCTGGTCGAGCGCCTGGAACGCGACGACGTAGCCCTGGCGCATGTGCGCACGAGCAAAACCTTGCGCACCGGCGCCACCATCGAATTGGCCGGCAATCATCAAGCGGTATTTATGGATCGCGAGGGCGACCTGTTCCGCTTACGCCTGGCGCGTGGGTGTTGGACCGATGTGATGGCGCGGCACGGCCATATGCCCTTGCCGCCGTATATTGACCGGCCGGACGATGCCGACGACGATGCGCGCTACCAAACGGTGTTCGCGGCCCGTGACGGCGCGGTGGCGGCGCCAACAGCGGGCCTGCATTTTGACGACGCCCTGCGTGAGCAGGTGCGCGCAGCCTGCCGTGGCATGGCCGAGGTCACCTTGTGGGTTGGCGCCGGCACATTTCAGCCAGTGCGCGCGGACCGCGTGGAAGACCATGTGATGCACCACGAGCGCATCGAAGTGACACCGCAGTTGGTCGAGCAGATTCAGGCCACACGCGCTGCCGGTGGGCGCATCGTGGCGGTAGGCACAACCGTTGTGCGCGCACTGGAATCGGCCGCGGCAAGCGGCGCGCTGGAGCCATTTGCCGGCGAAACCGACCTGTTCCTGACGCCGGGCGCACGGTTTAATGTCGTCGATGCCATGCTGACGAATTTTCACCTGCCTGAATCCACATTGCTGATGCTGGTCTGCGCCTACGCAGGGCAAGACGCAGCGATGGCCGCATACCGCCACGCCATCGCCCAGCGCTATCGCTTTTTCAGCTATGGCGATGCCATGTTCGTGACACCGGCCGCAGGAGTTCGCACGTGAACTTTGAACTGCTGGCCACAGACGGCGGGGCGCGCCGCGGGCGCCTGACGCTGGCCCATGGCGTCGTCGAAACGCCGATTTTCATGCCGGTTGGCACTTACGGCACGGTGAAAGGGCTGACGCCAGAAGAGCTGCGTGACAACGGCGCGCAAATCATCCTGGGCAATACCTTCCACCTGATGCTGCGCCCCGGCGAACAGCTAGTTCAGGACCTAGGCGGCCTACACGGCTTCATGCACTGGGACGGCCCCATCCTCACCGACAGCGGCGGCTTCCAGGTGTGGAGCCTGACTGAACTACGCAAGCTGACGGAGCAGGGCGTGACCTTCCGCTCGCCGGTCAATGGCGACAAGGTGCTGCTGACGCCGGAGCGCAGCGTGCAAGTGCAACATGCCCTGGGCGCCGACATCGTCAT
>JAAFAL010000018.1 GCA_018222345.1 bacterium
GATTCTGACCGTTGGGGCCGCCCCTGGCCGATCATTACCTCGCTTATTGCCTTGTGCCCGATGATGGGCTTGCTAGGCACGGTGACCGGCATGATTGAGGTTTTCGACGTCATGGCGCTGCAGGGCACGGGCGACGCGCGCAGCATGGCTGGCGGTGTGTCGCGCGCCACGCTGCCGACCATGGCCGGCATGGTGGTGGCGCTGTCGGGTTTGTTCTTTGCCAGCCGGCTCAAGCGCCTGGTTAACAAGAAAACCAACCAGTTCGCCGACTCGCTGGGTTTCGTGTGACTTGTCTGTTGCGTCCGGGATCAAGCGCGGCCCGAAGTGGTCAAATAATGTCCGCTGATCTACAGAAAATTTTCTGACACCCGACCGTGCGCTTCCTGCTCACCCCAGTTTTTGCCGCCAGCATTGCCATCTTGCTGTTTTGGCTGATGTATGTGATGACTGCGCCACCCGAGGTGCCGCTGGAATCGCCAAGTGACACCCGCATTGTCGAGATCGTGCAGCCACCCGAGGAAGAGGAAGAAGAGGAGCCCGAACCGGAAGAAATTCTCGAGGCTGCCGCGGCGCCGCCATCAACGCCACCGTCGCCGTCGGATATCGACCTGCCCGACACCCTGACGTTGAGCGCCGAAACCGAGACCACTGCCGACCTGCAGTTGCCCAAGCTGAACCTGCCAGTCAAATTTGGCGGCTCGTCCGGCCTGGGCGACGCCTTTGGTGGTTTTGGCGGCCAGGGCAGTGGTACAGGCGCCGGTGGCTTTGGCAAGGGCCGGGGTTTCACCGGCAAGCGCTTGGTGCCCATCTCAACCGGCCGGCCGCAGATTCCCGAGATTGCCTTTGAACAGGGCATCGAGGGTTGGGTCGAGGTCGTATTCGTCGTGCTGCCCAATGGCACGGTAGAGAATATCCGCATTATCGACGCCCAACCCAAGGGCGTGTTCGAGGCTGCGGCGGTGGAGGGCGTGTCATCGTGGCTGTACGCCGCGCACCCGCGCGCCCGCGAGGTCAAGCAAAAAGTCTATTTCCGCCTCGAAGACTTCAAATTCAATTGGAACCGATGACGCGTTGGACTACCCATTCGCTGGTGGTACTTGCTCTGGCAGTTGCGCTTGTCGGGCCAGTGCATGCGCAGCAGTACGAGTCCGAGGTGCGCGAGTTGGAGTCGGTGCCCGACCAATCGCAGGCGCCACAGTCCGATGCGGCCCGCATCGAGGCGGTGCAAGGTGACCCCTATGCGCTAGCCCTGACGCTGCGCGAGCTGGCCGCCAAAGCCGTGCGCGAAGAACGCGCTGACCTCGCCGCCGAATATCTGCAACGCGCCATCGACCAGAACGCGTTGTCCAGCGTGGTGCAAGACCAGATGAAGCTGACCATGGGCCAGCTTTATCAGCAGACCGGTGACTACGACAAAGTCATCCGCGAACTCGGCCCGCGGGTGTCGGCAAATTCTGAAAGCGACGCCGAATTGCGCCTGGCGGTGGCCAATGCGTATGCCCAAACCGGGCGCTTTCGCCAAGCCCTGCCGCTGGTCAAGTCGGTGTACGACGAGGGCAAGCCCACTGTGGCGGTGATGCAGCTCTACGCCGTGTGCCTGCTGGAAACCGGCCAACTCAACGCCGCGTCGCCGATTCTCGAGCGCCTGGTGCGCGCCGACCCGAGCAATCGCGAGGGCTGGATACGGCTGGCTGCGGTGCAGGTTCAGCGGCAAGACTTCGACCGCGCTGCCGCGGTGCTGGAGCTGGCGCATCGCCAGGGCATGCTCACCGAGCCGGCCGACAAGCGAAAGCTGGTGCGCATGTTCATGCGTGCCGGCGCGCCCTATGAGGCAGCAGCCTTGCTGCAGGGCTGGATTGACGTCGGCATCATGCCGGCCGATGCCGAAACCCTGCGCGTGCTGGCGCAAGCCTGGAGCACGGCCCGCGAAAGCCGCCGCGCCATTGATGCGCTGGAGCGTTTGAGTTCCGAGGCGCCGTCCGGCGGTGTGTATTTGCAGTTGGGCCGCTTGTTGATGGAGCAGGACCGCTGGGCGGATGCGTCGGCGGCCTTGTCGCGGGCGTTGCAGTTGGGTGGCAAGGATGTTCCGACCGCGCAAACGCTCACCGCGCTTGGCTTGGCGCGCTATCAAAATGCCGACATCGACGGCGCCTTGCGCGCATTTCGCCAAGCTGGGCAGTCGCGCTCGCAGCGCCGCGTGGCGAACCAATGGATCAGCTATCTGGAATCTGGCAAGGCGCGCGAGCAAGCCTTGGCGGCGGCCAGCCGTGCGGTAGCGCGCAGTGACAACGACCCCGCCAGCACGCGGTTTTCTGGCGGGCAAACCGTATCGTTGGCCAGCGCAGCGTCGCGCCCGCAAGTCGAGCCTGGCCCGACCCGTGTTGGCGCCGAGCGTGCGGGCAACGCCAGTGGCAGCTTGCCGCCCTGGACGGGTGGCCTGACCGACACCGCTGGGTTGGAGCGCATCGATGGCCGGCGCCCCGCCAACCCGTTTGCTGACGAACAGCCCAAGTACGTCATCGACCAGAACAATTACACCGAATACAGCGGGCTGTTGTCGGCCGGGCATCAGGAGATGCTGCGCCGCTACAACGACTACAAGATGCAGGTGTATCCCAGCCACCGAACGGTGGCGTACTCCGACGCCATTGAAGCTGCCACCGAGGCCAACGCCAGCCGGGCAAAACTGTTGGAATCGGATTCGCTCACCGGTGCGCGACTGGGCTTTCCGTTCCCCGACCCGGCCACCGGTGCCGAGGTGATGTGGAACCACCGCGTGCGCCCGCGCGGCAAGACGCAAGAAATCTTTTCGGATGAAGCAGTGGTTGAGCCGGACGGTGACTATGACATCCGCCCGCGTACAGAAAACTCGCTGTACATCTACGGCAATCAGGACTACGCCGAGTCGGTGGATGACAACAACATGTTGTTGTACTATGTCACCTTCGTGAACAACGTGCCGGTGGTCGGCCGCGCCATTGCCGTGGTGCACGAAACCGCCGACCAGACGCGCGACCGCCGCCGTATCTGGGTGGGCGCAGGCCTAGGGCGCATGCGGCGCATTCCGCCGGTGGGCTTCGACTTTCCGCGGCCAGGCTCGGACGGCATTGCCTATGTCGATCAAATCGACATGTATAACGGCTCGTTCAACCGCTACGTCTGGCGCCTGCGCGGCCGGCGCGAAATGCTGGTGCCGTACAACAGCTACGACATCAACAGCCCCGAACTCAGCTACGAAACGCTGCTGCAGCCCGGTCATCTGAACCAGGACTACGCCCGCTACGAGCGCCACCGCGTATGGGTGGTGGAGGCCACCGAGCGCGCACCGGCGCGGCACAAGCTGGGCAAGCGGGTGTTTTACGTCGATGAAGATTCGTGGGCAATTGTCATGGTCGATGTCTATGACCGCGCCGGCAACCTGTTGCAATTGCAAGAAGGTCACATTTATTACGACTGGCAACCGCAGGTGACAATGACGGCGCCGATCGTGCATTACGACTTCCAGCGCAATGCTTATTACATCAACCGTATGCTCAATCAGTCGATTGGTGTGAAGTTCAACGAGGCCGATTTCAGGCCTGGCGACTTCCGCTCCAGCGTCGTGCGCACGCGGTTCCGGTAGGCAGGCTGGCGCGGCGCGGCTACACTGGTTGGAATCAATCAGGGATTCCCCTAGTGTTTGAGCGCAGTTTCGATTCCGAGTCACTTGCCCGCTTTGCGGCGGTCGAAGGTTTGGCGAGTATTGCCCGCGTCCCGATCAACGAGCGGATGCAGCGCATCGCCGAACTTGCCGCGCGTAGCACTGGCGCCCAGGGCAGCGTGGTCAGTTACAGGTTCCCTCGCAAAACCTGGGATCACTGTGGCACCGGCTTGTTCGAGCCTCTGGTCAATGCGCTGGAGCCCACCTGGTTTGCGCAAAGCATGCCGACACCCAAGGCGATCGACCATGATGCCGCCGCCGGGTTCTACACCGTTGCCGTGCGTGGCTTGGACGATGAGCCAACAGGCTGCTTGGCGGTATTCCATGACGAGCCAACAAAGCTGAATGGCGAGGCGCTGGCCAGCCTGGCTGATTGCGCCGCCTGCGCCGAAACCGAGTTGCGCGTGGAAGCGCTACACGACAACCAAAGCCAGTTGCTGGAAGAGTTGTACATGGCCCGCCAGCAGGCACTGCAAGACTCGCTGACGCGGCTGTGGAACCGCCAGGCCATGTCGGACCTGCTTGAGCGCGAGTTGGCGCGTGCCTACCGGGAAGACACCGGGATGGGGCTGATCTTTGTGGATATCGATCATTTCGCGGGCTTGAATGCCGCCCACGGCCGCGCCGCAGGCGACGATGTCATCCAGCATGTCACCAGCATCTTGTTGCGGGCGGTACGTCCCTACGACGCGTTGGGACGTTACGGCGGCGAGGAGTTTTTGATCTTGCTACCCGGCTGCCCGCCGGAGACAACCCGGCAAGTGGCCGAGCGCATGCGCACTGCCGTTGCATCCGAAGACGTGCCAACCGAAGACGGATTTCTGTCCGTGACGATCAGTTTGGGTGTGGCCGCCTGTGCCGAGGGCGCTATTGGCCATTCGCCTGAATCCTTGTTGCGGGCCGCGGATCGGGCGGTGCTCAAGTCCAAGCAGGCTGGCCGCAATCTCGTGTCTGTGGCCGAGCCCGGCGACTATCACGTCGCCTGAAGCCGCCGCCGATTCAGCGGCGCTCGTCCACCACACGCGCCAGGCCCGGCGCAATATTGCGCACTTCGTCCTCGGCCGTCGAGCGCAGCTTGGCGTACATGCTCTTCAGCGTCTTGTTGTTGCTGCGGGTTGCGCGGCGGTCGGTCACGGCAAGGATTTCGTCTGAGATTTGCACCTTGCGTTGCTTGACGTAATCGGTAAAGGTGCCAGTGCCTTGGGCTTGGAATGCGTCAAAGTGCGGCTGCAGGGTTGCGCAAAACTCCGGCAGCAGGTGATCCACTGAGTTCGGGATTGCGCTGGGGCTGGCTTTGCGCGCCATCGTCAGTGCCGTGCGCAGGGCTGCGCCAGAAAAGCCGCGCTTGGCCGAAACCTGAGTTTCGATCAAATGCGATACTTCTGCCACAACCCGCGGGCGTTCTTTTTCATTAAGCAACAGATCAGCAAGCTGAGTCGATTTGGCAGCCATGACCATCCTTCAAGTAATTGAAAAAATTGAATTTGTTAGCGCCACACCGCGAGGCCTTGCGTGAGCGACGACAAGCAAAAGCCTAGCATAGCGCGCCTGCGTACCAAGCCGTCCGACCGTAACTGGGCGATGACCAAAATGGGTTTGTCGGCCGGCGCGCAGTTTGCTGCTCACAGTGTCGGCAAGCTGTTCAAAGACGATGCCGGGCGGGCCGACGCCGACCGCGAATTCTATGCGCGGCAAGCGGCCTATCTGGCCGATCAGTTGGGCGAGTTGAAAGGCTCGGTGATGAAAGCCGGGCAGATGTTGTCGCTGTACGGCCAGTACTTCCTGCCCGAAGAGGCCGTGGAAGTACTGGCGGGGTTGCAGGATGACACTGCGCCCGTTGCCTGGGACTTTGTGCAGCCCATGTTGGTGGCCGAACTCGATGCCGGAAAATTGGCAGAGTTGGACATCAACACCCGGCCCATGGCCGCAGCATCGCTAGGGCAGGCGCATCGCGCGCAGCGAAAAGCCGATGGCACTGAACTGGTCGTCAAGATTCAGTATCCCGGCGTTGCCGACGCCATCGACAGCGATGTGCGCACCATCGCGCGGCTACTGTGGATGTCGAAGATGGTGCCCAAGGACTTGTCGTTGGAGCCGGTGGTGGCCGAAGTCAAAGCCATGCTGGGGCGCGAGGTGGACTACCGCCATGAGGCCAAGTGCACGCGGGCCTTTGCCGACCATCTGCGCGGCGAGGCTGTTTATGCAGTGCCTGAAGTCTATGGCGACTATTCGGCCGACCATGTGCTGACGACCAGTTTCGAGGCCGGTGTGTCGGTGCGCCATGCGGATGTACAAGCGTTGGATCAGCCGCGGCGCGACGCGCTGGGCGAAGCTTTTATGGCGTTGTTTTTACGCGAGTTGTTCGACTGGCGGATGGTGCAAACCGATCCGCACTTCGGCAACTATCGCGTGCGTGACCTAGAGCGCCCGCAGCCCACACTGGTGCTGCTCGACTTCGGTGCCACACGCGAATTCAGCCACGCCTTTGTTGCCGGCTATCGCGAGATTGTTGCCGGTGCCATCCGCGGCGAGCGCGACCGCGTCATGGCCGGCGCCGAGTCTATCGGCCTGCTCAACCTCAGTTGGCCGGCAAGCACGCTGGATGCGTTTTATACGCTGTGCCAATTGATCGTCGAGCCGTTTTCGATTGGTGGCACCCATCCACCGCCGGCAGAGTTTGTGGACGATGACGGTAACTATTGCTTTGACAAAACCGACCTGCCACGCCGCGTGACCCGGCAGATGTCGCGCGCGGCCCTGTCGCGTTACTTTCGCATTCCACCGCGCGAGATCGTGTTTTTGCACCGGCGTATGGCTGGCGTGTTCATTGCACAGACCACGCTGCGTGCAAGGTGGAACCCGCGCGAGATGGTGCTCAAGGCGCTATCCGATTAGGATGAGTGGTGCGCGTCTTGTCGCGCCGGAATAACAATCAACGAGGAGCAAACCATGCAGTTCACCCAAAAACTCGACTATGTGCGCGACAGCGACACCGTCATTAAAATGTTTGGCGACAAGGACTATTTCGTCCGCAAGTTCGAGTTGCTCAATGCCCGCAGCTTCGAGGTTTTGGAGCATGAACTCGATGGCGACAAGTTCCGTATCAAGATGAAAGCCGAATTGCCGATGAGTGCGCCGGTGCCGGGTTTTGCCAAGAAGTTTGTTGGCGACACCGTCACCTTGGTGGAAACCGATAGTTGGAACTTGTCCACCAAGACCGGCTCTATCGAGGTTGATGTGAAAGGCGCGCCGGTTGATGCCACCGGCATCATGACGCTCACCGACGGCGGCAAGGGCGCTGTCAACAGCATTGACTGGACGGTGAAATGCTCGGTGCCGCTGATCGGCAAAAAGCTGGAAAAGCTCATCGCCGACGACATTAATGCGAAGGGGGCCGATGATGAACGGATTTCCAATGAGATCGTGGCTGATTACGGCTAAATGACCGAGCATTCAGACCAGACTGACGACACCGAACAGCCGCCACCGACGTTCTGGCAAACTGCAGCCAGCGTGCTCGCGGCGTTCTTCGGCGTGCAGAGCCGCGCCAATCGTGAGCGCGATTTCACCCGCGGCAAGCCGATTCACTACATCGTGCTGGGCTTGATCGCTACCGTGTTGTTCGTCGTCATTTTGATGGTGATTGTCAGGCTCGCGTTGGGCGCGGCTGGCTGATTACCAACTGTTGCAAGCAAGAAGCCCGGCAGCGCCGGGCTTCTTGCTGTCTGACGAGCGCCGACTATAGCGCTCGCGCCAAAGGCGGGTTCACCCGCACCGAAAACGGCATGGTGATTTCGTAGGTCACGCCACCAGTACGGAAGCCGGCTGGTAGGCCATTGAGCAGCGCACGTTGGCTGGACACGTAGATCCGGTCGCCAGGTGGCGCGATGGCCACGCCTGTGACCTCGGTGACATCCGGGCTGCCGGGCAGGCGCAGCAAGGGGATAGTCGTGCGGTCGGGCAGCAACACCATACAGCGCATGTCGCCACCGTCTTCCACCACCAGCATTTCTCCGTCTTCGGTCATGGTGATGTTATCTACGCCGGTCATGCGCGGCTCGCTGTCATCAACCGGCGAGCCAATGACGCCATCGGCCGGGTTGTAGATCGACTCGATGGTGCCGCCCTCAAGGTCAATGGCAAAGATGTGGTCGTCGGTTTCCGGGTTGCCTGTCGGCTTGCATGAAAAGAAGATGAAGCCACCGAGGAAGTGCACGCCTTCGTTGCCGGCAAATTGTGTGCTGTCGGGCAGATAAACCTCGGGCTGCGGCGTGCCGTCGTCAACGGCATCGAGCCAGGCGATGGACACCGGGCCGTCGGCGGCATCGGCCAAGTTGCCGGTGACCTGCAATACCTGCAGCACGCCCAGTGACATGTCAGGGCGTCCGCCATCAGGCCATGCAGCGGCGTCAAAAATTGTGCGGTAAAAGCGGTCCTCGCCGCCGAAGTCTTCGGTGTGATAGATCGCCTTGCCGGCCTCATCCACGGCGGCCATCTCGTGGCCTTTGCGGCCGAAGCGGTCCAGGCGCACCGACTCACCGCCGTCACGCAGTGGGCTGGACTCGAACATGTAGCCGTCGCCGATTTCCTCGCCATTGATCCACGTGCCCCACGGCGTGGCGCCACCCGAGCAGTTGGTGGTGGTGCCATCGAGGATGCGGTAGGCATCGACAAGCGTGCCGTCGGCATCAAAACGCAGCGCGCTGGCGCCGCCAGTAAATGGTGTAATCAGTGCGGCTTGGTCGCGGGACACGCCGCCAGTGGTGGCATCACGCACTTCGGCATTACTGACATAAATCCAGCCGCCGTCTTCGGTGGCAAATGTGGCGCCGCCATCGGGATCGGAATGCCACAAAAAGCTGGGGTTGGACGCAATCGGCGGTTGGTTGAACACGGCAACCACACGCGACGTGAACCCGGCAGGCAGTTGAATGCCGTCGGCATTGGCCGGCTGCAGCGGGCCCATGGTGGCGAACTGGCTTTGGAAGGCGGGCGGCGTAACCGGGTCGCCGGGGCCACCAACCGGGTCTGAACCTGCGGGCGTGTTGGAGCTTCCACACGCCGTTAGCCAACTGGCTGCAGGCACGCTACCGGCAGTGAACAGCAGGTTTTGCAGGAATTGGCGGCGGCTCAGGCCTTGCGCTTGTGCTTGTTTGAGTATGGGATTCATGGCTGCAGTATGGTGTTTCAAGAACGCGAGTCAATTGACGCAACACAATATTCTGCATTAGCAGTGCTGCATTTGTGTGACCAGTTCGTTGGCTCCAAGCGATGCGATGCAGGCACAAAAAAGCCCCGCCAAGTTTCCATGGCGGGGCTTCATGCTTTAACGCTGCCGCTTAGGCGGCTAGTTTTGGCCGCGGCGCCTCGGGGCCGGCGAAGCCTTCGGTGACCTCTGAGCCACCGATACGCACGTACTCTTCCGGCGTGAATTCATCCACTGCGTAGGCAGCAAACTGCGCCTCGCGCGCGGCGCGGATGAGTTCGGCTTCGGTTTCTGTGATCACGTCGTGCTCCAAGGCGGCTTCAACCAGGTCAGCCGGGTGGCCTTTGGGCAGCGTGCGGGCACGAATCGCCTTGATGATCTTGGCGTGCGCCGGGCGCGCCTCACTCAGCAGGCGGAATGCGCGCAGCAGACGTCCCATGCCGCGGTCGCTCTCGTCGGGTTGGAACAGGCCTTCGGTAAGGCGATCCAGGTTGGAGCCGTAGGTTTGATAGACAGCTGCGGTTGCAGCCAGGTTGTCGTCTTTGACGCCAGTGCCGATGGGATTCAGGCGCAGTGCCCAGCTACCCACGGTCTTGAGCCACCAGCCGACAATTGGCGCGTCAAAGTTGGAGTACACGCCCTCGAAACCTTTCTGGATTTGCTCCATGGAATGATCCAGCGCATAGCGCACCATGGGCAGGTCTTCCTCGCGGCGGCCTTCGGCTTCATAACGGCGCAGCGTGGCCGTTGCCAGGAACATCCAGCTGAGCACATCGGCCAAGCGGCCCGTGAAGTTGCCCTTGGCCTTGAGCTTGGCGCCCATGAAGATCATGGCCAGGTCGGACAGCATGGCAAAGCGCGTCGAGGCCCAGCCCAGGCGGCGGTAGTAGGTAGCCGTTGGACCGGACACCGGCGAGCCGGCCGTCCAACCGCGGGTGATATAGCGCACGAAGCCGCGGCCAAAGTTGAGGAACATGTTGCCAACCCAGCCCAGCAAAGCCTTGCGGAACTTGGTCGAATCCTCGGCTTCGACAGCCTCAACCAGCGTGCGCGCATACGGGTGCGAGCGGTTGGCGCCCTGGCCGTAAACGATGAGCGTGCGGGTGAGGATGTTGGCGCCTTCAACGGTGATGTTGATGGGTGCGCCCACGTAGGCTTCGTTGATGATGTTGTTGGGGCCGCGTTGAATGGCGGCGCCGGCCATGACGTCCATGCCGCAGATCGACAACTCGCGCATCATTTCGGTGAGCTGCTGCTTGAGGATGGCGGATACGACCGGCGGCTCCTGGCCTTCATCAATCGCCGAGCAGGCGAAGATGCGGCTGGCTTCCATCAGGTATTGGATGCCGGCAATGTGCGCCACCTTGGCCTGAGGGCCTTCCATATGGCCGATGGGCATGCCGAATTGTTCGCGCACCATGGAGTAGGCCGCAGTGGCCGAGTTGATGGCGCGTGCGCCGCCCACGGCTGATGCTGGCAGCGAAATCGCGCGGCCGCCAGCCAGCGTTTCCATCAGCATCTTCCAGCCCTTGCCGATGAAGTCGGTGCCGCCGATGGTGTTCGACAGCGGCACGATGACATTCTCGCCGTAGATCGGGCCGTTGTGGAAGGTCACGCCCATGGGGTCGTGGCGCTTGCCGATGCTCAGGCCGTCCATGCCCTTGTGCAGCAGCATGACGGTGATTCCGAGGTCTTCGTCGCCACCCAGCAGGCCGTCGGGGTCTTGCAGGCGCACGGCCAGCGAGATCAGGTTGGCGATGGGTGCCAGCGTGATGTAACGCTTGGCGAAGTTCAGTTTGGCCTTGAGTACGCCGTCATCGTCTTTGAAGACCACGCCATCGGCCTTGATCGACGCGGCGTCGGAGCCTGCAGTCAGTTCGGTGAGGCCAAAGCAGGGGATGTAGGTGCCATCGGCCAGACGGGGCAGGTAGTGGTCTTTTTGCTCCTTGGTGCCGTACTTTTCGGTCAGTTCGGCAGCGCCCAACGAGTTGGGAATAACCACGATGGAGGCGATGGCGGCACCGCCAGCTTGCAGCTTGGCCATGATGGTGCTGCGTGCCAGCACCGAGAAACCCATGCCGCCGTATTGCTTGGGAATCAGCAGGGCGAAGAAACCGTTGTCCTTCAGGTAGTTGAAGATCTCGTCAGGCACCTGGCGGCTGCTGGTGATTTCCCAGGTGTCGGCCATGCGCAGCACTTCCTCGCAAGGGCCGTCCATGAACGCCTGCTCTTCTTCGGTGAGGCTGTTGTAAGCCTCGGCCATGATGGCCTTGAAGTTGGGGTTGCCTTTGAAGAACTCGCCCTCGACCCAAACCGTGCCGGCCTCAAGGGCCTCGCGTTCGGTGTCGGACAGGCGCGGCAGCATGCCGGCTTTCTTCATGTTGAGCATGATGGACTTGAACATGGTTTCTCCTGGCGCAGGGCGCGTTGGAAAGGTCAATGGAAACTGGTTGTTAGTCGGTTTTCGGCGCGCTTCGGTAATTAAAATTTCCGATTCAGCGCTGCATCGCGTGGGGTCGGTGCCGGCTAACAATGCCGTCTAAGCTAGTCCATACGCTGCCGCATGTCAATACGCCGGCGAATGGTCTGGCATGTTGCACCGCAAACGGGTAATGTGTGTTTCCATGGCGTCAAACGCACAAACAAAAACCCCTGCCGAGCTCGACCCGGACACCCGCGCCCGCATTGAGGACGCCATGCTGCGCATCTTCTCGCGGCGCGAATTCCACAAGGTGGGCATGGCCGACATCGCCCGCGAGGCACGCGTTAGCCTGCAAACGCTTTACAAGTATTACGGCAGCAAAGAGACGTTGCTGTTCTCGGGCCTGGACAGTTGGTTGGGGCAGCTCACACAGCGCATGCTCGACCATCTGCAAGGCATTCAGACCTACAAGGATCGCCTGCGCAAGGTGTTCTGGGTGGTGCTGGACTACTTCGAAGCCAATCCGCGCGTAGCGCAGGTAATGACGACGTCGGTCTATGTCAGCGCTTGGCGCAACGAGCCATCATTCCGCCAACCACAGCTCATGGGTGAGTTTCTGCGCGTACTGGCCGAGGGGCGCGAGCAAGGCGTGCTCACCGACGAGGTCGATGAAAAAACCCTGCTCGACTTCATCTACGGCGTCGGCTCACGCGTGATTGGCATGTGGATGCACCGCGGCATGCGCGAACCGCTGGCCGAGCGGGCCGACGTGTTGTTCGAGATGGTTTGGCGGGCGATTGCCAAGCCTTCAAAGAACAACTGAAAAAGCATCGCGCGCCTCTGCGATTCAGTCTAGTCGCTGTTCGGATGCGCTCTTTTACGGCGCCTTATATTGGGCCTTTACGCTGTCGTTACGCCTGCTCAGGTAAAACTGCTGCGACTAACAAATAAATAATCGCGGAACTGCCGGGGAGGCATCATGATTCACGCGAACTTGGCGGGCGTGCGCCCAGCCATCGTCTTACTTTTTGCGCTGGGGCTTTTTGCCTGCGGCGGAGGTGGCACTGCGACCTTGCCGCCGACCGGCACGACGCCGCCAGTGACAGCGCCCGATGCGGATGGTGACGGTGTCCCAGATGCCTCGGATGCCTGCCCGGCAACACCGGCCGGCGCTACCGTAGCCAGCAATGGCTGTGAAATTGATGAAGCCAATGATGCTGACCGAGACGGCGTAGGCGACAGTGCCGACGTGTGCCCCGGCACGCCAACGAGTAGGCCGGCCGACGCACAAGGTTGTGCCGACACACAGCGCGATGCAGATGACGATGGCATTTCAGACGCAGATGATCAGTGTCCGGCAACGGAACCTGATGCAAGTGTGGACACGCAGGGATGTAGCGCAGCACAGCGCGACAGCGATGGTGATGGCGTGGCAGATTCCGCGGACGCATGTCCCGGCACGCTGTTGGGAGAGACGGTTGACGCCACGGGTTGCAGCCAGGGCCAAATGGACGATGACGCTGATGGTGTCATCAATCGTGTCGATCAATGCGACGCTACGCCAGAGAGTGAAATGGCCGATGAGTTTGGCTGCAGTGCCAGCCAGCGAGACGCCGATGGTGATGGTGTTAGCGATGCCAATGATTTATGCCCGCTGACCTCACAGGAAGACATCGACAACAATAGTGTGGACGCGCAGGGCTGCGGTGAAAGTCAGCAGGGCGGCGGCGATCCGGATGCCGACGATGATGGTGATGGTGTGCTCAATGGCAACGACAGCTGCCCAAACACTCCGCAGTCCGAGATCGATGCGGGTTCAGTCGATGGTGCGGGTTGTGGGCCATCGCAACTCGATGACGACAACGACAACATCAGCAATGCGGACGATATCTGCCCCACGACACCAGCAGGGCAGGCCGTCGATGCTGGAGGTTGCTCGGCACAGTTCTGTCAGGCAGAGGCAAGCGCCGCCTTCGGCGCCTGCCATGCGACCGTCGCAGATACCAGCAATTCCTGCTACAACGATGGCGGCATGCCATGTGCGAGCGATGATGCCGACATTCTGGCTGCACGTAGCGCAATGGCCGATCGCGTCAGCGCAGCATGCGGTACCGACACGTCAGCACAGGGCGCCGGCTTTGGCCCAAGCGTGACAACGGCCAACTTGATCGGACAATTAGACGCAGCCTGTGTTGGCGAGCCAGCAACATTGGTTGCACGTAGCTACGGCGGGCCACAGGCGCGGCTGCTCAGTGAAGCGCCCACGCCATTGGCGACAACTTGCTTGACCGCTGCTTACGACACGGCAGATGCGCTGATCCGCGATACGTATGCCGACTACGCGGCTTGCGTGCTAGACCCTGCGTGTAACGGCACGCAATTGCTGCCAGCAGTTCAGACCAGGCAGACCGAAGGTGCGCAGACGCTGACTGTCATGTGTTCGTCGCCGAGCATGTTGGAAACCCAGGGCTCAACGCCCGAGATTTTCCTGCAACGTGCCGCTGACCAGGCACGCTGCATGGTGGCTCAGGGCTTGGGAGACACCGGCGGCATTGAACTCAATTGCGGCCCCGATAACAGCTTGTTTGAACAAGCGACGATTCGCTTGGGTAGCGTTGACGGTGAAGCTGTCTCCAGTGTCGATGACATCCCGCTGGGGGAGGCCGTGCACGTGACCCTGGACAGCGACGCCTGGGGCACACGCTGCGGCGATGGCAGCGATTACGCATTCGTGATGCGCCTGTCGGAATCGCCTGAGCATTTGGACAAGGCGATCCTGCACCAGGAAGGTGGCGGCGTTTGCCTGGCAGCGCAAGGTGATTGCGTCACCCGTCCACAAAGCCTGTTCGAAGCGCGTGACAACAATGCCGGCAACCTGACCAATGGCTATCTGGCCGTTCGCGACGACAACCCGCTACGCGATTGGTCAGCTGTCTTCCAGCCCTACTGCACGCAAGATTTGCATATTGGTGGAGGCGCCGAAGAAGCGGGTGGCCGGCCGGAAAACGGCGGCACATTATTTCGCTACGGCTCCATTAACGTGAGGGCTTCCACGCAGTTCTATCGCGACCTGATCTGGCGTCGAGCAAAAGCTGACACGCCAGAAGGCTACAAGCCTGACCAACCGCAAATTATCTACAGCGGTACATCTGCCGGCGCTTATGGCGTGCAGTACAACCTGCATCATCCATTGGATGAAATGCGCTGGGAGAACACGCTGGCAAGCCCACACGCGGCGTTCACGATAGAAGGCGGTAGCACTGATCTGGCGCTGCTGCTTGCGACTGTGGGTGAGACTTGGGAGACGCGGCCCTATCAGCCGCCTTACTGTCTCGAGGATCGATGTTCGCTGTCGGTTGTGAACCATCCGCGGCACGCCAGCCGCATGGGCGTCACGCCGTTCCAGCAAATTCTTGTGACCTCGGCGCAGCACGACAATGTGCAAGAGGGTACGCAGGGGTATCCCGGCCCGGTTGCGCCACCAGTGCCGGTAGAGGGCCAAGAGCCTCACGATTGGATCAACGCGCTACGCGAACAGTATTGCGAGATTCGCGGCACGCCCAATCTATATTTCCATCTTGGCGCCAATACCGCCGCGACACACGTGTTCCTGAACAACAACCAGATATTTGACGACACAGTTCGGCGCACGCGCGAACTTTTGGTGAGCGGCACATCTATGCTCAATCTGCTGGCGGACGTTGCAATGTTCCCCGGCAGCGCCATTGACCGCGTCGAAGACGGCCCAACAATTGAAGGTGTGGAGCCATTCCCCTGCGACCTGACGCCAATGACTGATGACGGCGTTGACGGTGGGATCGGTGATGCCACCGGTGACGCTGATGGCGATGGCATCGAGAATGCTGATGATATTTGTGCTGGGACGTCAGTGGGCAGTGTTGTCGCAACAAATGGTTGCGCCATTGATGCCGGCAACGACGACGATGCTGATGGCGTGGCGAACGACATTGGTGGTCCGAGTTTCCGTGCCGACGCCTGCCCGGATACGCCAGCGGGGGAGCTGTCCGACGAATTCGGATGTTCCGCCACGCAGCGCGACACTGATGGTGACGGTGTTGTTGACGCCAGTGATCAGTGCCCCGGCACTCTTGAGGACGAGTTTGCGCCGGCCGATGGCTGCCCGGTTGACGGTGTCACGCGGGTGAGTGGCACCCAGACGCGTTACAGCTTCAACAACCAGTGCTTGGCCATGCGTTCCGGCATTGACGGTGGCTATGTGACACGCGTCGGTGCGGGCGTTGGCTATTTGACTAGCGCTAACATTGCCGACGCCGAACCGTTTTTCATGAAACCCACGGCGCTTGGCAGCTACATGCTCTACAACAGCACTGGCACCTTGATGTCGAGCACAGGGCCAACCGTTGGCAACACCGTGCTGGATCAAGCCAGCCCAGCAGTGGAGTGGACGCTACGTGGCATCGCCGATGCAACGGTGTACCCGCCATCGCCAAGTTACGACGCGGAGCCTACTCCGGAACAAGTGACGGCCTATGTTGATTTTGTTGATCCATTGGAGGCTCACGGGGCCTTCAAAGTCACTAACGGTGTTGTTTCCATGAACTTGGCCGTTGCGCCAAATGGCTCGCTGGTTGTGCAGCCGCAGGATACCGACCCACGCGGTGAAAGCTGGGTGTTCGAGCCGATTGAGAACTGTGCGGCCTTTCCCGAAGCCTCAAGCAACGTGGCAGGCGAAGACCCCACCGGAATGGCGCCATCATTCTCGGGCACAACCGAAGATGGCCGCGTGCTGGGCATGGCCGACGTTCATGTGCATATCAGTGCCACGACCTTCCTGGGCCGCACCGAATGGGGCTCGCCGTTCCATCGCTATGGTGTGACCCACGCGCTGGGTGATTGCACGCCTTACCACGGCGAACAAGGCACGCAGGACACTGTCGGTGCGTTGTTTTCCGGTGATATGGACGGGCACGACGTCTCCGGTTGGCCAACATTCCCGGAATGGCCGGCGCGTGATTTCCTGACCCACGAGGCGATCTACTGGAAATGGATCGAGCGGGCGTGGCAGTCGGGATTGCGGGTGGCAGTCAACGATGTGGTCGAAAATGCCACGTTGTGTGAGTTGCAACGTGCTTCGGCACCTGCCGATGAAGCCGCCACGATCGACTGTAACGAAATGAACAACGCCGCCAACCAAGTCGGCAGTATGTTTGCGATGCAGGACTACATTGATGCGCAATATGGCGGTCCTGGTCAGGGCTTTTTCCAGATCGTCCGAACACCCGAAGAGGCGAGAACCGTAGTCGCGAATGGTCAATTGGCCGTTGTCCTGGGTATCGAAATTTCCAACCTGCTGAACTGTCAGATTCGCTACAACAATCCGTTCCGGCTGCAGCAACCGTTTGAAGAAACTGGTGACCCAGTCGATGGCGGCGTGACCTACGACTGCGCCATGACTGAAACCGGCGCGCCAAATGAAATCCTCACGCAGCTTCAGCGCCTGTGGGGGTTGGGCATCAGGCAAATCATCTCGATCCATGAATTCGACAATGCATTTGGAGGCAACGGCATATTCGATGGCATGGTGCTGAACCTTGGTAATCGCGAGAACAGCGGGGGCAGCAACGGCGCCGATCCGAATGATCCATTCAACGGTAACCCAGCACCTGAGACACCGAGCGGGGAATTCTGGACGACCTACGACTGCCCAACCGAAGGCGGTTTGGATAACGATGGTGAACCGTTCTCGGGGTACTTGTGGGGCAGTGCTGGCGGCAGTTCGCAGAGCTTCCTGACTGCGCCGGATCAATGCACCTTCACTGGCCAGGGCGATCCCGTTGGTACGAGCTTCCGCCCAGGTGGTACAAACCCGTGCTATCCAGATCGTCGCCAGTGCAATGCGCGCTGGATGACGCCTATCGGCTTGTACTTCTATTCCAAGTTGATGGAGATGGGCTTCATCTTCGACTGGGATCACATGGAATACGAGATGAAGACCCAGGCGCTGGAGCTGGCCGAGGCACAGAATCCGCCTTATCCATTTGTATCCACTCACGGCACATTCGGGGGCACCTCGCATGAGCAGGCTGGCCGCGCTTTGGTCAATGGTGGGTTCATGTACCCATCCAACGGATCCAGCCGCGGTTTTCGGAGAGACATGGACGAAACGCTTGGCATCTACCAGCAAGTGTTTGCTGATGTGCCCGAAGCCGACCGCCCGTTGTTCGGGTTCGGATTCGGGACCGATACCAACGGCTTGTCGGGCCAGACCGGGCCGCGCGGCAATCCACAGCGGCCGGTTGAGTACCCCTACAGATTGTTCGAGGGCGAGTTGTTTGACGACCTACCCGAATTCAACAACATTGCTGGCTTGGACTTTGAGCAGCCCGCGACCAATCCGCCGGAGGGAGACGGTAGAACCTGGCACCAGGACGTGCATGGCAACGCCCACTACGGAATGCTCTCAGGCTTCGTGGAAGAAATCCGCCTGGAAGGCAGACCTGATCAGATTCGGCACCTGTACAACTCGGCCGAGGTGTTCATCCAAAGTTGGGAGCGCACTCTAGAGTCACAGCAGGGCATTCTGGACAATGGCTTGGTTCAGCCCGACGGCGTATTGCGGCCAGCGCCGGTCAGCCAACCCTGATCGCAACGGTGCGATCAGGGCGTTGGCGCGTCAAACAATGCTGCAAACCTCGTCAAAGCCAAACCGCGGATTGCGGTCATATACTTTTTCGGGGTTGCCGTAGCCGAGGTTGCACAGGAAGTTGACCTCCACGGTCGTGCCGGCGAAGAACAAATCTTTCGCCTTGTCGGTGTTGAAGCCCGACATCGGCCCGCAATCCAGCCCCATGGCCCGTGCGGCTAGCATCAGGTAGGCGCCTTGGAAGCTGCCATTGCGCAGCGCGACCGTTTGCCGGACATGATCGGGCGCTTTGGCAAACATGGTTTTGAAATCGACCTGCGGGTACAGGCGGTCGAGATGCTGGTGGAATTCCAGGTCGTGGCCGATCACTGCACACACGGGCGCCGCCAGCGTCTTGTCAACGTTGCCCTCCATCAGGCAAGTCTTGAGCTTTGCCTTTGCCTCGTCGGACTGCACATAAACAATGCGCGCCGGCAGTGTGTTGCTGGCCGTTGCGCCCATGATGTAGAGGTCGTGCAGGTTGCGCAGGGTGTCTTCGGTGACGGGCTTGTCCTGCCAGCCGTTGACCGTGCGCGCCTTGCGGAACAGCAAGTCGAGGCCGGCATCGTCTAGCGGCTGGCGGGCGGCGGCAAAGGCTTTGAAGTCGGCGACAGGATCGGTCATGAGTTATCTGGTGCTTGAGTAGGTCACGCAGTGTCGCCAAACCCGATTGGGGATGCAAAAAAACGCCCGGCTCTCTGCCGGGCGCAATGTGGGGGCTGGGGGAATCAGCCGTCGTGGCGCTCCAAAAAACGCTGAGCGCGCTGTTTGCGCTTTTCCATCTTGGCCGCGCGTTTTTCGGCCAGGCTGGCTCGTTGCTCCGGCGTCAGGATGGCTGCGATCCGGCTGCGGATTTCGCTTTGCAGGCGCACTCTCTCAGTGGTGAGTTGGCCAATGCTTTGCGCTTGCTCGTCAGCCAATGCAGCAAACCCGGGCGCTGTGGCGTCGGCCTGGCGCAGTGTGCGGCTGGCTTCGCGCAGCTGCTGGCCCAAGGCTTTGCGCTGCGGCTTGAGTTCGTCCATGACGGTCTGAACCTCGGCGCGTTGTACGTCGGTCGCATCCACAGCGTCCAGCATGCGCTCGACGCGTTTGCCGTCGCGCTGGCCCATGCCGTGCCCGCCCGGCGCTGCAATGGCGGTGCCTGCAATGGCCAGTGCCGCCATCAAAGCTGCGCTGCCGGTTAAAAATGTGCGTTTGGTCATGAGGGTGGCCTCGTGTTGTGTGGGGAGTGCACACTTTAGGTGGCGCAATGCAAGCCGCAGTCATGCTTTGTAAGGCTTTGTCAGTAAACGGCAATTAACGCTTGGCACCCCGCTAAACTGCGGCACATGGACACTCGGCCCACCATTTTGCTGGCAGATGACGACGCCGAATTCACGGCCTTGCTTGACGAGTACTTGTGCGGGCAGGGCTTTGCTGTGCGTGTCGCGGGCGACGGGCAAGCCGCGCTCGCGGCCGCTGCGCCAGAAGCCGGCGTCGAGGTGATCGTGCTCGACGTGATGATGCCCAAGCTTGATGGCTTCGAGGTGCTACGGCGGCTGCGCTCAGACGGAGTTCACACGCCGGTGTTGATGTTGACCGCCCGGGGCGAGGACATTGATCGCATTCTCGGCCTGGAGATGGGCGCTGATGATTACTTGCCCAAGCCGGCCAACCCACGGGAATTGGCGGCGAGGCTGCGGGCCATTTTGCGCCGCGGCGCCGGCACCAACACCGAGCAGGCATACACCATTGGGCGCTTGCAACTGGATGCCGCCCGTCGTGATGTTCGCATCGATGATGCGCCGGTGGATCTCACGGGTCTGGAATTCGAGGTGTTGCGGGTGCTGTGCCAGCACGCCGGGCAGGTGGTGGACAAGGACACGCTTTCGCGCGAGGCCTTGGGCCGCCGCTTGCTGGCGCACGATCGCAGTGTGGATATGCACATTTCGAACCTGCGCAGCAAATTGGGCAGCGGCGCGATCAAGACCGTGCGCAGCCGCGGCTATCAATTGGTGCGCTGATGGCGTCCAGCAGAATCTTCTGGCGCGTATTGCTGGCGTTTGTGGCCGTTAACGTGCTGACGGTCGCGTTGTTCGTGTTGGTGTTGCGGCCGGTGCTCAGCAGCCTCGACGATCCGCGCGGCCAATACCGCCCGCTGGCCGAGCAAACCGTTGCGGAGTTTGAGCAGCGCGAGTTGCGCGACTTTGCAGGCTGGCTGCGCCGGAGCAATCGCCAACAGCGCATGTTTGCCAGCCTGCTTGATGCCGATGGTCGGCCGTTGCTGCGCCGCCTGCCGGGGCCAATGAAAGAATTGCCACCGCAGATTCTGCGCGACAACTCGGTGCAGCGTTTGCCCGGCGGCGCGCGCTTCATCGCCATCCCGGTTCGTGGGCAGCAGGGTGCTTACCGTTGGGTGGCCATTTTGCCGCCGAGCGCGTCTCGCAGCGCTGAGCAGCTCGCCGGCCTGGCGCGCATCGCTTTGTCGGTCATTTTGCTCGCCTGCGCGAGTTGGTGGTTGTCGCGCTGGCTGGTGCGCCCCATTCAACAACTGACTGCGGCCGCGCGCGCCATTGGCGGTGGCGACCTGACGGCCCGGGTGGATGCCCCAACAACCAAGCGCCGCGATGAACTTGGCGAACTCGCCCGTGAATTCAACCAAATGGCCGGCCATACGCAGGCTATGGTCGCAGCGCGAAACCGCTTGCTGATCGATGTCTCGCACGAACTGCGCTCGCCCCTGGCGCGGCTGACTGTTGCCACTGAATTGGCGCGTGACGGTGACGACCCGGCCGCGGCGCTAGACCGTATCGAACACGAAAGCCAACGCATGGACAGTTTGATTGGCGAAACCTTGGCCGCGGCACGTGCGCAAGAGCGCGCCGGCGCACTTGAGCCGGTTGATCTGGCAATGTTGCTGCGCGACGCCGTCGATGACCTGCGGTTTGAGCATGGCGCCGTGTTGCCTCAAGTGAACATTGATGGGCCGGAGCACCTGCAAATCAGCGCGGACGCCATTTTGTTGCGTAGGGCAATCGACAACGTGTTGCGCAACGCCGCGCGCTACGGCGCCGCGGGCACAAGCATTGATGTCGGCCTGGCGCTGGAGCCGGACAAGGTGGTCATCCAAGTGCGCGATTTCGGGCCCGGTGTGGCCGCCGACGAGCTGCAGCGCATCTTTCAACCGTTTTATCGCACGGCGACTGCGCGCGATCGTTCCACCGGTGGGCACGGTATCGGCTTGGCCATTGTTGCCGAAGCTGCCGCCCGGCATGGCGGCCGGGCTTACGCAGAACGCCCTCACGGTGGCGGCCTACGCGTTTGCATCGTGCTGCCAAACTAAGGTTCGGAAAGCATGCTTACCCTTGCGGTATTGCAATTGTTCCATGGTGTGTCGTGTCGTATAGTCAGCCGAGCCGCGCACGGTAACTGTTAGCCGCGCGAAGCGGTAACCATTATTTCCCTACTGAGGTCTGATCATGACCGATGCATTGATTTTCGACGCCGTGCGTACGCCGCGCGGCAAAGGCAAGAAAGATGGCGCGTTGCACGAAGTAACGCCAGTCCATTTGCTGAAGAACCTGTTTGACGCGGTCAAGGACCGCAACAGCCTGGATACCAGCCGCGTGGATGACGTCGTGCTGGGTTGCGTGACGCCTGTGGGCGAGCAGGGCGCCGACATTGCACGCACCGCCGTGCTGTATGCCGGCTGGGACGAGTCCGTGGCCGGCGTGACGCAAAGCCGCTTCTGCGCTTCGGGCCTGGAATCGGTCAACTTGGCGGCCATGAAAGTCATGTCGGGCCAGGAAGATCTGGTCGTCGCCGGCGGCGTCGAGTCGATGAGCCGCTGGCCCATGGGCAGCGACGGCGGCGCGATGGTGATGGACCCGCGCGTGTCGGCCAAGATGGAGTTCGTGCCGCAAGGTATCGGCGCCGACATGATTGCCACGCTTGAAGGCTATAGCCGCGACGATGTTGACGCCTACGCGGTCAGTTCACAGCAAAAAGCTGCCAAGGCGCAGGAGGCCGGTCATTTCTCCGGTTCGATTATCCCGGTGACTGACCTCAACGGCACGGTGGTGCTCGACCGCGACGAGACCATCCGCGGCGGCACAACTACTGATGCGCTCGGCGACCTCAAACCGTCTTTCGCACAAATGGGCGCCATGGGCTTTGACGCCACCGGAATTCGCAAGTATCCGCAAATCGAAGCCATCAACCACGTGCATCACGCTGGCAACAGCTCGGGCATTGTCGATGGTGCGGCGCTGGTGTTGGTTGGTAGCGAGCAGATTGGCAAGGAGTTGGGCCTGAAGGCTCGCGCCCGCATTCGCAGCGTGGCAGTCACCGGCACCGACCCGACGATCATGCTCACCGGCCCCGGCCCGGCGTCGATGAAGGCGCTGAAAAAGGCGGGTATGAAACCCGGCGACATCGACCTGTGGGAAGTCAACGAAGCCTTCGCCGCGGTCGTGCTGCGCGCCATGAAAGATCTGAACCTCGACCCCGACCGCGTGAATGTGAACGGCGGCGCCATTGCCATGGGCCATCCGCTGGGTGCGACCGGTGCGATTTTGCTGGGCACCGTCATCGACGAGTTGGAGCGCCAGGACAAGCAAACTGCAGCCATCACCCTGTGTGTTGGTGGCGGCATGGGCATCGCGACGGTGGTCGAGCGCGTTTAATTGGTCGTGCGGCCTGAGCGATGCAGGGGCCGCATGATTAGATTTGCTTAACCCTCAGTGGTTTACGATGGGCGCATCCGTGCTCAAGTTACTGGGGGAGCGCATGGCAAAGCATAAAATAACGAATAACGGCGCCACGTTGACCGGCCACATACGGTCAGTGATGGTGGGGGTCGTGCTGTGCGTAGCGGCGCCTGCGGCTGCGCAAACTGAGTTAGCGGCCGCAGGAGACTTTGGCGACTTATCGCTAGATGACCTGCTTGAGATCGAGGTCGTTACGGTTTCGCGGGCGGCTGAGCCGATCGGCAAGGCCGCCGCGGCCATCCACGTCATCACCGCCGACATGATCCGCCAAGCAGGTGCGCGCACTATCGCCGAGGCCTTGCGGCTGGCACCTGGCGTGCACGTCGCGCGCAGCAATGCGCAGACCTATTCAATCTCGATTCGCGGTTTCGCGAGCACGTCTTCAGACAAGCTTGAAGTGCTGATTGACGGCCGCAGCGCTTATACGCCGCTGTTCTCTGGTGTTTTCTGGGAAAGCTTCGACACCTATTTGCCCGACATCGAACGCATTGAGATTGTTCGCGGGCCCGGCGCCACACTTTGGGGTGCTAACGCGGTCAATGGCGTGATCAACATTGTCACCAAGTCTGCCGTCGATACCGTTGGCTCCGATGTGGCGATGGCGGCTGGTACTGAACTCCGTGGTTTTGCGTCCATGCGTACTGGTCAAACCCTGGGGCCGGGTGCGATTCGCATGTATGCCAAGGCTTACGAACGTGACGCTTCCGAGCAGGCCAGTGGTGGCGAAGCGCTGGATGGCCAGCGTTTCAGCCAAGCCGGCCTGCGCGGTGACTGGACGCTTGGTGGTGGGCACAAACTCACAGTGATTGGTGACGTGTTCGGCGTGCGTGGCACCGCTGCCGACCCGATCACCGGCGACCGCGTCGAGTCTGATGCCGACGGCGGTAACCTCAACCTGCGGTGGTCACGCACGACAACAACGGGTAGCACGTTTAGCGCTGCGGTTTATGGCGAATCGACGCGCCGCAGGACACCCAATTTATTTGTGGAAGACCGAGAAACGGTTGATGTGAACATGCAGTTTAACCGCGCGTTTGCTGGTGGCCGCCACGACTTGGTGGCAGGTGTAGGCTACCGCCGGTCAGAGGACGAAACGGGCGCGCCGCCCGACATTGTCATCTTTGATCCGCAAGACCGAACAGTTGAACAATTCAACGTGTTTGTGATGGACAAGATCACGCTGAGTGACGCGGCCACGTTGTCGATTGGTTCGAAGTTTGAGCACAATGACTTCACTGGCAACGAGGTGCAGCCTGGCGTGCGTTTCGGCTACGAGTTGTCCGAGAAAAGCTTCACTTGGGCGTCGGTTTCACGTGCGGTGCGCACGCCCAACCGGCTGGACCAAGACGTGGCAATTTTCTGCCCGCCTCCGACGGGCTTTCCCGGTGTTTGCGCGCCTGGGCGTTTCCGGATTGGCAATCCCGACTTCGACTCGGAAACCGTGCTGGCCTACGAGGCCGGGTGGCGTAAGCGCGTGGGCTCACGCGCATCGCTGGATTTGTCGCTGTTTTTCAATGACTACGACGACCTGCGCTCAACGGAAACTCAGCCGCCGCCATTTGGCAGTTTCGAGAACCGCCTGAGCGGCACTGGCGTCGGTGGAGAACTGGCGCTCGTCACGGAATTGCCGCGCGGTTGGGATGTGCGTGCATGGTATGCGCACCTGAGCCTGGATATCGAGGCGGATCCTGGCAGCACGGATACCACGACGCCAAGCGATCTTGAAACTAGCTCGCCAGAGCATCAAGTCGGTATGACCACACGCTGGAGCGACCAAAGCAACTGGGTTGCACATCTGGCACTGCGATATGTTTCGTCGCTCAAGGCCAGTGACACCCCGGCCTACACCGAAGCCGACTTCACGCTCATCCGCAAGCTTGGCTCCAAGGCCGAGTTACGCCTGATTGGCCGAAATTTGCTGGACGATGGGCACCGTGAGTTTGGTGAGCCGTCAGCAACCGCTGGCACGCTGCTTGAGCGATCGGCAGCGCTTGAGTTCGGGCTAAGGTGGTAGGCGTGCGTCGCACGAATTGCTTGGTTGTGGCGCTGCTGGTCGCCATGGGCTGGCCGGGTAGTGCCGCCTCGGCGCAGTCGGATCTGGAGCGAAAGGTCAAATCGGCTTTCATATTGAATTTCGCCAAATTCATCACATGGCCAGATTCGGCATTTAATTCGGCCCGCCAAGCGCTGCGCGTCTGCGCCGATTCATCCGATACCGTGAATAGCCTGGCGCAGGTCATGCAGGGAAAAACGGTTGGCCAACGCCCGCTAGAAGTGACCCAATTGCCCGCGGACGATTGCCAAATCATTTACGCCACCGGCCTGGAGGCAGCGCAAAGCCAGCAATACCTGAGCGCGCGCACCTCACCCGGTGTGCTGACCGTGTACGAAACGCCGCAAGCCTTGGATGGCGGCGTAATTCGGTTCTTCGTGCAGGATCGGAAAGTGCGTTTCGAGATCGACCGGGATGAAGCCGCCGCGGCCAATCTGAGTATCAGCTCCAAGCTGCTGCGGGTGGCCACGATACGCGGAGGCGAATAGGTCGTGTCGGCGTTTCGCAATGCGCCTATCCGTCGAAAACTCATTGCTATTTCTACCGTGGCCGCGGCCGCTGGTTTGCTGCTGGCTGCACTGGCGCTAACCGGCTATGCCGTAAAAAACCAACTGGATGCGATCGAGAGCACCGTGACATCTGTGGCCAGAGTGCTGGCGCTCAACAGCACCGCTGCTTTGGCGTTTAGCGACGCCGCCTCAGCCAACGAGACGCTGTCGGCCGTGCGCACCCTGGACGTCGCGCAAGCGGCTTGTCTGTATGCCATTCCTGGCGGCGAGTTGTTCGCCAACTTCCCGAGTTCGTCGCAGGCGGATTGCCCGCCATCGGCCGCCGAGTTGTCGCGGCAACGCTCGCTCGCGCAACTGCAGGTTGTTGCCCCCGTAGTTTTGGACGGCGACACCGTCGGGCGCTTGTGGGTGAATGCATCACTGGCGCCCATGTGGCGCCAAGTGGCCGGTCAAAGCTTGATCTTTTTGCTTGTGCTCATCGCCAGCTTGCTGGCCACCGTGGCTGTGGTGACCCGGTTGCAGGGCATCATCACCCAGCCGATTGTGGACCTGGCATCCGTTGCACGCCATGTGCGTGACACGCGTGACTACACCCAGCGAGCAACCAAGGCATCCGACGATGAAACTGGAGAGTTAGTCGATGACTTCAACGCCATGTTGGAGCGTATCGAGGGCGCCTCGCGGCAAACAGAGGCGGCCAACGTTGAGCTGCAAGCGGCAATGTCTCAACTACAAGACACCCAAACGCAGTTGGTTCAAACTGAAAAGATGGCGTCACTCGGTGGCTTGGTCGCGGGGGTTGCCCACGAGATCAACACGCCAGTGGGTATTGGCGTGACAGCGGCGTCAACTCTGCAGGCGCGCACGGATGAACTGCGCAGTTTGTATTCCAGCGGGGCCATGAAGCGCTCCGACCTGGACCAGTTCATGGGCTTTGCCGAGCAATCTGCCAGCATCATCATGAGCAACTTGCGCCGCGCCGCGGATCTAGTGCAAAGCTTCAAGCAGGTCGCAGTCGATCAGTCGAGTTCAGAACGTCGGGTGTTCGAGCTCAAAGCGTATGTCGAGGAAGTGTTGACCAGTTTGCGGCCGCGGCTGAAGAAGTCGGCGCACCAGGTCGATGTGGATATTCCCGAGCATCTCATAATCGACTCCTACCCTGGCGCGCTAGCGCAAATCATCACCAACTTGGTGACCAACGCCCTGATCCACGCCTTTGACGACGGTGAGGCAGGGACGCTGCGCATCCATGCGCGCCAGCAAGGCGACGAGGTCATGCTGAATTTTTCAGACGATGGCAAGGGCATCCCCGAGGAGAATCAGGCCAAGATTTTCGACCCTTTCTTCACCACCAAACGTGGTTCAGGCGGGAGCGGCTTGGGCATGCACATTGTTTATAACTTGGTTACGCAAATGATGGGTGGCAGCGCCAAACTGGTCAGCGCCCCCGGCCAGGGCACCGAGTTCAAGTTCAGGTTCCCGGCCAAGGCACCCAACGGAGGGCGACTCGATGGATGATGACATACTGTTTGCCGATGAGGCCCCCGAGGCCGAGCCGGAAGAAGACGCGTGGACGATTCTGATCGTTGATGACGATGCCGAGGTGCACAGCGTCACCGAATTGGCTCTGGACGGGCTGCGTTTCTCGGGCCGACCTTTGAAGTTTATCCATGCCTATTCCGGCGCCGAGGGCTGCAAACAGTTGGAGGCACACCCGGAAACTGCGCTGATGCTGCTTGACGTGGTGATGGAAACTGACCACGCGGGTTTGGATGTCGTCGAACATGTGCGAAACACGCTCGACAACTCGTTTATTCGCATCATTTTGCGCACTGGCCAGCCCGGCCAGGCGCCGGAGCTCGATGTCATTACCCGCTATGACATCAACGATTACAAGCAAAAAACCGAACTCACGCGTGAGCGGCTGTTCACGACGATCTACACCAGCCTCGGCGTTTATCGTGACCTGATTACGCTAGAGGCGAACCGGCTTGGTCTCGAAAAAGTGATCGAGGCGTCGGCGACCGTAATGGAGATCGAATCACTTGAGCGGTTCGCCCAGGGCGTGCTCGAACAACTCACTGCCATCATGTTTTTGGGCCGCGATGCAGTTGTATTACACGCCTCTGGCGTGGCGGCCAACGCAGAGTCCAACGGGCTCACGGTGTTGGCGGGCACCGGGCTTTACGCCAGCAAAACCGGCAGAGACGCGGGCAGTGTTTTGCCAGAAGACGTTATCGACAACATTGTTCACGCCAAAACCGAAGAACATGTCGAGATCGACAGCAAGCGCCTGATTGTTGTCAGCCGCGCACCGGGTCATTTGATTGCATTCTTTGTGGAGGCCGACGGTGCGCCCTCCGAGCGGAATCGTCGGCTCATCGAGTTGTTCTGCCGCAATGTGTCGATTGCTTGGCGGCGTCTGCAAGGCGACTAACGCAGCGGCCCGCCCTGCGCTTGGAAATAGTCATTTCCAATTGGTGTGCAGCTATTTTGCTGTAGTGACGATAATGCTACGCTCACGCCTCCGACTAATGCGTTGAAAACAATATGCGCGGGTAACACTCCTTACCCAGTCGCTGGTTTTCGTCAGTTACACCAACCCAGACCACTACCATGACTGCAGTCACACAGGATTTGGATGCCGACGGCATCCTGACGCTCACGATCGATTTGCCCAACCGCTCGATGAATGTCATCAACGCGGAATTTGGCGAAGGCTTTGAGCCTGCGTGCAAGCGCGCAATTGAAGACGACGCCGTCAAGGGCATCGTCATCACCTCGGCCAAGGACAGCTTTGTGGCCGGCGCCGACATCGATATGATCTTCCCGATCACAGATGCCAAGCAGGCCGAGCAAGCCGCCAAGGGTTTGGCCGAGGGGCTGCGCGCATTGGAAACCTGCGGCAAGCCGGTTGCAGCGGCCATGAATGGCACGGCGCTGGGCGGTGGGCTGGAGATTTGCCTGGCCTGTCACTACCGCGTGGCCATCGACAACCCACGCGCCAAAATCGGCCTGCCTGAAGTCAAGCTGGGCTTGTTGCCGGGCGCCGGTGGTACGCAGCGTTTGCCGCGCATGATCGGTATCCAAGCCTCGCTGCCATTGATCCTGGAAGGCAAGGAACTCGACCCCGCCAAGGCCAAATCGATGGGCATTGTTGACGACCTGGCCAGCGACCGCGACGACATGATGGCCAAGGCCAAAGCCTGGGTGAAAGCTACCCCGAAGGCGGCGCAGCCGTGGGATCAGAAAGGCTTCAAATATCCGGGCGGCGACGCCAAGAATCCGAAGATGGGCCAAGTGCTCGCTATCGCGCCATCGATGCTGCGCGACAAAACCAAAGGCAACTACCCGGCGCCGGAGAATATCCTGAGCTGCGTGGTCGAGGGTTCGCTGGTCGATTTCGATAGCGCCATGACCGTGGAGGCGCGCTACTTCGCCAACTGCGTGGTCAGCCAAGTGTCGAAGAACATGATTGGCACACTGTGGTATCAGCTCAACGCCATCAAGCGCGGCGCGTCGCGGCCTGATGGATTCGAGCCGTACAAGACCAAGAAGGTCGGCATTTTGGGTGCCGGCATGATGGGCGCGGGCATCGCCTACGTGAGCGCCAAGGCCGGTATCGACGTTGTGCTCAAGGATGTGTCGCAGCAAGCGGCAGATAAAGGCAAGGCCTATTCCGAGTCGCTACAGGACAAAGCCATCAAGCGCGGCCGCAGTACGCCGGAGAAAAAGGCTGAATTGCTGGGCCGTATCACTGCCACAGACAGCTACGACGGCATGGCCGACTGCGACCTGATCATTGAGGCGGTGTTTGAAGACCGCGGCCTGAAAGCCAAGGTGACGCAGGACACCGAAGCCGTGTTGCCCGAAACGGCCACGTTTGCCTCCAATACCTCCACGCTGCCTATCACCGGCCTGGCCGAGGCGAGCAAACGCCCCGAGCAATTCATCGGCCTGCATTTCTTCTCGCCGGCCGACAAGATGCCGCTGGTGGAAATCATCAAGGGCGAACAAACCAACCCCGAGACGCTGGCCAAGGCCTTCGACTACGTGTTGCAGATTCGCAAGACGCCCATCGTGGTCAACGACTCGCGCGGCTTTTACACCAGCCGCGTGTTCGCCACCTACGTGAACGAAGGCATGGCCATGCTGGCCGAAGGCGTGCCACCCATGGTGATCGAGCGCGCCGGCCTGCAAGCCGGTATGCCGGTGGGACCGCTGGCACTGCATGACGAAGTGTCGCTGTCACTGTCTTGGCACATCATGGAGCAGACCCGCAAAGACTTCGAAGCCGAGGGCAAGGAGTTTCCCAAGAGCCCCGGATACGACGTCGTGGACAAAATGGTCAACACGCTGGAGCGGCCAGGCAAGAAAGCTGGCAAAGGCTTTTACGACTACCCCGACGGCGGAAAGAAAGCCATCTGGTCCGGTTTGGCCGAGCACTTCCCGCGCAATGATGATTGGGATTTCGACACACTGGTCGAGCGCTTTGGCACCATCCAGGCCAACGAAACGGCTCGCTGTATGGAAGAGGACGTGGTCGAGACTGTGGCCGATGCCAACATCGGCAGCATCTTCGGTTGGGGCTTTGCCCCGCATGAAGGCGGCACGCTGCAATACATCAACGCGCGTGGCCTGCAAGCCTTTGTCGATCAGTGCAAGGCATTTGCCAAAGACTACGGCCCGCGCTTCGAGCCGGCGGAGCTGTTGGTGAAGATGGCGGCCGATGGCAAGCAATTTGAAGCCTAAGCTTTCACAACGCATGTCATTGCGAGCGCCAAAGGCGCGCGGCAATCTCACTGGGTGGCGCTTACGTGGCGAGATTGCCGCGGCGCTCCGCGCCTCGCAATGACAGCCTCCGTGGAGCACGACGCCCACATCGCTGCGCTGCAAAGCCGGGCCCTGCCGCCGCTGATCGATGACAAGATTTGCCAGCAATGGATCGCCGGCCTCGGCGCCCACCCCATCATGGCGCAGACTGGCCTCAAAGCCACATTGCTCGACGGTGGCTTGGTGCGCTTCGACCTGAATGAACTGCAGGACTACCACCTGGGTGGTTTTTCGGGCACGCGGCAAGTGGTCAATGGCGCCATTTTGGCGGCCATGCTCGATGGCCTGTGTGGTGCAGCGGCTAACCTGCACGCGCCCAAGGGCGGGGCGGCAACTGTCGATCTATCCACTCAGTTCATGCGCGCCACCATGGGCCCTAGCGTCACTGGCTACAGCGCTGTGGTATCGCGCGGCACGAAGCTGGCGTTTGTCGAGGCCATGCTGATTGACGGCGCCAACAATGTGACCGCGCGCTGCACCGCCACTTGCACCGTGAGCAGCACATGAAGCCACTCGCATCGCTCAAAGTATTGGATTTGTCGCAGCTCTTGCCCGGCCCGTTCATGACGGCCTGGCTGGACGATTTGGGCGCCGACGTCACGCGTATCGAACCGCCGCAAGGCGAGCCGACACGGTTGATGTTCCCGGAAATGTTCAAACTGCTGGCACGCGACAAATCTGAACTGCGGCTCAACCTCAAGGACGCGGCCGACCGCGACAAGCTGTTGGAGATGGCCGCTGAAGCGGATGCCGTGGTCGAGCAGTTCCGCCCGGGCGTCATGGACCGCTTGGGCCTGGGCTGGGACGCACTCAAAGCGCGCAACCCGGCCATTGTATTGGTGTCGCTCACGGGCTTCGGCCAAGACGGCCCTTACGCCAAGTTTGCCGGCCACGACATGAACTACCGCGCCATTGCCGGTGAGCTGCATCAAGCGGGCACGGCGGACAGCGGCCCGGCGCCCGGCAATTACCAGACCGCCGACATCGCTGGCGGCTCGCTGACCGCAGGCATCGGCCTGCTGGCTGCTGTTGTTCAAGCCAGAGCGACCGGCGAAGGCGCGCATGTCGATGTGGCGATGACCGATTCGATCTTCGCCCAGCAAGCGGTCAACCACAGCACACAACTGACCACCGGCAAATCACCCGAGCGCGGCCGCGACATGCTTAGCGGCGGCCTGGCAAATTACAGCGTGTATGAGACCAGCGACGGCAACCACGTGGCGCTGGGCGCACTGGAGCCGAAGTTCTGGCAAGCATTCTGCGTTGCAGCCGAAGCGCCCGAGTTGCTGCCCTACGGCCTGGCTACTGGCGATAAAGGCGCCGAGGGCCGGCGTAAAACTGCCGAGTTGATCGCCAGCCGCAGCCGCGACGCCTGGGCCGAACTGGGCCAGCAGGCCGATTGCTGCCTGTTCCCCGTGCTCACGCCCGACGAAGCCTTGCACGACCCCCACCTTCGCGCCCGTGGGATTGTGGTCGATGCACCTGACGGCAAGTTCCATGTAGGCTGCCCCATCAAATTTTCCGGCTGATTCCGAACGAGATTCTCATGCCCTATGACACCTTGAATTACGCCGTGGACGACGGCATTGCCACATTGACCCTGAATCGCCCCAAGCAGCTCAATGCGCTCAATGGCGACTTGTCACGTGAACTCGGCGAAGCCTTTGATGCTGCCGCGGCCGACGACGCCGTGCGCGCCATCCTGATCACCGGCGAAGGCCGCGGCTTTTCTGCCGGTGCCGACATTGCCAACCCGGGCGACCTGCCGATGGACGCCGATGGCAAGATCGACCTCGGCGCCGCCTTGGAAGCGCGCTATAACCCGCTGATCAAAACCATGCGTGCCTGCCCCAAGCCGGTGATCGGCGCGGTGAATGGCATCGCTGCTGGTGTGGGCTGTTCGATTGCACTGAATTGTGACCTGACGGTCGCCGCACGCTCCGCCCAATTCCTTTTGGCATTCGTCAACATCGGCCTGATTCCGGATGGCGGCGCCACCTGGTTCATTCCGCGCACCGCAGGCCATCAGCGCGCCATGGGCATGGCGCTACTGGGCCAAAAACTTCCCGCCGACACCGCCCGCGATTGGGGCCTAGTGTGGGATGTGGTTGACGACGACGCTCTGATGGACACCGCGCGCGGCTTGGCTGAGCGCTTGGCCAATGGGCCGGCGATCTCCATTCGTGGCATCAAGCAGTCCATCTACGCCGCCGAAGACAACGACCTGCCCACGCAGCTCGACATGGAGCGCGACCTGCAGCGTGGCTGCGGGCAAACCCAAGACTTCATGGAAGGCGTTGCGGCGTTCGCGCAGAAACGTAAGCCGAGCTTCAAGGGGCGCTAGGCTATGTTTCGGGTTGAAGTTTCGGAGTTGATCCAGCGTTCGCCGGAATTTGTTTTCAATGCGCTCACCGACCACGACAACTATGGCCAGTTTCCGGGTGTTGACTCGGGGCAAGTGCTCGAGCCCGGCATGCAAGACCGCAACGGCGCCGGTGCGCTGCGCGTGGTCAAGGCCGGGCCGCTGGTGTTGCACGAGCGCATCACGGGCTTCGAGCCCGGCAAGCTGATGACGTACCACATCGAACGCGCGCGGCCGCTGCCGGTTGTGCACGACGTGGGTGAAATTCGGCTCAGCGCCGAAGCTGGCGGCACGCGGGTCAACTGGCTGTCCGCGGGCCGCATTGCAATCCCGGTGCTTGGGCTAGTCATCGACAAAGTGTTCGAGCGGCAAGTGCACAAGGCATTCTCCGCCATGCTTCGCTACATTGGCCGTATGCCGGAGTAGGTCAACGGGTTAAGGCGCTGGCACACCCGTAAGTTCCTGCAATGCCTGCGCATAGGTCTCGGTAGGCACGTCTTCCGGCGCAGCGGACCCGGCGGTCATTAAGGCCTGCTGCTGGCGTGCGTTGAAGTCGGCCACTGTGGCGTCGTCCGTGCCGGTGGTGGGCGCAATGTCGGGTGGCGAGCGGTGCAGGGTGGCCTGCTCGTAGTCACCATC
>JAAFAL010000019.1 GCA_018222345.1 bacterium
GTAGAGCGCAATAGCGCGCAGTTACCGCTATGTCATTTTCAACCAGCGCGCGCGCTCGGCGGTGTTCGCTGCACGCAGCGCGTGGTGGTCGTATGCGCTGGATGCCCACGCCATGCACACCGCGGCGCAATGTTTGCTCGGCGAGCAGGATTTTTCGTCATTCCGCGCCGCCGAATGCCAATCTCGCACGCCCATGCGCCGCTTGGATGCGATTGCCGTGCGGCGCAACGGCAGTTTTGTTGTTGTTGATGTCACGGCCAATGCCTTTGTGCACCACATGGTGCGCAATATTGTTGGCAGTTTGTTGCAGGTGGGGCAGGGCAAACGCCCGTCCGAGTGGATGGCCGAGCTGCTCGCTGCGCGCGATCGCAACCGCGCTGGCATGACCGCGCCCGCTGCGGGCCTGTACTTGGCTCACGTATCCTATCCAGATGAATTCGAGATTCCCCGTTCCGACGGCATCGACGCGTTGCCAGGTGGGTAAACAGATATTGGGTGAACAACCATGACGCGCATCAAAGTTTGCGGCGTCATGCTGCCTGAGGATGCGGCTGTGGCCGCCTCAGCGGGCGCGGATGCCATCGGCGTGGTGTTTGCACCCAACAGCCCGCGGCGGGTGGATGTGCAGCAGGCGCTGGCGGTTCGCAGTGCGGTGCCGGCCTTGGTCAACGTGGTGGCTTTGTTCATGGACCAGCCAGCCAGCGCGGTACGCGAGATTGCTGACGCGCTCCAGCCCGCCATGTTGCAGTTCCACGGCAGCGAAGATGCGGCGTATTGTCAGCAGTTCGGCCGGCCGTACCTAAAAGCCATCGGCATGGGCGGCGCGGCGCAGGACGATTGCGCGGCGTATCCGGGCGCTGCGGCAGTGCTGCTCGATGGCCATGCGCCCGGTGCCGCCGGCGGTAGTGGTGAAACCTTCGACTGGTCGCGCATCAGTGCTTGGCAACAGGCGCGGCCGCGCCACAGCCCGGTAGTTGTTGCCGGCGGGCTGCATCCGGGCAACGTTGCCGGCTTGGTCCGCAGCGCCCGCCCGTGGGGCGTGGATGCCAGCAGCGGGTTAGAATCGGCCCCCGGCGTTAAAGACCACGCCAAAATTCACGCATTTATCGAGGCTGTTCGACGTGTCGATTGCGCAAACGCTTGATTTGCAAGCAACTCCAATTGTTGAAACCGATGGCCACTTTGGCCGCTACGGCGGCTCATTCGTGGCCGAAACCCTGGTTGGCCCGCTGCAGGAGCTGACCCGCGCCTACTACCGCTTGATGGCGGATGCCGATTTCCGCCATGAACTGGACGAGGACCTGGCGCACTATGTCGGCAGGCCTAGCCCGCTGTACTACGCCCGCCGCCTGAGCGACAAAGCCGGTGGCGCGCGTATCTGGCTCAAGCGCGAAGATTTGAACCATACCGGCGCGCACAAGGTGAACAACACCGTAGGCCAGGCGCTGGTGGCCAGCCGCATGGGTAAGCGCCGCATCATTGCCGAAACCGGCGCCGGCCAGCACGGCGTTGCCACCGCCACCGTCGCCGCGCGGCTGGGGCTGGAATGCGTGGTGTATATGGGCGCCGAGGACATCAAGCGCCAGGCGCCGAATGTCTATCGCATGAAGTTGCTCGGCGCCACGGTGGTGCCTGTGACCTCGGGCTCGAAGACGCTCAAGGACGCGCTCAACGAAGCCTTGCGCGACTGGGTGGCCAATGTTGATGACACCTTCTACATCATCGGCACGGTTGCCGGCCCACATCCGTATCCGTCGATGGTGCGCGATTTTCAGGCCGTGATCGGCCGCGAGGCACGGGCGCAGATGCAGCAGCAGGCTGGCGCCTTGCCCGACGCTGTTGTCGCCTGCGTGGGCGGCGGTTCCAATGCGATTGGCATTTTCCATCCGTTCCTCAACGACGCCAATGTTCGCCTGATCGGCGTCGAGGCCGCTGGCGACGGCGTTGACACTGGCCGCCACTCGGCGCCGTTGTCCGCGGGCCGCGCCGGCGTGTTGCATGGCAACCGCACCTATCTGATCCAGGACGAGCATGGCCAGATCATGCCCACGCATAGCGTGTCGGCTGGTTTGGACTACCCCGGCGTGGGGCCGGAACACGCACATCTCAAAGACACTGGTCGCGCCGAATACGTTGCCATCACCGACGATCAGGCGATGGCTGCATTCCATCAACTGACGCGCGTCGAGGGCATCATCCCCGCGCTGGAGAGCGCCCATGCCATTGCCTACGCCACTGAACTGGCCGCGGAACTGGCGCCTGAGCAGAATGTGTTGGTGAATCTGTCCGGTCGTGGCGACAAGGACGTGAATACGGTCGCTGAGCGTGATGGGATCGAGCTGTGAGTAACCGCCTGACCGACACGCTGGCTGCCCTGCAGCCGCGCAAGGCTTTGATTCCGTACCTGACGGCGGGTGATCCGGCGCCGGAGCAAACCGTTGCCGTCATGCATGCCCTGGTCGAGGCCGGCGCCGACGTGATTGAACTGGGTGTGCCTTTTTCTGACCCGATGGCTGATGGGCCGGTGATTCAGCGCGCCTGCGAGCGTGCGCTTAGCGCCGGCACAACCTTGAGCACTGTGCTTGAGGACGTTGCCGTATTCCGCCGCGACAACAGCCATACGCCGGTTGTGCTGATGGGCTACCTGAACCCCGTCGAAGCCATGGGCTACATGCATTTCGCCGAGCGCGCGCAGGCCGCCGGGGTTGATGGCGTTTTGCTGGTCGATCTCACGCCAGAAGAGGCGGGTGATATCGCGCCGATGCTCAAGAACCACGGCCTGGCACCCGTGTTTTTGGCCGCGCCAAACACCGGTGATGAGCGGCTGCAGCTGATCGCTCAGCACGCCGACGGTTATTTGTACTACGTCTCGCTCAAGGGCGTGACGGGTTCGGCAACGCTGGACACGCAGGCGGTTGGCGCGCGCGTCGCGCAATTGCAGCAACATGTCGAGCTGCCAGTGATGGTGGGCTTTGGCATTAGCGATGCCGATTCGGCTTGCGCCATCGCGGCAGTGTCGGACGGCGTGATTATTGGTAGCGCACTGATCCAGGCCATGGAAGCTGGTGACAGCGCCGCAGCGCCAGACGCCGCCAAAGCATTTCTGGCCAAGATTCGCAGTGCCATGGATGCGCAAAGCTCGGAGCAGGCGGCATGAGTTGGCTAGAGAAAATCATGCCTGCGCAAATGGGCGCCAAGACAGCGCCAACACCGAAAAAGGCCGTGCCTGAAGGGCTCTGGGCCAAATGTAATGGTTGTGACTCGATGCTCTACCGCGCCGAGCTGGAGCGCGCGCTGGAGGTCTGCCCCAAGTGCGGCGCACACCGCGCCATTTCCGCACGCCGGCGCCTGGACGCCTTGTTGGACGAAGCCGGCCGTGAAGAAATTGCCAGCGATGTCGAGTCGGTGGATCCGCTGAAGTTTCGCGACAGCAAGCGCTACCGCGACCGGCTCGCTGCGGGCACCAAAGCCAGTGGCGAGCGCGATGCGCTGGTGGTGATGAAAGGCACCCTGTTGTCTGCGCCGGTCGTTGCCGCTGCGTTCGAATTCAGCTTCATGGCGGGTTCCATGGGCAGTGCGGTGGGTGAACGCTTCGTGCGCGGCGTCGATGCCTGTATTGCCGAGCAGCGCGCGCTGGTCAGCTTCACCGCCAGTGGCGGCGCGCGTATGCAAGAGGCGCTGTTCAGCCTGTTCCAGATGGCCAAAACCAGCGCCGCGCTGGCGCGGCTTAGCGACCGTGGCCTGCCGTTTGTGTCGGTGATGACGAACCCGACGACCGGCGGTGTATCGGCCAGCCTAGCGATGTTGGGTGATGTGAACATAGCCGAGCCTGGCGCGTTAATCGGCTTTGCCGGCCCGCGGGTGATCGAACAAACTGTGCGGCAAAAGCTGCCTGAAGGCTTCCAGACCGCCGAGTTTTTGCTCGAACACGGCCATATCGACGGCATTCTTGATCGCCGCCAAATGCGGCCGCGCCTGGGCTCGCTGCTGTCCATCCTCATGCAGCGGCCGGCGCCGGATGTCACAACCGCCTGAGGCCAGCGCGCCGCCCGCGGGCAGCGTGTTGACAGCTTGGTTGCAATGGCTGGAGGGCCGCGACCCCAGCCGCATTGAACTTGGCCTTGAACGCGTCAAGCGCGTGTTGCAGCGCCTGGCGCTACCTGCACGCCCATGCCCGCTGATTACGGTGGCCGGCACCAACGGCAAAGGCTCGGTCGTGGCCAACCTGGACGCTGTGGCCGGCGCCGCCGGCATGCGCGTCGGTGCTTATTTGTCGCCCCATCTACTGTGCTTTAACGAGCGCATTCGCATCGGCGGCCAAGATGTCGAGGATGCGCCGCTAGTCGCCGCGTTCGAGCGCGTCGCCGCCGCCGAGCAGGGCGATGTGCTGACTTATTTCGAGTTTACGACCCTCGCCGCCATTGTTGTCATGCAGGCGGCGGATCTGGACCTTTGGGTGTTGGAGGTCGGCCTCGGCGGGCGCCTTGATGCAGTCAATGTGCTCGACGCCGATGTGGCGATACTGACCAGCATTGGCCTGGACCACACCGATTGGTTGGGCGACACACTTGCCGGCATCGCGCGCGAAAAATTGGGCGTGCTGCGTGCGGGCAAGCCCTTGGTGTGTGGTGTCACCGCGGATGCCGACCCCGCGGTACTGACTGAAATTCATCAAACCGCGGCCGGACGCAACGCGCCGCTGCTGCAACTGGGCGAGCAGATTCGCCTGACGCCGCCCGACGCGCAGGGCCGTTGGGCCGTGACAATAGCCGGCAAGCGCAACGTCGAGAAGCAGTTTGGCGACTTGTCGCGCTTGTCGCTTGCGGGGCCTGTGCAGCCGGGCAACGCCGCGCTCGCCATCACGGCCCTGGAATATCTTGGCATTGCATTGACTCCACAGGCGCTTGCCGGGTTGGGCCGCGTGCGCTTGCCTGGCCGTTGCCAGACGATCGCCCGCGATCCAATAACTATTGTCGACCCCGGCCACAACGTCGAAGCCGCAACGGTTTTGGCCGAAGCTCTCAGCGCGCATACCGACAAGGGCTCAACGCACGCCGTGCTGGGTATGTTGCGCGGCAAGCCGGCTGCGGCGTTTGTTGCGGCATTGGCGCCGGTGGTCGATGCCTGGCATTTCTGCAGTTTGCCCGGCCCGCGCGGTTTGGCTGCGTACGAGCTTGCCAAGCAGGTTGGCGGCGTGGGGCAGCAGCATCAATCGGTTGCCGAAGGCTTGTTGGCGGCGCGCCAAGCGGCCGGTGCCAGTGGGCGCGTGCTGGCCGCCGGTTCTTTCCTAACGGTCGAGGCAGTGCTTAAATCAATGCCTATGGTCGAGGGAGCCACACCATGAGCGGGATGTCTGATGCGCGCAAAGCGCGGCTGATCGGTGCCTGTGCCCTGGTGCTCATCGGCTTTGCCTTGATGTCAGCATTGCTGGGCGGTGGTGACCATGCAGACAAGCCCACGGCGGCGGGTGCTGACGAGAATGTGATCGTATTGCCCGCGCGGCCATTGCGCACGGCGCAGGTGGGCGACGATGAAGCGCCGCCCCCGGAGTCAGCCAAGCAAGCACAACCCATCAAGCAATCCGCGCCCACCGCGCCGCGCGAGCCCCAGCCGCGATCCGAGCCAGCGCCCAAACCCAAGCCGCAGCCAGCGGAACCCAAACCGGTCAAAACCGGCTGGTACGTGCAGCTCGGCGTGTTCGGTAGCCGTGCCAATGCCCTGGCCCTGGCCGACAAAGCCCGCGAGGGCGATTACCGCTGCGAGCTGCGCACCCTGAAGCAGGGCAGCAACACCTTGCACCGCGTGCTGGTCGGCCCGTATCCCAGCGAAGCAGCCGCCGACTTGCGCGTGCCCAAGCTGCAACGCTGGCTGGGCGAGACCGGCCGCGTGGTCGAATTGGAGCGCGGGCGCTGAGAATACGCAGCCGCTAGTCTGGCGGGCCCCGATTGTTGCTAAACTATGACGGCGCCCGCATCCCCCACCGCCGCCGTCCTTCATGGTCTGGGTTGACTACTTTATCCTCGCGATTATCGCCATCTCGGCGGTGATCAGTTTGTTCCGTGGTTTCGTCAAGGAACTGCTGTCGCTGGTCACCTGGGTGCTGGCGTTCTGGGTGGCGATCAAGTTCGCGCCGTGGCTTGAAAGCGCGTTTGCCGGCTACATATCAGCGCCCAGTGCGCGTTTGGGTTTGGCCTATGTGGTGTTGTTCTTGTTGGTGCTCATCGTTGGCGCCATTGCCACTCACTTCATGACCGAGCTGGTCAAGCGCACGCACTTTTCTGGCACCGACCGCATGGTGGGCGTACTGTTTGGCATCGGCCGCGGCTTGGTGCTGCTGACCGTGCTGGTGATGTTGGCGCAAGTCTTTACGCCAGTGGAGCAAGACCCGTGGTGGTCGCAATCGACCTTCATCCCGCATTTCGAGCGCATGGCCGAGTTCGCTCGCAGCTTTCTACCCGAAGACTGGCAACAAGAGCTCAGCGGCGCGCCAGCCGAGGCGCCGCCCGAGCCTCAACCCGAAGCGCAACCTAGCAGGCCCTGATATGTGTGGAATTGTCGGACTCGTTGCCAGCACCCCAGTGGCGCAAGACATTTATGACGCGCTCACCGTGCTGCAGCACCGTGGCCAGGACGCCGCCGGCATCATCACCGACGACGGCGGACGGCTGTACTTGCGCAAGGAAAATGGCCTGGTGCGCGACGTTTTCTCGCAGGACAACATGATTGGCCTGCTGGGCAACATGGGTATCGGCCATGTGCGCTATCCCACGGCCGGTTGTGACTCATCGGCCGAGGCGCAGCCGTTCTATGTCAACTCGCCGTTCGGTATTTCGCTGGCGCACAACGGCAACCTCACCAACAGCGAGGCGCTCAAGCGCGAACTGTTCATTCAGGACCGCCGGCATATCAACACCGAGTCCGATTCCGAAATCCTGCTCAACGTGTTTGCCCACGAGTTGCTCGAATCAGGCAAATACACGATCGATGGCGACGACATCTTCGAGGCCATCTCGCGCGTGCATGCCCGCGTGCGCGGCGCCTACGCGGCGGTGTTGATGATCAATGGTGTTGGTGTCGTCGGCTTCCGCGATCCTCACGGCATCCGACCGTGCGTATTCGGCAAGCGCGAGACCGGCGCCGGCACCGATTACGCGGTGGCCTCCGAGAGCGTTGCGCTGGACAGCCTGGGTTTCGAACTGATCGACGATCTGGAGCCGGGCGAAGCTGTCTTCCTGCCAATTAATGGCGAGGTGCAGCGCCGACTATGTGCGCCTGGGGCATCGCATGCCACTTGCCTGTTCGAGTACGTGTATCTGGCACGGCCCGACTCGGTAATCGACGACGTTTATGTTTACAAGGCCCGCCTGCGCATGGGGCATCACCTGGCCGAGAAGATCAAGCGCGACTGGGCCGACCACGATATCGATGTGGTCATCCCGATCCCGGACACCAGCCGAACAGCAGCGCTGCAATTGGCCAATGAACTGGATGTGCCGTTCCGCGAGGGCTTCATCAAGAATCGCTACATCGGTCGCACGTTCATCATGCCGGGGCAAGCGCAGCGCAAGAAGTCGGTGCGGCAAAAACTGAACCCCATCGACCTGGAGTTCAAAGACAAGAACGTGTTGCTGGTCGATGATTCCATCGTCCGTGGCACCACCAGCCGCGAGATCATCCAGATGGCCCGCGACTCGGGTGCGCGCAAAGTCTATTTCGCCTCGGCTGCGCCGCCCGTGCGCTTTCCGAATGTGTATGGCATCGACATGCCATCGGCCAGTGAACTGATTGCCCACGGCCGCACGGTGGAAGAACTGGAGCGCCTGCTGGGCGCCGACAAGCTGATCTACCAAGAGCTCGACGATTTGATCGAGGCGGTGCGCTACGGCAACCCGAACCTGACACGTTTCGACGCGTCGGTATTCAATGGCGAGTACGTCACCCAGGATGTCGATGCAGACTATTTAAACCAGTTGGAGCTGTTCCGCAGCGACGCTGCCAAGTCGCAGCGCAACAGCGGCGGCCGGCGCGTGGTCGAGTTGCACAATACGGCATGAACAAGCCCAACGATCCCAGTTGGCATGCCGCTACGGCGGCGATTCGTGCTGCTGAAATGCGCACGGATGTGGGCGAGCATTCGCCTGCAATTTTTGCCACTTCCAGCTTCGTGTTTCCGTCAGCCGAGGCCGCTGCTGCGCGATTTTCCGGTGACGAAGCCGGGCCGATTTATTCGCGTTTTACCAACCCCACGGTCAGCGCCTTCGAGCAGCGCCTGGCCGTACTCGAAGGCGGTGATGCCTGCGTTGCCACGGCCTCGGGCATGTCGGCCGTGCTGGCCACCTGTATGGCGCTGTGCGAGCAGGGCGACCACATTGTTGCCGCCAGCGGCCTGTTTGGTTCGACCATCGGGCTGTTCGACAACATTCTGGCGCGTTTTGGCGTAAGCACTAATTACGTCGCGCCCACCGATCTCGACGCCTGGCGCGCTGCAGTGACGCCGCAAACCAAACTGCTGTTCGCCGAGAGCCCGACCAACCCCTTGACCGAAGTCGTCGATATTGCCGCGCTGGCCGACATCGCCCACGACGCTGGCGCCAGCCTAGTGCTGGACAATTGTTTTTGCACGCCGGCGCTGCAGCGGCCGCTGGACTTGGGCGCCGACATCATCATCCACTCGGCCACCAAATTTCTGGATGGCCAAGGGCGTGCGGTGGGCGGCGCCGTCGTCGGCAATGCCGATCAAGTTGGCGAGCAGGTGTTTGCCTTTTTGCGTACCGCCGGCCCTTGCATGAGCCCGTTCAATGCATGGATCTTCTTGAAGGGCTTGGAGACGCTGGATTTGCGCATGCGCCAGCAGTCGGCCAATGCCCTGGCCGTCGCGCAGTGGCTGGCCGAGCAGGCCGGCGTTGCGCGCGTGCTCTACACCGGCTTGGCGTCGCATCCGCAGCATGCGCTTGCCGAAGCACAGCAGTCCGGCCACGGTGCCATCGTCGCGTTTGAACTCGCCGGCGGCCAGGCCGCGGCGTTCAAGTTGATCAATGCCTTGCAGGTGTTTTCGATCACCGCCAACCTGGGCGACACGCGCAGCACGGTTACCCATCCGGCAACCACCACGCATTACCGCATCGGCCCCGAGGCGCGCGCCCGGGCTGGTATTAGTGACGGGTTTTTGCGGCTGTCGATTGGCCTGGAGCATCCGGACGATCTGATCGCCGACCTGCAGCGCGGGCTGTGAGCTGGGTTGCGGCCGCGCTGGCCGCCTACACGGAAGCTGACCCCGTAGCCAAGGCGCAAACAACGCGCGCGCTGGCCGAACTTGACGTTCGGGCCGCGCCGCTGCCGGACTTGCCCGAGCAACCTGGCCGGCCGGCGCAACCCGCATTGCTACCACCTGGGCAAGTGCCGCGCCGAAAACTGGGCAGCACTGAGGGGCGTATCGCGCTGGTGCATGCCATCGCGCATATCGAGTTCAATGCCATCAATCTGGCGCTGGACGCCGCCTTGCGTTTCGGCGACATGCCCGATGCGTACTACTCCGATTGGATCAGCGTGGCGGTTGACGAAGCGCGGCATTTCGACTTGCTATGCGCCCGGCTGCAGCAGCTCGGCAGTGACTATGGCGCGCTGCCAGCGCACAACGGCCTGTGGGAAATGGCCGAGAAAACCGCCGATGACCCGCTGACGCGCATGGCGCTCGTGCCGCGGGTGCTAGAAGCGCGCGGCCTGGATGTAACGCCAGGCATGATCCAGCGGCTCAAAGGCGTCGGCGACCATGAGACGGTCGCCGCGTTGGAAGTCATCCTGCGTGAGGAAGTCCGGCACGTTGAAATCGGCAGCCGCTGGTTTCGCGCCCTGTGCGCGCAGCGCGAACTGCAGCCCGAAGCGACCTTTATGCGATTGCTCACCCAGCACGGCGTGCATTTGGCTGCAGCGCAGTTCAATACCGACGCGCGGCGTGCTGCGGGTTTTAGCGCCGAGGAGCTGACGGCGCTAAGCGTCGCCCACGGTTAAGCACGCCCAGATGTTGTGCAAGCGATGCTCAGGTACAAACTGATTTTTCAGGAACTCTGGATTGTTGTTTATAATCAAATTGTTATATGCGCTAAGAGCGGTCACGTGAAATATTCGGGCTACCGATTCACACTGCGCCCGTTGCGGCCACGGTAGCCGCTGATCGCGTTGGATGGTGCCGCGGGTTTCGCGCCGGCATCGGGGTTGTCGCCGTAGATATCACTGGGTTTGATCGTGCCCGGGATGCGCACCTCGGCAACGACGCGGCGATTGAGTACCCGGCCGTTGACTGTGTTGTTGCTGGCGATCGGGCTGGATTCGCCAAAGCCCACAGCGATGACACGGCTGGGGTCGATGCCGCCCATGCCCAGCAGTTCGCGGCGGACAACGTGCGCGCGAGTTTTTGACAACTCAGCGTTGTACAGGTCGGAGCCGCGGCTGTCGGTGTGGCCCTCGAGCACAACGATCAGATCGTCGTAATGCCGTAACAGTCGCGCCATTTCGGCGAGGTCAACCCGATAACCCGGCAACAGGTTTGCGCGCGCGGTAGCGAACTTCACGTCGAGGCGAATACGCGCAGTCGTTTGCAAGGCAGTCGGGCAGCCCTTGGCGTCCACCGGCCAGCCGCGCAGGCTGGTGGGGCACAGGTCGTTGCAGTCGGCCACGCCATCGCCGTCAAAATCAGTGCTGCAGTCGTCCAAGGGGCAACCGCAGCGATCCACCGGCTGGTTTAAGCGTTGCAAGGCCGCAAGCCGCACACCTGCTGTCGCGGGGCAGTTGTCGTCGATGTCGGCAACGCCGTCACCGTCGCTGTCGCGCAATTCTTCCGGAAATTGGCCAATCTGCTGGCTGGTGGCGAAGCTGGGCAGTGGTGCCAGCAATAGCGCGCCGCAAATAGCGAGCATGGCAGTGACAATACGATTGGCGGGCATGGCGGTGCCGGGGTGTTGGATGGTGTGGGTATTCTGCCAGTGTTCTGGGTTGCAAGCAGCTACGCCGCTTATCGGAAAACTGAAAGTTTCACGACTTATTTACACCAAACAACACGCAGCCTTTACTGGCGCTTGGTAATAATGGTACGCACCAATAATAAAAACTTGTTACCCGGTTATAAATCAATGCCCTGCAATCGTTTGAGTCTTCCCCGTCACGTCACCCGTCTGCTGTTTGCCCTGGCTTTGCTCGCGCCAACTGGCTTGGTGATGGGGCAAAGCGTCAACAACACGATGACCAATATCGCAGAGGTGGTGGATGCCTGCGACATTGTCGCCATCGGCATCGACTTTGGTGAGATTCCGGCGTCTGTTGGCGCTTCGGCCATCGTGCCCAGCGCCACCGCGAACACGGCACTTGCATCGCAAAATGCGGATCACCCTGATCGCGCTGCCGATGGCACTGCTGCAAACGATGACGCGTTGTCGATAGCAGCTACCGGCATTGGCGCCGTGGATACGGCTGTCAGCGCCTTGCTCACGGCGATCAATTCCGCGGTGCCGGGCATTTATGTTGCGTGTACGGCGGCGCCGACGAGTGTGGTGCTGACCACTGCGACAGGTTCGCTGAACTTTCCCACCACTGTTGCCGGCGCGGCAGCTTTTGCTGCCGCGAACACGGTGGGTGGGCAAATGGATCAAGTCGATGGTGCCGGCGCAATTGTTGCTGGCGGCGACGATCTGGACTACACACTAACGTTTGTCGGCGCCCCGGCAACAACCGCAGACCTGAATGCGGTCGTCGCACTGATCCCGGCATTTTACGTTGGCATTTTCGCTGCCACTGGCACCATCGATGCCGGGCAAACGCTGGCGACAGGTTTCTACACCGAGGTGGCGACGGCAACGGTCAATTTCTAGCCTGCGCCGTCCGTGCTGGTCCGACTTGTTTGGGCCAGCGCAGCTTTTTTCACACACCACACAACAGATATCGCCATGTTGCGCACCGCTAAGCTGATCGGTTTGTTGGCGATTTTGCTCGCAGGGCAGGCCAGCGCGTCGGGTATTCGGGTCGCGCCACTGCGCTTAGTGATCGACGACACAGCCCGCACCGCCAGCTTGACCATCAGTAATTTGAGTACCACAGCCACCGCGGTTGAGGTCAATCTGGTGAGTTGGCGCCAGGACGCCTCCGGCAGCGATGTCTATGTGCCGTCCTCCGATTTGTTCTTTGCGCCGCCGATTGTTCGCGTGCCGGCGCGCGGCGATACCACCTTGCGTTTCAGAGCCAAGGCCTTGCCACCTGAAGGCACCGAGGCGACTTACCGTGTGTATGTGCGCGAATTGCCGTCGCAAGTTGAAAGCCGCGCCGGTGCGAAGATTTCACTGCGTTTTGGCATCCCGGTATTTTTGTACAACGGCGAGCGGCCGGCGCCTGAACTGCACTGGTCGGCCAAACGCGCAGATGACCAGCTTGACATCAGCTTGACGAATTATGGGCAGGCGCACTTGCGCATCAATGCCTTGCACGCCTATCCGGCGGATGCCGACATCAATGCCATCCGCGGCACCGAACCGCTGGCCACGGCGCGCTACAACGATGCCGGGGCGGGTTACTTGATGCCGGGCACGACCCACAACTGGGCCTTACCCATGGCTGACGTGCCCGATGACGCCTGGGTGTTGATTGCCACCGACGACACCGCTGGCCAGGCCGCCAAGGGCATGCGAGGCAATGGCCACTTGTGGCTGCGCCTTGGCGCGTTGTTGCGCGGTTCCGGCAACTGAGCAGCCATGATGTGCAGGGCGCTGCTTGGCCTGATTGCCCTGGTGTTCTGTGCCGGCTCAGCTAGCGCCGCCCAGTTGCCCAAGCAACCGGACGACGCGGTTTTGGTGGTGCCGCCGGTCGCGCAGGGCGACGAGCCAGGCTGCGATGGCCAGCCGATGATTCCGCGGCTGCTACGCGCCATCGTCAATGCGTCGGACAGCCAGATCGATTTCGTCTTTTACCAACGGCCTTGCGGCGCACTGTTGGCATCGGTCGATACGCTCAAATCGCTGCGTATCCGCATTGAAGGCCGGCCCACGGTCGGAATCGATGGCGAGTTGTGGGTCAACCTCAACGCCTATCCCAAGCTCAGCTATGAGCTCGACCTCAGTCGCCAGCGCGTGCTGTTGGAGGGCGAACCGGACGTGTTCTACCCAACCCTGGTTGACTTCCAGCCCGAGGAACCCGATGTCGCGCCCACCGCCAACCCCGGCATTGCGCTGAATTATGGCGTCGGCGCGTCGGGCCGGCCAGACGACGGCAGCACGCAGTACTCGGCGTTTCTCAATGCTGCGGCGTTCGCCCGGCCCGGCGTGATTGTGTCGAATTGGGTGTGGGGGCATGCCGAGGGCCGCACTAGCACGCTGCGGCTACAAACCACCGCGATTCGCGACATGCCGCAACGCATCGCTGCGCTGCGCATCGGCGATGTGCGCACGCCGTCGGGCGGGTTTGGCGGCTCCTTGCCGGTGGCGGGCGTGCAATACGCCACCAACTTTGGCACCCGGCCATATTTGCAGATCACGCCGACGGCGCTGCTCAGCGCCGCAACCCGCCGCGATGCCGGCTTGCAGATTCGCGTTGACCCGTTTGGTGATGGCAGCGCGCAGGCGGTGCCGGTGGCCGGCTCGCAAGTGCCTTATGGGCCGGTGGAGGTCGTCAACCTGCCGGTTTATCAGAACGGCCGTTATCGCTTGGTGCTGCGCGACAGTGCCGGCAATTTGGTGGAGTCATCGCAGGCGAATTTTTTTGCTCGTGGTTTGCTGCGCCAGGGTTTGAGCGAGTTCGACTACGCCATCGGAGCGCGCCGGCCTTCGATTGCCGACAACCGCTACACCACACCCGCTGCCGGCTTCGACCACCGCTACGGCCTGACCCGTTGGCTGACGCTGGAAGGCCATGTGGAAGCCGACCGCGACGTTCAAGTTGCCGGGTTCGGTGGGCGGTTTCGGGTGCCATGGGTGGGTGTTGCGGCGGCAACCGTGGCGGCGTCGCGCAGCGATGACAGCAGCAGCGACAGCTTTGCCAGCGTTTCGCTCGAGAACCGCTACCAGTCGTTTTCCTACGCCGGCCTGGCGCAGTGCAATGGCCGCGACTTCACCACCATCTCCGGCCCGCGCGGGCAAACTGCCTGCAGCGCGTTCGCCTCCTTGGGCGCGCCGCTGCCGTGGGGCGACCGCATCAGCACGGTTCTGGGCCAGCGCATCCCGCGGGACGGCGCCAAGCAGCGCAATTACGGCGTCAATTACGTCACCCATATTCCGCGTATCTCACTCACCGTGTCGGCCGGCGTGTCGTGGTTTGAGACCGCCGGCGACAGCACCTGGAGCGCGCGTGCCAACATCAACATGCCGTTGGGCGCGCCGTTTCGCCTGGCTGGCAAGCAGCCGCGCAGGCGGCTTCGCTTCCGGCCTTCGACCACACAAGTCGCCGTCGATGCCACGCAGAGCGAGTTCGCCGACGCGCGCGTACGGCTGCGTAGCGTGACGCGCGGCAACTTCGGTGGGCGCACCCTGGCCTTGGGCGCTTCAACCACCTTGGCAGGGCCGAACATCAATACGCTGTCGGCCGGCTGGAGCGGGCGCAAGGTCAATGCAGCGGTCAACGTCACCGAGAGCGACGGCGACGAGTTGCTGTCGGCCAGCGCCAGCAGCGGCTTGGTCTTTATCGATCGGTCCCTGTTCACCACGCGGCCTGTGCTCAACAGTTTTGCGCTGGTTGATCTGGGCGAGGACAACGACGGCGTGTTCGTCAATGGTGCGCGCGCCAACAGCCGTGGCAAAGCCTTGGTGACGCCGTTGATCCCGTATGTGCCGAACAACTTGCGCATCGATGTGACCGACCTGCCGCTCAGCGCCGCTCAGCGCGCGCAAACTATTGCCGTAACACCGCGATTCCGCAGCGGTGTAGTGCTACGGCCAACGCTGCCGCGCTACCAGGACGCCATCATCAGCATTCAGTTGGCTGCCGCCGATGGCAGCCGCAAGCCATTGCCGTATCGTGCTTACGTGCAGGTTGCCGCGCCGGCCGAGGTGTCGCCAGTTGGCAGCGACGGCGCCGTGTATGTGACCGGCGAGCAAGGGCCGATGCGCCTCGACGTGTTTGTTGATGGCGGCCAATGCCGTGTTGATTTCGAATTGCCCGACGGGCCTGAGGACGACAATATTCTGGCCTTGGGCCCTTATCTGTGTGAGCCGTCATGATGAACAGCTTGGTGCGAGTGTTTGGCCGCATGGGTGGCTTGAGCAGCGGCGGTGTTTTGCTGCTGGCAGCGCTGCTGTGGGCGCAACCCGCCGCGGCGCAGGCCGATAGCTGTGCGTTCCGCGCGGCATCCGCCACCTTGGTCGATTTCAGTGTTTACTCGGGCGGCTTGTTGCCGGCTGACTCCACCGGCGTGATTCCGCTGACCTGCACGCCGGCCATCGCCTTGGGCACAGTGGCTTACACGGTCTCGATCAGCACCGGCTCGTCAGGCAGTTTTTCACCGCGCACGCTGTTGCGCATGGGCGGTGGCGGCACGCTGAATTACGACATCTATATCGACCCGACACGATTGATCGTGTGGGGCGATGGGTCGCTGGGCACGGGTACGGTTTCTGGCCTGTGCAGTGGTGATTGCGACGTGCTGGCCTACGGCCGAATACCCGGCGCGCAGGTTGTCCCAAGTGGTAGCTACGCCGACGATGTGCTGATTACGGTTGATTTCTGACCACCGCGACACCACTGTTTGCGCGATGCAAGAGCTAGCGCGCCCATTCGACCCCGATTGCACCCAGTGCTCGCGCTTGGCGGCGTTCCTGGCCAACTGCCGGGCCAAGCACGACGATTATTTTGGCAAGCCGGTACCCAGTTTCGGCCCGGCGGCGGCGCGCCTGTTGATTGTCGGCCTCGCGCCTGGATACCACGGCGCCAATGCCACCGGCCGGCCATTTACTGGCGACCATGCCGGCGTGTTGCTGTACGAAACCATGCATCGCCACGGCCTCGCGTCGGCGCCGGTGTCGGAACATGCCGACGACGGCTTGCAACTACTCGGCTGCCGTATCACCAATGCGGTGCGCTGTGTGCCGCCGCAAAACAAGCCTGTGGGTGCCGAGATCAATGCGTGCAGGCCTTATTTGCTAGATGAGCTGGAAGCTGTTCCGGCCGGCGGCGCCATGCTGGCGCTGGGCAAGATCGCGCACGATTCGGTCGTGCGAGCACTGGGGTTGCGGCTGGCGGAGCACAAGTTCGCCCACGCCGCCGAGCATGCGCTGCCCGGCAATCGCACATTGATCGACAGCTATCACTGCAGCCGCTACAACACCAATACACGCAGGCTGACACCGGAGATGTTCGACACGGTGATGGCCCGCGCCGCAGCCTTGTCGCGCCGATGACTGAGGCCGAGCAGGACGAGGGCGGCTTCGACGCCAAGCGCTTCATCAGCCGGCTGACCAGCAAGCCGGGTGTGTATCAAATGCTCGATGAAGCCGGCGAGGTGATATACGTCGGCAAAGCCAAGAACCTGAAAAAGCGCGTTTCGAGCTACTTTTTACGCGCTTCGGGCTCGCCGCGCACCGAGGCGATGGTGGAGCGCATTGCCGACATCAGCGTCAACGTGACGCAAACCGAAGACCAGGCGCTGGTGCTGGAAGCCAACCTGATCAAGCAGTACAAGCCGCACTACAACGTCTTGTTCAAGGACGACAAAAGCTTCCCCTACATTGCCATCAGTGGGCATGACTATCCGCGCATCAGTTACCACCGGGGCGCAAAGAAGCGCGGCGCACGTTATTTCGGGCCGTACCCAGGCGCTTGGGCGGCCAAGCAGACGCTGGCCAGCTTGCAGAAATTGTTCCAGTTGCGGCCGTGCTCGGACAGCTATTTTGCCAACCGCAGCCGGCCGTGCCTGCAGCATCAGATCAAGCGCTGTAGCGCGCCATGTGTAGGCAAGATTTCCGCCGAAGACTACGCCGCCGATATTGCCAAGGCCGAGCAAGTGCTGCGGGGCAAGAGCCAGCAATTGATCGAACAATTGGGCGGGCAGATGGAGGCGGCGTCACAGGCGCTGGAGTTCGAACAGGCTGCGCAATTGCGTGACCAGATCGGCAACCTGCGCCGCGTACAGGCGCAAGGCCAAGCCGTGTCGGGCTCGCGCAGCCTGGATGTCATCCTGGCCCAGCCGCTAGGTGGGGTGTGGGGTGTGATTGTCGGCACCGTGCGCCACGGGCGGCACCTGGGCCATCGCAGCTACTTCCCCAATGCACCCGCCGGCATTGGCGTGGGCGAATTGTTGGCGGCGTTTGTCAGCCAACATTACCTGCGCGGCCCGGCCAGCAAGGACGACAGCGTGCCGCGCGAGCTATTGATGCCGGAATTGCCCGACGAACATGAATGGTTGCAAGGCGCGCTGAGCAGCCATGCCGGGCGCGCCGTCAAGATCAAAGCGGTTGTGCGCGGCGACCGCGCGCGGGTCGTCAAAATGGCCAAGGACAGCCTCGACGAGGCCGTGTCGGCCCGCGTTGCCAGCCGCAAGTCGCAGCATGCGCGCTTTGCCGCGCTGGCCGAACTGATGGATTTGCCAGAACCGCCGCAGCGGCTGGAATGCTTCGACATCAGCCACACGCGCGGCGAATCGGCTGTGGCCTCGTGCGTGGTGTTCGACACCGACGGGCCGCTCAAGGCTGCCTATCGGCGCTTCAACATCAAGGACGTGACGCCCGGTGATGACTACGCCGCGATACGTCAGGCGGTCTCGCGGCGTTTCGCGCGGCTGAAAGACGGTGAAGCGCCGATGCCGGACATTCTTTTCATCGACGGCGGGCCAGGGCAGGTGAGCCAAGCCGTGGAGGCGCTGGCCGAGCTTGGAACAGACGGTGTCGTCATTGCCGGTGTTAGCAAAGGCACCGGGCGGCGGCCTGGGCTGGAGCAGATAGTGCTGCCGGGAAACCCGCAAAAACTACGCCCGGCGGCAGACAACCCCGGCTTGCATCTGATCCAGCAGATTCGCGACGAGGCGCACCGCTTCGCCATTCAGGGCCATCGTGGCCAGCGCGGCAAGGCCCGGGGCAAGTCGGCGCTGGAGCAGATCGATGGCCTGGGCCCCAAGCGGCGCGCGGCGCTACTCAAGTCATTTGGCGGCCTGCAGCGCATCGAGCGGGCCGGTGTTGATGAGTTGATGGGGGTCGAAGGTGTGAGCCGCGCGCTGGCGCAACGAATTTACGACCGATTTCACGGCTAACGGTTTAGACTTCGCGCATGCTGATGAATCTGCCCATGTTGCTGACCGTGCTGCGCGTGGTCGCCATCCCTTTCGTGGTGCTGGCGTTCTACTGGCCTGAGCCGTGGGGCCGGCCGTTGGCCGCCGTTTTGTTCTCGCTGGCGGCCATCACCGACTGGCTGGATGGCTGGTTGGCACGGCGCTGGAACCAAACCAGTGCGCTCGGCGCATTTCTCGACCCCGTAGCCGACAAACTCATTGTCGCAACGGCGCTGGTCGTGTTGTTGTCGCGCGACCCGACGATTAGTTTGGCAATTCTCACCGCCATCATCATCGGCCGCGAAATCACCATCTCCGCCCTGCGCGAGTGGATGGCCGAACTCGGCGCGCGCACCAGCGTAGCGGTGAGCTGGGTGGGTAAGGTCAAGACTACGTTCCAGATGGCGGCGATCATTGGCATGTTGTGGCACGTGCCGCTGTTCGGAATCCCGGTTTATTCCATCGGATATGGCCTGCTGTTCGCGGCAGCGGCGCTGACCATGTGGTCCATGTTCATTTACCTACGCGCCGCCTGGCCGCTTCTGAGCCGGCACGGCCCCAACAAGGCTTGACACCCCATACCAGCACACTAGAATACGCGTCCTGCTACGACACCAACGCGTAGCGGGCATCGAGTATCGATGATGGGTTCGGACATGGCTTGGGCCATGGATGGCCCAACGCGGAGGGCGTAGCCCGAAGCGGAGCTTGATTCGAACTTGTTTCGAACCAAGCGTATTGCGTGAGGCAGGATGCCGAATCGTAATTAAAACGTGCGGGAATAGCTCAGTTGGTAGAGCGCAACCTTGCCAAGGTTGAGGTCGCCAGTTCGAACCTGGTTTCCCGCTCCATATTTTAGTGCTGATCGGCCATCCTTGGCCGACGAGCACACGGCAGGATCGAAGCAAGTTCGATTCTGCCTCCACCCCTGCGGGGTGCTGGGCCATCCGTGGCCCAGGGGCGCTACAACCAGCGCTTGGATTAATGCCTCGGCCGGCTTGCCGCCCGGGGCTTTGTTTTTCTGGTGCTGCGCGCGTGTTCGGATTGCGTCGCGAGCGCAGGCAGTTTGGTTTTGGCGGAGCGCAGAAAACGGAGCGTACATCAGTACGTGAGTATTTCGAGCAACGTACAAAGCCAAAATGGCAAGCGCAGTAGCAATACGGGCACTCGCGGGTGTCGGTTACAATGCGCAACGTGAAGTGTGCGGTCACGGCTAGGTGGCAGAGTGGTGATGCAACGGATTGCAAATCCGTACTACGTCGGTTCGATTCCGGCCCTAGCCTCCATACCGTTCGCGGCGCCTAAATGGCCCGGATGGCGGAACTGGTAGACGCAAGGGACTTAAAATCCCTCGAAGGTAACTTCGTGCCGGTTCGATTCCGGCTCCGGGCACCATTATCAAGCTGTGCCGGGTGACTCGGCCCTTCGGGCTCGCCTGCGGCGCTCCAAATCGGCTGTCCTGCCGATTTTTCGATTCCGGCTCATGTCGGGGCACCAATTCGAGACTTTCTGAGTCGTTCCACTTGTCGGCCATCCATGGCCTCCAAGCCATGTGGTGCTCTCCAGCCGGGCTTCCTGCCCGGCGTTCGTCGGGGCCAATGTCCACTGGACATTGGCCTGATCCTCCTCACCCAGCCCGGGAGAAGGGGTATCACCTCTCCCACGGGGGAGAGGTCGAAATCGCGACGCGATTTCGGGTGAGGGGTTGCGGCGTCGGGCTCCCGTGGATTCACAGCCGTGGCGCGGTCGTTACGCCAACAGCGCGTCAACCTTGGCAGCGCAAATGAAGTCGTTCTCGGTGAGGCCGTCGGCGGCGTGGGTTTCGAACAGCACGGTGGCGGTGTTGTAGCCAAAGCTCACATCGGGGTGATGGGCTTCGGCCGAGGCAATCCAGATCACGGCGTTGACGAATGCAGTGGTGCGGCAGTAGCCCTTGAACTCGAATGTGGCCTGAATGGCCTTGCCGTCCTTGATGATGGCCCAGCGCTCTGACAGTTGCGCCAAGTGAGCCTGGGCGTCGTCGGTACTCATGGCCGGCACATCGCCTTCGCACGGCACGCAGTGTTTGCTTGAAAGCTTGTCGCTCATCGGGTGGCTCGTAATAGGAATGTCGGCGCACCATAGCTGTGCTGATCGGCGCAGGGCAAGCCGTTGAACTGCTCCGGCACTGCTAGACTCCAACCTCCAAAGCCCCTGCGATCTTCCCATGCCCAAAGCCGCCCAATATGACGCTCAAAACCTGATCTGGATCGACCTGGAAATGACCGGGCTCGACCCGGACAGCGACGTCATCATTGAGATCGCCACGTTGGTCACCGACAAGTACCTGCACGAACTCGCCGTTGGCCCCGTGCTGGCCGTCAGCCAGCCGCACAGTTACCTGGAAGGCATGGACGAGTGGTGCACCACGCACCACACGCGCTCGGGGCTGGTGCAGCGCGTGATCGATAGCACCGTTGACGCCGCCGAGGCCGAGCGGCAAACGCTGGAGTTCTTGCGGGGCTGGGTGCCCGAGGGCGTGTCCCCCATGGCCGGCAACAGCATTTGCCAAGACCGGCGCTTTCTGGTGCGCGGCATGCCGGAGCTCGCCAAATACTTCCACTACCGCAATCTCGACGTCAGTACGCTCAAGGAACTGGCGGCGCGCTGGGCGCCCGACATTGCTGCTGGTTACCGGAAGGAGTCGGAACATCTTGCGCTGGCCGACATTCGCGACTCGGTGGACGAACTACGTTACTACCGCCAACACTTCATTCGCATGGACGGGCCGGCGCCGCGGGAAGACTCCGAAGACGGCTAGCTCAAGTAGCCACCATCAACGGTAATGCAGCTACCGGTCGTATAAGAGGCAGCATCCGACGCCAGATACAACACCGCAGGCGCAATCTCCGACGGGTCGGCCACGCGCTGCATGGGAATCAGCGGCAGGAAGCGCTTGAGCAGGTCTTCGTTTTGCGTCAGCGCTGATGCGAACTTGGTCTCGGTCAGGCCCGGCAGCACCGCGTTCACGCGGATGCCTAGCGGCGCGCATTCCTTGGCGAAGGCCTGCGTGGTGTTGATCACCGCAGCCTTGGTGACCGAGTAGATGCTCTGGAACTGGCCAGGCTTCACGCCGTTGATGCTGGCCGTGTTCACAATCGCGCCGCCGCCGTTTTTCTTCATCAGGCGGCCGGCCAATTGGCTCATGACGAAGTAGCCGCGCAGGTTGACTTCGATAGTCTTGTCGATGGCGTCCAGCGGGGTGTCGAGCACATGGCCAAAGAATGGGTTGGCAGCAGCGTTGTTGACGAGGATGTCGAGCTTGCCGAATTTTTCGGCAATGCCGTCAATCAGCCGTGTCATGTCGTCGATGTCACCGGCGTGGCAGGGCATCACATGGGCCTTGCCGCCGTCTGCGACGATGGCGTCGGCGACCACTTGGCAGCCTTCGGCCTTGCGGCTGGACACGATCACCTCGGCGCCATGTGCGGCGAACAGCTTGGCGATGGCTTCGCCGATGCCACGGCTGGCGCCGGTCACCAGGGCGATTTTGCCGTCTAGGTTGAATACGTTTTTCAGGTCGGTGCTCATGGGGTACTCCAAAGATTGAATGCCATGCCGGTGAAGACGGGCATCCAGTTGCTACGTTGCGGCTGGCTGGTGCAACTGGATTCCCGCCTGTGCGGGAATGACGGAACGTGGTGAGTCAGAGGTCAGATGCGGAAATAATTTCATCAGTGCGCTGAATCAGCAGCCCCACCATTTGCCCAAACGCCGCAAAGCGCTTGTTGGTGGTTTGGCCGTGGTAGTAACGGTAGTAGATCTGCTGCGCAATCACCGCCAGCCGGAACAGGCCGAAGGTGTAATAGAAGTCGAAGTGATCCATGTTCCGGCCCGTCAGCTCGGCGTAATGGGCAATCACTTCGTCTCGGGTGAACATGCCGGGCAGATGGGTGGGCATCATGCGCGCCAATTGCATGTAGGGCGGGTCGCCTCCTTCTACCCAGTAGGCCAGGGTACTTCCCAAGTCCATTAGCGGGTCGCCCAGCGTGGTCATTTCCCAGTCCAGCACGCCGATCACTTCCAGCGGGTTGTTGGGGTCGAGCACCACATTGTCGAGCTTGTAGTCGTTGTGGATGATGCCGGGGTTGGCGCCGTCGGCCGGTTGCTTGGCCTCCAGCCATGCCATGACTTGGGGGTTCTCAGGCACATCACCAGTGCGCGCTTTCGCGTAGCGGCCATTCCAGCCACTGACTTGCCGCGCCACGTAGCCTTCAGGTCTGCCAAGTTCAGCCAGCCCGGCTTTGGCGTAGTCCACTTGGTGCAGTGTGGCCAGCGTGCCAATCAAGTTGCGACACAGTGCGCCAGCATCCTCCGCGTTTAGTTCCATACCCTTGGGCAGGTCGCGGCGCACGATAATGCCACTGAGTTTTTCCATCACGTAGAACTCGGCGCCGATCACGCTGTGGTCGTCGCAGAACACCAATGGCTTCGGTGCGGGGGCAAAGTGGCCCTGCAGATGGCTGAGCACTTTGTACTCGCGTGCCATGTCGTGGCCGCTTTTGGGTTTGGTGCCGCTGGGCGGGCGGCGCAGAATCATCTCGCGGTCACCCATGGTCAGTTGGTAGGTGAGGTTGGAGGCACCACCGGCGAACTGGCGGACTGCAAGCTCGCCGCTCAGCCCTTCGATATGCTGTTGCAGATAAGCGGCAAGCGCCTCGGTGTCCAGTGCATCGGCCTCGCGTACATCGCCGGCTTGGTCTAGCAGGTCGCTCATGGGTGTCTCCGTACTTGTCTTGGTCGTTCTAGGGCGAGCGGGCCCTAGCGGTGGGTCAGCAGGCCGGCGGGCTCGTCGGCAGCGGCATCAGCCTGGCGCAGGTAGCTCACGTCGTTGAAGCCTAGCAGCGCCGCCTGCACGCCTTCATCTTTGCGGCGCAGGCGCAGCTCGGTAATCGAGGCGTTGTAGATGCGCCAATTCAGATGAAATGTCGCCGTGTCGGTCAAGCCCAACGCATGACGCACGCAAACGGAGATCGGCCCGCCAGAGGTGACCACGGCAACGCTTGCGCCATCATCAAATTGCTCAGTAACTTGCGCCAGGCCATCGGTGACGCGGGCGCAAAACTGGGTCCAGGTTTCCGTCAATGGAGCGACGGCGTCGGTGGCCGGAATCCAATGCGCGATGACCGCTTCGAACGCGTGTTGGAAACTTTTGCGGTCGGCGAAAATGTCACGCGGATTGCGCGGCAAGCTGGGGTCGTCGCGCATGGCCAGTGGCAGATAGGTTTGGAACAGCGCCTCGGCATCAAACTCGTCGAACTGCGGCAATATGACCGGCGCCGGCGCGTCAATCAGCCCCGCTGCAGTGTCAATCTGCCGCTGCATGCGGCCGGTTACGACGCCGTCGAGGTGCCGACCGATCGCGGCAAAATGCTCGCCTAGGTGCTGCGCCTGCGTGTGGCCCAAGGCCGACAGTTTGTCGTAGTTGCTGCTGCCGAACGAGGCTTGGCCGTGGCGAACCAGAAACAGTTTAATGGCCATGCAAAATCCGTATTGCAGGCGGACGGCTCGGAGCAGGGCACGCCTGCTCCGGCGCCTTAGTTGATGAACGCTAGTCGATGAGCACTAGTCAATGAATACCGGCCCTTCGATGTCCAGCGTCTGGGTGCGGCCCTGGGCTGATTGCAAGCCGGGCTTGAGTTGCACCAAATACCGCCCGGCAGGCAGCGCGCTACTTTTCAGCAAGGCTGGATTGTTGGCCGGCGACCAGTCGGTAGCGACCGCTTCGCCCTTGTCGTTCATCACCGAGATGAAGTCGCCAAAGCTTTGGCCAGACTTGACCGCGCCGTCGAACAACACGCCGATGCCTTTGCCGCTGCCGCCAGCGAAGGTGCCGGCGTAGAGCACTTTCAGTGCGCCGCTGGATTGTTCCGTGGCTGGCGGCCACCACGGCACCACTGCGGTTGCAGGGCGCGGCGCTTTGCCGCTGACAACGGGTTCGGGTTCATTCGGGTCGCTGCGCGCGGGCGCCGAGGCGGTTTGCGTGCTGGTGCTGCTGTCGTCTGCGGCGTAATCGTCGCTTGAATAGCTATCGCTGCCATAGTCGTCAGACGCGTAATCATCGGTGGCGTAGTCGTCCGAGGCGTAGGCATCGTCAGCGCTGGCCGAGTCGGTTCCGGCGGAGCCGTAGTCATCGCTGGAGTCGTCGTCAGAAGCGGCCGAACTGCTGTCGGTGTCGTATGCGCTATCGCTGGAGGCCGACTCGGTGTCGTCGCTACCGTAGTCGTAACTTCCACTGTCGTAGCCATCACTGCTGTACGCGTCGCTGCCACTGGCATCTGCGGTTTCAGTGTCGCCGCTGCTGGCGCTGTCGTTGCCATAGCTGCCGTAGTCAGTTGTTTCGGCACTGGCGTAGCTGTCGCCGTAAAGCGCTGCGCCGCCACTGGCTTGGGCGACGTCCAAAGCGGTTTGGTAGCCGACTTCGCGGGCAACTTTGGCGCCTTCTTCGCGGCCAATGCGCTCGGCATCCGCTTTGCTCAGGCCTTGTGATTCGCTGCTGGCTTGTTGTTTGGCATTGTCGTCACCACCCAACATGGAGGTCACGGCAAAGTAGGTGGCGCCGCCCACAGCGGCAATCACGATCAAGGTGATCAGCATGCCGGCAATGCCGCCGTGCATGCGCGAGGGCAGTTTCAGATCGCTAGGTGTAGTCATGGCTGGGCTTATCCGAGTTGATCTTCGATGACCTTGCGCGCGGTCTCGGCGGCGACACGGCGTGCTTCGGTAATGGCGGCGGCGCGGGCGACAGCCTCCAGGTCAGCGTCGTTGGCGGCGCTGGTGCTGTTTGGCGTGTAGGTTTCGCCATCCAATGCAGCTTGCGCGGCAGCCTCGGCAGCTTCGCGTGCTGCGCCCTCGGCGGCGGCGCGCGCGGCGCTACGCAGGGCGCGCTCTTCGCTGCTCATTGTGCTTCCTGACGCCGTCAGGCCACTACTTGCATTGCTTGAGAACACTTCCTCGGCAGTTGGGCCGTCGTCAGTTTCTTCGACTTTTTCGCCGCCGAAGAATTTCTCCATTGCGAAATAGGTGCCTGCGGTGATGGCTACCACCACCAGCAGCATGAAAATGGTCGATTTACGCAGCATAGTTCCCCCTGAACTGATCCCAGATCGGTTTAAGTGCCCGATGATTTGTTGTTTGTAGTCGCGCGGATCGTCCCAATATCAACCACATAGCAGTGCGAGTCAATCCGCGCGCGAGGCGCAGCATGGCGATCACACTTTTAGTCTATGCGAATGCGGCCTATCATGCGCTGCAACATTGCACCTGCGCAGCGCGCAGTGCCCGAATCCCCACGACTGACACGTAACTTTATGTCTGATTTTTATCTGGAACTCACGCAGTCGCCGGTTGGCCGCCGCGTGGTCTCATCCTTGGGTTTGCCAACCCCGCCGTCGCTGGCGCGCAACGACGCCGCCTGGCCGGAGCAACCGCTGACCGACGCAACCGTAGCGCTGGGCGCCGGCCCTGGTGGGCGCGTTACCACGCAGTTGGCTGATGCCGTCACCGGCATGGGTGGCGCGGTCGTCACTGTCGAGGGCTTCGATAATGGCTCTGACGTGCCAGCCAGCGGCACCGCAACTGCGGGCAGCGACGATACCCCTGGCACCAAGCTGCATGCTGCCGTGTTCGACGCCACTGGGCTGTCGTCACCGGCCGAGCTGCGCGCCTTGTATGACTTTTACCACCCGATCGCGCGCCAAGTGCAGGCGAATGGCCGCTTGCTTGTGGTCGGCACGCCGCCGGAATCGGCCAAAGGCGTGGCCGCCAAAACCGCCGCGCGCGCGCTCGAAGGTTTTGTGCGCAGCCTGGGCAAGGAATTTGGCAAGAAGGGCATTACCGCAATGTTGATTCTGGTCGAGCCCGGCGCCGAGGCCCATCTGGCCGGGCCTGTGCGTTTCGCACTCAGCAAACCGTCGGCGTTTGTGACTGGCCAGACCATGGTCGTCAGCAACACCGCCAAAGGCGAGGCGGCGACAACATGGGCTGCACCGTTGGCTGGCAAAGTCGCGTTGGTCACCGGCGCCGCGCGCGGCATTGGCGAAGCGATTGCCGTGGCGCTGGCCCGTGAAGGCGCGCAAGTGATCTGCCTCGACCGGCCCGGCGAAGAAGAGGCCTTGGCTGAAGTGACGGCCAACTTGGCGACACCGGGCGGCAAGCCATTGGCGGTGGATATCACTTCGGAGCATGCGCCCAGCCGCATCGCCGCCTTCGTTACCGAGCAATTCAGCGGTGTCGATATCGTCGTCCACAACGCCGGCGTGACGCGCGACAAAACCTTGGCGCGCATGAGCGAACAATGGTGGGACATGGTGCTGGACATCAACCTGGGCTCGATCCTCGAGATTAACGACGCCCTGACCACAGCGCCCAAAGGCAAAAAAGCCCCGCTGCGCGATGGCGGCCGGGTGATATGCGTGTCGTCCATCGGCGGCATTGCAGGCAACTTTGGCCAGACCAACTACGCGGCCTCCAAGGCTGGCGTGATTGGCTATGTCGCGGCCCTGTCGGAAACGCTGGCCAAGCGCGGTATTACTGTCAATGCCGCTGCACCGGGCTTTATCGAAACCCGCATGACGGCGGCCATGCCGTTTGGTGTGCGCGAAGCCGGCCGGCGCCTCAACGCCTTGTCGCAAGGTGGTATGCCCGAGGATGTGGCCGAGTTGATCACCTTCTTCGCCACGCCGGGTGCGCAGGGCGTTACCGGGCAAACCGTGCGCGTGTGCGGCCAGAACTTGGTTGGAGCATAGGGGGTTGGAGCGCCGGGCGCTGGGCCGCGCCACATGATCCCGTCAGCCTGTTACGGCCTGGCGCGTAAGGCGCTATTTGCGCTGGATGCCGAGCATGCCCATCACCTGACCATCGCCAGCCTGGCGCGTGCGCCGTTTACTGGCGCTGCGTTCGGCCGCGCTGGTGACGACCCGGTTGAGGTGATGGGCCTGCAGTTTCGCAACCGCATCGGCCTGGCGGCCGGGCTGGACAAGAACGCCGAGTGCATTCCGGCCTGGAACGCCATGGGTTTCGGCTTTGCCGAGGTCGGTACCATTACGCCCAAGCCGCAACCGGGCAATGCCAAGCCGCGCATGTTCCGCCTGCCGGCCAAGACGGCGCTGATCAACCGCCTGGGGTTCAATAATGTCGGGCTCGACAAAGCCTTGAGCAATGTCCGCAGCGCGCGCCGCGGCAACATGGTGCTGGGCATCAATATTGGCAAAAATGCCGCGACGCCTGCGCAGCAGGCCGTCGATGACTACGTCACAGGCTTGATGGCGGCCTGGCCGCTGGCCGACTACATCACCGTCAATGTGTCGTCGCCAAACACCAAAGGCCTGCGTGACCTGCAAGCCGGTGATGCCCGCGACGCCTTGTTGGGTGCGCTCAGCGCCAGCCGCGTGAGGCTGCAAGATGCGACCGGCCAGAACGTGCCCATTGCAATCAAGATTGCGCCTGACATGGATGACGATGGCGTGCGCGCCATGGCCGATGCTGCCGTGGCCAACGGCCTGGACGCCATTGTTGCCACCAACACCACGCTGGCCCGCGATGCCGTGCAAGGCTTGTCGCATGCCGACGAGGTTGGTGGTTTGAGCGGCGCGCCGGTACGCGAGCGGGCGACCGCCGTGGTGCGTGTGCTGGCCGAGCACTTGGGTGGGCGCTTGCCTATCATCGGCGTTGGCGGCGTCACGCAGCCCGAACACGCGGTGGAAAAGCTGCAGGCGGGCGCCAGCCTGGTGCAAATCTATACCGGGCTCATTTACGCCGGCCCAGCGTTGGTGCGTCACGCGGTGCGTGCAGCCAAACAGTCATAAATGTGCATTATCATCCGCACACTCGCCAAAGTTGTGTTGCAGTTTTGGCCTACATGCGCACAATAGCGCGCAGCGCCTCGGGGACAACGTGGGCGCTCACATTCAATCCGGACGAATGATTATGAAGGGACTTCTCAACCGCGCTGCCTTGGTCAGTGGCCTTGTTGCCTGCGCAGCCGTAACAACCGCACAGGCAGTCAGTGCCCCCGGCTACGACATCCCGTATGTCGAACTGGGCGGCGAGTTTGTGTCGGTAGATGACATCCGCGCCAATGACGACGGCATCGGTGGCCGCCTGCGCTTGGGCTTCCCCATTGGCATTGCCAACAGCGCCATCGAACTGAGCATTTACGACAATGTGTTCGAGCGCGACCTAGACGGCGATGACGACTACCAGAGCGGTTTTTTCGTCAATTATGTGTATGACCTCGGCGGCCTGCTCAATACGCGCGTGCGCCCCTTCGTACTCGGTGGTCTGGGCTTTGCCGAAGACGACATCCTCGGCAACAACGACACTCACCTGGGCCTCGACGCTGGCTTGGGCGCGCTGGTGCCACTGGGCTTGCCGTTTGCCAAGGGGCTGAGCCTGCGGGCCGATGCGCGCTACCAATACCAGTTCAACAAAGAACATTATCCCGGTGAAGACTCGGTGGCCGATGTACGCTTTTTTGTTGGCGCGCACATTCCCTTGTCGGCTTATTTTGAAGCCAAGGGCAAGCCGCAGAAAACACGCGACTGCGAGTTGGCCGTGGTTGACCCGACCACTGGCCGCACCGACTGCGTGAGCGATTCCGACCGCGACGGCGTGATTGATGGCCGCGACAAATGCCCCGGCACGCGCCGCGGCGCAAGCGTCAACGCCAATGGCTGTGTGGCCTCCGGGCCTGACAGCGATGGCGACGGCGTGCCGGACAACTTCGATCGCTGCCCCGAGACTGTGGTTGGCGCTGCTGTGGATGGCAACGGTTGCCCAGTGCGGCAAATCGTCGTGCTCAATGGTGTGAACTTCAACACCGGCTCGGCAGCGCTCACCGATGGCGCCAAACAAGTGTTGGATGGGGTCGTTGAAACCCTGCGCAGCCAGCGCGCATCGCTGATCGAAATTGCCGGCCACACCGACTCGCGTGGCGACGCCCAAAGCAACTTGGCGCTATCGCAAAAACGTGCCGAGTCGGTGCGTGACTACCTGATCGAGCGTGGCATCACCGCTAGCCGGCTGACCGCGCGTGGCTATGGCGAGTATGAGCCGATTGCCAGCAACGACACCGCCGGTGGCCGCGAAGAGAACCGCCGGGTCGAGTTCCGGGTGGTTGCCAACTAGGGCAGCGCATCTGGCTCTTGAGCACGACAACGCCCCGGCTAGCCCGGGGCGTTGTCGTTCTGGGCCGATCGGATAGCCGCGTATGTTGGCGGCGCCGGGCGCAACTGGTTAGGCTAGCGCGCTGATTCTTTAGTAAGGACGCCCCATGCCCAAGCCCAGTTACGACATCATCGTGTTCGGCGCGACGAGTTTCGTCGGCCAGATTCTCACGCGCTACCTGCTTGACCGGCACGGGGTCAGTGGTGGCGAAGTCAGTTGGGCAATTGCTGGGCGCTCGCAGGCCAAGCTTGATGCCGTCAAGGACGAGCAGGGCGCCAAGGACTTGCCGACCCTCGTCGCCGACGCCGCAGATGAGGCCGCGCTGCAGGCCATGTGCGCGCAGGCCAGCACCATCATCAGCACCGTCGGCCCGTACGCGCTGTATGGCTCGCCGCTGGTCAAAATCTGCGCCGAGACTGGCACCGATTATTGCGATCTGACTGGCGAAGTGCAGTGGATCCGCAAGATGATTACCGAGCACGAAGCCGCGGCGAAAAAATCCGGCGCGCGCATCGTGCATTGCTGCGGCTTTGATTCCATCCCGTCCGATCTGGGAGTTTTCTACACCCAGCAGCAGGCCAAGGCCGAGTTTGGCGCGCCGGCGTCGCGCATCAAGATGCGCGTACGCCGCATCAAGGGCGGCGCCTCCGGCGGCACCGTGGCCAGCCTGATGAATGTGGTCAAAGAAGCCTCGCGTGACTCTGCGCTGCGCAAGGAGTTGGCCAACCCGTATTCCGTCGCTGGCAAAACCCAGCCCACACGCCAACCCAGCGTGAAAATGGCCGAGCACGATGCACATGCGCAAAGTTGGCTGACGCCGTTCGTCATGGCCGCCATCAACACCCGCATCGTGCATCGCTCGAACGCAGTTGCCGGCTACCCGTACGGCGAAGACTTTGTTTATGACGAAGCGGTAATGACTGGCGGCGGCTTCAAGGGCCGCATGCGCGCGACGACCGCCGCTGCCGGGCTCGGCGGCTTCATGGTTGCTGCTGGCATCCCGCCAACCCGCTGGTTGCTGGAAAAGGTCGTGCCCAAACCCGGCGAAGGCCCGAGCCCAGCCGAGCAAGAGGCCGGCATGTACGACCTGCGCTTTTTTGCCATCGGGGCCGACGGTAAAACCCTGCAAACCAAGGTGTATGGCGACCGCGACCCCGGTTACGGCTCCACCGCAAAAATGCTCGGCGAGGCGGGCGTGTGCCTGGCTTTGGACTGCAAGCGCGACGACACGCCGGGCGGTTTCTGGACACCTGCGACAGCGTTCGGTGATGCGCTGATCAAGCGGCTGGAAGCCCACGCGGGCCTGAGCTTCGAGCGGATCGACTGATCGGGTCAATTAGGCAGCAGCATGAGCGCGCCATGAGTTGCGCGGAGCGGCTTGATAAAATGAGGCGATGAGCGAAAACCCGCTAGAGCGCACTGTTGTCGCGGCGCTATATCAGTTTGCGCCGCTGCCGGATTGCGCAGACTTGCGCGAACCGCTGCTGCGCGTCGCTGCGGATGCCGGTGTTTGCGGCACCTTGTTGCTGGCGCCGGAAGGCATCAATGGCACCATCGCAGGCAGCCGCGCAGGTATCGACGCGGTGTTGGCCCATTTGCGCGCCGACCCGCGCTTTGCCGCGCTGGAGCACAAGGAATCCTGGGCGTTGGCTCAGCCGTTCAACCGGCTCAAGGTCAAGCTCAAGGCCGAGATCGTCACCATGGGTGTGCCGGACATCGACCCGACCGCCTCGGTGGGCACCTATGTTGACCCGCAAGACTGGAATGCGCTGATCAGCGACCCCGATGTATTGGTGATCGACACGCGCAATGATTACGAGGTTGAGATCGGCCAGTTCGCCGGCGCGGAAAACCCCGAGACCACCAGCTTCCGCGAGTTTCCGCAGTACGTCGATCAAGCCTTGGCCGGGCAGCAAAAGCGCAAGGTTGCGATGTACTGCACTGGCGGTATTCGCTGCGAAAAATCGACTGCACTGCTGCGCCAGCAGGGCTTCGAGCAGGTGTTTCACCTGCGCGGCGGCATCCTCAAATACTTGGAAACGGTGCCCGAAGAACAAAGCCTGTGGCAGGGCGAGTGCTTCGTGTTTGATGAGCGCGTGGCTGTGCGCCATGGCTTGGAGCTGGGCAGTTATGACCAGTGTTATGGCTGCCGCTACCCGGTGTCCGACGCCGATAAGCAGGCGCCGGAATACGAGCCCGGCGTGAGTTGCGCCCGCTGCTTTGATGCGCTCACTGACGCTGAGCGCGCCGGCCGCCGCGAGCGCCACAAACAAGTGCTGCTGGCCAAAGCCCGTGGCCAGCGCCACGTGGGTAATACGCAAGCACCCAAAGCCGATGAGGCCGGGCGCGTATGAGCGAGCAACTGCCAATTCTTTACAGTTTTCGCCGCTGCCCCTACGCCATGCGCGCACGCCTGGCGCTGGCCATCGCCGGCCAAGCCGTGGAGCTACGCGAAGTGCTGCTGCGCGACAAGCCGATTGGCATGTTGGCCAAGTCGCCCAAGGGCACAGTGCCGGTGTTGGTGTTGCCGGACGGTGCAGTAATCGATGAAAGCCTGGCGATCATGCGCTGGGCCTTACAGCGCAACGACCCCGACGCCTGGTTGGATGTTGATGGAGCGGCGTTAATCGCTGCCAACGATGGCGCATTCAAACAGGCGCTTGATCGCTACAAGTACCCCAACCGCTACGACGATGTTGACCCCGCGGCGCAGCGCGATACCGCTTGCCAGTTCATCAGCCAGCTAGACCAGGCCTTGCAAACCCATGGTGATGCATTGGTGGCGGCGCGCCCGACGCTGGCGGATTACGCCATCTTTCCATTCGTGCGGCAGTTCGCCGCGGTTGATCGCGACTGGTGGGCCGCGGCGCCGTATGCCGCCGTTCGCCATTGGTTGCGTGCTCACCTCGATAGCACCTTGTTTGCCCGCATCATGCGTAAACGCGAACCGTGGGCGCCCGGGGATGCCGTGGAGATCGAACACTGGCCCGTGCCGCAAGACTTGGAGCAAGCTGCATGAAAGCATTCATCACAATTGCCTTGACAGCGGTGCTGCTATTGGCGGCGTGGCAACTATTCAAACCGGCGCCGGGTGATACGCAGCTTCCCCCTGCAAACCAGCCGGCAGCCACATTGCCCAATGCGCAAACCGACACAAGCAATGAACCGCAGGCCACAGCGCCGGAGCCCCCGCAGCCGGCCACGCCAGCTATAGTCGAGGCTAGCATCGAGCTGCGTGATGGCCGCTTGGCCGAAGGCCCGGAGGCCGTGCGTGTTGTGCAAGGGCAGACTGTCGAACTCACTGTGCTGAGTGACCGCAACGATGAATTACATCTGCATGGCTATGACGTCACGCTGCAACTGCAAGCCAACAAACCGGCGACGCTGGCAGTCGAAGCAACGCGCAGCGGCCGGTTTGAGTACGAAATTCACAGTTCGCATAGCGGTGTGGGTGCATTAGAGGTCTATCCAGCGCAACAATGACGCCCGCACCCGCCCATAACTGGGTACACTACGCGCTTCCTGGCTGATGGGGCAGTCAACACGGTGAAGGGCTGAACGGTTGAATAGCGACGGGCACGTGAAAGACGAAGATGAAACTGCTGCCGCCTCGGATGAGGTTGGCCAGAACGACGCTGAGACCAGTAAATCCCCTGAGAAACCGCTAGAGCCCGATGAGGC